>CAMKAM010000012.1 GCA_946410475.1 uncultured Bacillota bacterium
CTGTCACGGTCTTCCCATCCGGGATTCTCCGGATCCACGTTCATATACTTGAAGTAGCATGCTGTCATGAACTCAGCGGCTGACAGCGAACCGCCCGGATGACCTGACTGCGCCTTGTAGATCATGTCTATGACCTTCATACGCATCTCGGTCGCTTTGTTCCTAAGGTCTTTGATCGAAACTTCTTTCATTGTTATCTCCTCCAATCGAGATTCTTTTAGATATGTTTTCCTTCTCTATTTCCGTCCTAATATGAATCCTGCTATCAGTGCCACTACCAGCATTCCTAAAGTTCCCAGTGCCAGGGAGTGGAAACCGGCGCTCGTCACGATGATCATCGGCGCAATGGTCAGATAGAAGTTCTGAGTACTGATCTGCCAGAGCGGTGTCGCTGCGATGAGGTTCGGACCTGCATCTGTCTCAAGTTCAGGGTCGGATATACGCAGCAGCATCATTCCTGTTGCCGTCGAGCCCGTCCATGCTCCGAACATTACCATTCCGTTTTCCAGCCAGCTGGTCTTGAGCCAGAGCTTCGGCAGTATCAGAAGTATTATCGTCGTCAGCACGAGGCCTACGAGCGATATCGTCAGGATCGCGCCTGCGTTGTTCATGATGACGTCGAGCTTCATCGTCGCTATCGCCGTGATGATCAGATACTCGAGTGCAAGCGTTCCGATGTGCGCCAGTGACTCGTTATCGATGAACTCACTCATCGGCGTCCTCTTGATCACGATGCCTGCTACCAGTGAGATGAGTATCGCCGGTACATAGATCGCGAATCCCGAGAACAGCGGCACCATGTGCAGTATGTTCAGCAGCCCGTAAGCCAGAAGCATTATGCCCAGAACGATACCAAAGTGCAGTGTCAGAGGATCGAATGCGATATCCGATGTGAACGCCTTCATGAATGTGAATCTGTTTTCCTTTTCCAGGATCCCTGTGTAATCCTCTCTGTTGAGGTTTCCGGATTTTTCCGCTGTCACCCATCCTTTACGGATACCGATGTTCAGGATGACGATACCTACGATGATGCCGTAGAGCATACCGATCGTCGCGTATGTCGTTCCGAAAGCGGAAGCTTCATCATAGTTCCAGTAACCGAGAGTGTCATATATTCCCGCTACTACCTGCGGTATGCCGTGCGCTCCGTAGAATGCGCTGAACGGCAGGAGCGATGCTCCGTCCGGCAGTCCGAAAAGCTTGCCGAGTCCCATCGCCGAAAGCACCTGTGTCGCGATGACGACTGCCGAGATGAGGAAGATAAGCGAACACTTCTTGATCATCTTCCTGTCAAAGCTAAGTGCTATGAACTGCGTTACGAAGAGGATCGCGAGCAGTGGATTCGCAAATCCGGCTACGTTGTCCGACCAGTGGATGTAGTACGGACAAAACTTACCGAGCACCTCCGAACCGAGCAGCAGTCCGACAAGTCCGCCTATTACCGATACCGGGATGAACATTTTCTGCAGGATGCCCACCTTAGCTCTGAGGAACAGTCCTATCAGAAGAAGCATGCTGGCCCAGGCGAAATCCATAAGAATCACTTCAAACATTGTCTTTCTCCTATTCTCTTTCGTGAAAAATACCTTTGAGTTATAGCTGTTAATAATTTGTCTGCTTACTCAGCTGCCGACGCCAGTGCGCGTATCTTGGCTATGAGCGGTGCAGTCCAGTTGTCCTGTATTTCAAAGTCCGTATACACGTCTCTCGTCGCTGTTTTGAACGAATCGATATCCGGATCTTCGTTTACCTTCATTCCGTCTTTTTTGAGTTCCTCGAGCTGTTTCGATTCAGCCGATGCGACCGCCTCGCGGTGTTCCTGTCCGAATTTCTTCGCTCCTTCGAGAAGAACACCCTGAATATCCTCGGGAAGATCGTTCCATGTGCTGAGCGAGAAGATAAGGTTTTTGGACTCGTACTTGTGATTCGTCATCGTCATATACTTGTTTACTTCCTGGATCTTGTTCGCGTAGATATTCGCTATCGGATTTTCCTGACCGTCGAACGTTCCCTGCTTCAGAGCATCATATGTGCGGCTCCAGGAAAAAACTGTCGTTGTCATACCGAGTTCTTTCATGATGGCTGCTGTCATACTGTCTTCAGGGATCCTGAGATGCAGGCCCTCGGCATCCTTCGCATTGTCGATCTCTCTGACGTTGTTCGTGATCTGTCTCATGCCGTTTTCCCAGAAAGCAAGCTGGATCATGTTGTAGTCTCCAAGGCCTTCCGTCAGTCCTTTCGCGACCTCTTCGTTGTCGAGTACGGCCCATGCCTGCTCATAGCTGTCGAACAGGAACGGAAGTCCTATCGTCGCGATCTTAGGTGCGTAGGTCGCTTCGACGCCCTGCGGCATCATCATCGCGTCCAGTTCTCCCGTGACCAGCATCTGCGCCATATCGGTGTTGTCTCCGAGTTTTTCATTGGGGTAGATCCTGATCAGGACTTTGCCGTCTGTCTTTTCGCTTACCCAGTCGGCATAGTTTTTGAGCGAAACATTCAGAAGGTTGTCTTCAGTATCGCTGTGTCCGACACGGATCACATATTCAGCGCTCTTTCCGTTGTCGGAGCTTTGCGAACTGTCGCTCTCTCCTGACCCGCAGGCTGTCACGGATAAGATAACAAGCATCATGATCGCGCATATCGCTATCCGTGAACAAAGTGTTTTTTTCATACGATCACCTCTCTTTTCCTGTGCACCGACTCTGAAACGGACCGGCACCTCTGTTTAGAAATCTGTTTTGAGCGAAACGCTTTATCGGATTGTCAGTTTGTCCTTTGTCTGACATTAGTATGTAATACAATACTACAACCGCCCTTTTCAAAAAGCAACACTTTTTTTGATTTTTTTCACTTTTTTTCTTTCATTACTCTTCCACGGCTTTTCGCACAAAAAAAAGCCGTCATCACGACGGCTCTTGTCATTATGCTCTCGGATGATTCATTTCTTCATCATTCTTACGCTTCAGTATCCTCAACAGCTTCGACTGTTTCCACTGCTTCTTCTTCGGCTTCTGCTACTTCTTCATCTTCCGATTCAGCGTCATCGTCGTCCTCATCTTCCTCAGCGTCATCGGCTTCGATTTCTTCGACACCATCAGCGTCATCGTCTTCATATTCGTCTTCATCCTCATACTCGTCTTCTTCGTCTTCCTCTTCAGCAGCTTCCAGCCTTCTTTGCGCCTCCTCGGCGTCTCTCTGCCTCTGCACGTCCTTGCCAAAGTCACGCAGCAGATACAGACCCGTGCCCAGGACGACTATCATGCCTCCCAAAGCAGTTATGGAAAAACCGTTCTTTATAAGTACCATTACGTCGAATAACAATATGATCACCAGTACGCCCAGTATTATCATCAATGGTTTTGGCAGCTTTGTCATTTCACATTTCCTCCGTTTTCACGAACTATATCATATCTTTTGTATTATATAACGAGATGGACCTGCGGGCAAATGGTCCCTCGACCATTAAAATGAACTATACATCGCTATTCGCAGATGCTAAAATAATCCTCAAAGAAAGGATATCCGGCAGATCGTAAGGAGGTAACACACCATGGCTGAACTGGCGAAAGCAAAAGAGAATCTTGAAGGAAAAGGATACAAAGTCCGGCTGTTCGAAAACGGAGAGCAGGCCGCTGCTTACCTTAACGAGCAGATCGACGGCAAGAGCGTCGCTTTGGGCGGAATGAAAACTGCTGAACAGCTCGGTCTGTTCGAAAGCCTCGCAGAACACAACGAAGTGATATGGCACTGGAGACAGGATCCGGCAGACGCACTGAAAAAAGCGATGACGACTGACTGCTACATCTGCTCAGCAAATGCGCTTTCCGAAGACGGCACGATAGTGAATATCGATCACACGGGAAACCGCCTGTCATCCATCCTGTACGGACACAAAAAGGTTTATTTCGTGATCGGCGTGAACAAACTTACTGACACGATGGATGATGCCATCTGGCGGGCACGCAACGTAGCCGCTCCGCAGAGAGCGAAGTCCATGGGAAGAAAGACGCCCTGCGTCTACAAGGACAAATGCTTCGACTGCAAGAGCCCTGACAGGCTGTGCCGCGGGATGCTGGTCCTTATGTACCCGATAGGCTCATGCGAGACTGAGATCATCCTGATCGATGAAGAGCTTGGGATGTAAGCTCAAAGGCCCTTTGATTTTCAAACGGAGGATACAAGATGCAAAGTTTTTCATACACACCGCGGGGAGTCTGCAGCAGACAGATCGAATTTTCGATCGAAGACGGCAAACTCTGCGGCGTCAGATTCACAGGCGGCTGCGACGGCAATCTCAAAGCTATCTCGATGCTCGTCGAAGGTTCCGATGCCCGTGAGATCGCGGGTCTTTTCAGAGGCAACACCTGCGGACGCAGACCGACATCATGCGCTGACCAGTTCGCCACGGCTATAGACCTCGCGCTCGAAGAATAGCACATCTTGAAAATAGTTTATGCAAAGGAGAAGAGTATCATGAAAAAGACCCTGATCCTGATGTTGACCATTATATCGGCCCTGATGATAGCTGCCTGCGGAGGCGGCGGTAACCAGACGATAGAGTTTCAGGGGATCACGATGGAGATCCCGTCAGACTGGAAGGTCGAAGAAAGCACCCTCTCGGACGACTATGCCATCTATGAAAAGAGCAGCAAAAAAGGACATGAGTACAAACTGCTCCTTACTGACAATTTCGGTCTCATGGAAGATGGCACATATGATCTGGAGGCAGCAGGTGCATTCTTTAAAGAAGTCACCGAAGATAACGCATCTTATTCTGACCCGTCCGATCCTGTTGCAGGAAAATTTGCCGGCAAGTACGACATGCACACGATCGAGTGCAAATATAACATGACCGGCATATCAAAGGATGGCGCAAAGGAAGTATCATATCCGTGCAAACTGATACGGATCTACATGGGAGACCATGACGTAGTGATGCAATTCAGCACGGTGGATGCAGATTTTGAAGCCTTCGACACAGCTGTTTCCGAGGCATCATGCAAATAGTTCATATTACACTGCAACTTAAAAGCGGAGGACGGTTTCCCGATCCTCCGCTTCTTCATCATTCGCTTATTTTACCATTACCTTGACCTTAACAGTCTTCCAGGCAGATGCTTTGTAATTTGCAGTTCCTTTTGCTTTGACTTTCACCGTTACTTTGTAGGTCCCTTTCTTCAGACCCTTTTTCACAGTGATCTTGCCTGTCTTTGCATTGATCTTAAACTTTTTCTTTAAGTTCTTTTTGCTCTTACCCTTCTTGGCAGCAGTGATCCTGTAAGAAAGCTTGCCCTTCGCATTGCTTACTTTAAGCGTCTTGGATCTCGCGATCGACTTTGCCTTCTTCTTCAAGCTCTTGGCTTTGACTGCGACCTTCTTAGCTTTCACCTTCATCGGGTTTGCAGCCTTTTTGATGGTATATGTCGCATCTGTCGATCCGGTAAAACCACCTATTCCTGTTACGACCACAGTATATGTGCCTGCCTTTTTAGATGATTTGTTAGACCATTTTACCTCATAGTCTATTCCTTCCTCTAACTTCCAGCCTTTGATCGTCTTGATCGTAGGCCTTTGGACCTTACCATTATAAGTAAATGATGATTTGTTGAATCTGACTTTTGTCTCGCTGAGATCAAAAGGTTCCGGCTTGACATTGACCCAAACTACCGTTAGCTCATCCATATTATAATTTGCACTACTGTATTTCAAAGCAGCCTCGACAAGAATAGCCGTACTACCTTCGTCTACTGCGGTAACAACACCATTATCGTCTACCACCACGACATCTTCGTCTTGACTTTCAAACGTAAACTTCACCGGGATCTTCGTACTCAGTTTGGGTGTTATCGTTGCAGTTTCTCCTATCTCGAGATCGAGCTCTTGTTCATCAACAAGAATGTCCACAGTAAGCCGTCCGATCGGAGTAGCCCACTCCATGCGCTGCGGGTCACTGTCTGCATAACCTTCATTTCCTACAGCCTTATACCAAACATAGTATTTTTTTGCAGCTGTTCCGGTCGGAAGATCTGCAGAGAATTCCTCCGCCTCCGGCTCCTCCTCTTTAGTACCGATCGCATATTGCATTACACCGTGCTCTGCTTCGCCGGGTTCTACCAAAACCTGCGGTTTTCCGCTATAAACAAGACCTTTCTTGATAACAGGGTCCTTCGAAACTGTGGCAGACTTCAGCCTGACAGTAAACTCATACGTGCCTGAATAAGGGGGCTTACCTTTTAATTGAAGAACTGCCTTACTCTTGTCTTTATCAAACTCTGTGCATGTTAATTCATAATCTGTGTTTTCAAGTTCATCAACTTCTGCAACGATATTATTATTATTGTCTGCTGACGGGAAATATTCGACTTTTTCAATGTCCTGTGCAACAGCTGCCAAAAGTTCATCCTCGTCTTCGCTATCATAACTCTTCTTTAAACCGGACAGGTTGATCAACTGTTCATCAAATTCCTTATTCTTGATTTTCTCTTTTAATTCAGTCGGATTTCTATAGAAATCGTCCAGGAACCAGATATCACCGCTGGATGTGCGATTTGATTCAGATCCGACATAACCCACGTAATGACCGGTGCCGCTTCCCTTTTCTTCATACGGAGTCCTGAAGTCTTTTTCCGTACCTTCGTGCTTCGCATATTCCTTGAACCATTTCTCATACGCGGTCTTACAATAATTCTTCATTTTTGCGGCTTTCGTTTCGTCGTCAAAATCAGAATAAGGCCACTTCGTATTATCTTCATCCGGTCTTATACTTGATGATGTCGGTTCGCCTCCTTCATAATAGTCAAACGTCTCATCATCAGCATCCTTCGTTATATGCGAAAACTCTTTGTCGAGATTTTGAAAAGCGAGGCCTGACTGTTCAGACATCAAGAATACATTTTCTGTCACATCAACAAGATATGCATGGTCATTGATATTAGGAATATAACTTATTGTATGATCCAGATATGATGGGTCTAGCCTGACAAACTTACAAGGGAGTCCCGCCGCATGACACATATTGGCATAGAATACCGCAATACCTGCGCAAACGGAGGTTTCACCATCTTTTATTCCACCATATGAATCCCACTGATGGCTGTAATACTCGAAATTATAACAACCCATCCAGAAATCCCAATCATATACCACATGCTTGTTCATCCACAATGCCAGAATGTAGTATTTCTCCAGATCGCTCATATCATCGTCTATGATCTTAGAGACGACCCTCTGCATAGCTTGGATCGTATATATTTTCTGTGCAGGCGTTAAATTAAAATCTTTTTCAAATACAGCCGGGTCTGCATGGACCCCTATGCCGGTCTCATATGGGTCTCCCTCTGTATTACCAGCTCCCAGTTTTTTTTCGGCCTTTGCCTTTTCAATGGGCGTCATCTCCGATGTCTTCGCTTCCGCTAATGCCGGCGATACAGAAAAAGCAGAAACAACAACTACCGCCATTATTAACGATAAAAGAATACTCAGCTTCTTCTTTACTGCTAACATATCGCTTCTCCCTTCTTCCTGTTTATATACTGATTTTTTTGTATCCGCTTGCCAACAGTGTCGATGCTGCCATCTCCAGAAGAGAAATAATAATGAGTGACAGATCGCCAAACACGATATCTCTGTTGAAATAAACGATCAGAACATATGTGATCGGGATTATGAACCACTGGATAACATAGAGCGTATTCAGATTGCTGCTCGTTTTCGAGAAGAATCTGATCGCGCCATCAGGCAGATGCTTTGATACCAGATAGCAAAAGCCGATAACACCGTAGATACACATCAGGCAGAACACGACATCTATCGTTGTCATAAAGTAATAAAGATGTGTTTCTGATAAGAATCCGTGCGGTAAGAACCACGAGATCACGAAATATACAACGGATATGGCGAGACCTGCCGGCCAGAACCGCAACAATTTCTCTTTGTTATTACATCTTAGATAGTATTCTCCGAACAGAATACCGAACGCCGGGAACACGAACCAGTTGAACAGCGGGAATGCTGTGAAGCCGCCTGCGCTCCCTATAAAATACCCGGCTATCAGATTCGGGACATTGCTTCCGAAGTCATGGAATCTGGCAAATGATCCAATGACCGAAAGGACCAAAGCAACGATCACCATTCCCTTTGCCGACAATTTCAGCTTCTTAAGAATGCCGACCAGGATAAATGCCATCCCTGCAAACGCCAGGATATCTATGCAGAACAACAGCAAGCCGTTCGCGATCGGAAACTTTTCCCAATCACCAAGCAGATTCCCGGCAAGGAAATACGGAACAAAGAATTCTCCTATGTTTACAAAAAAACCAAGCTGGATCAGTTTTATTCCACGCTTGATCAGATATGCCGGCTCTTGATTTTTTGAATACACCATCCCGACACCCATAGCGAACATGAATACGGGCGCTGCGAACGGACCGCCGAAAAGCTGACTGACGACCCGCACCAGGCCGGAACTGATATCAAATTCAAAATAGCTGGTCGCAAAATAGCAATGCAGGAAGATCATGAAAAAAATCGCAAGGCATTTTGCAAGATCAAGTTCCACCTGTCTGCCACGGTTGACTTGTTCATTTGAAAATAGTTTTTCCATAAACACCTCTTCTCACTGATCTATATTTTACTAATTATATCATATATTATACACTATGGCCTCTGCCCTTTACAAATACACATTATCGCAAGCTCCGCATTTCACTATTGGAGGGTCTGCTTACAGCGATCCCGCCATATCGAATACCAGCTTTATCATCAGCATTATCACCACTACGATCATGATCGGCCTGATCACCTTTGCGCCGTTCCGTATAGCAAGGCGCGCTCCGAGATAGGAGCCGGCGATATTGAAGATGGTCGCCGCTGCGGCCAGCTTCCACAGCACCGCTCCGGAAACCGCATACGTCAAAACAGAGACCGTCGACGCGATGGCGATCACGAATCTTGTGTTTCCCGTTGCCCTCACGAGGTTCATCTTCAGGAAGACCGCGTAAGCCAGCATAAAAAACAACCCGCATCCGGGACCGTAGAATCCCTGATATCCGCCGAGCAGGAATCCTATCAGGGCAGAGCCCACAGCGACAGAGCCGGGTGACTTTTCTTCATAATGGTCCTCTTCGCCCATTTCTCTATTACTGAAAACAAAGAATGCTATGACCGGAACTGAAACGAGCATGAAGATCTTCAAATAGTGATCGGGCACCAGCAGATTCAGCTTTGCGCCCAAAAATGATCCCGCCACCGCAAACGGAAGCGTTATCAGCGCCGATCTCATGTGGACATTACCGCTTTTCACATACTCAAAAGCCGCGACGCCGGTGCCGATCCACGCGGCGCACTGGTTCGTTCCTGTAATGAAGCGTACCGGGATCCCGGCCGCAAGCATTGCCGGTATCGTTATCAGACCTCCTCCTCCGCAGATAGAATCTACAATCCCTGCGAAGAAAAAGGCCAGGCAGCATATGGCTCCCTGGACACTTATCAGATCTATCATCAAGATCACTCCATTTCTATGGTAGCCGGCGGTTTGCTCGTGCAGTCGTAGAGCACTCTGTTCACATGATCGACCTCGTTTACGATCCTCGTCGTGATGTGTTCGAGAAGCTCCCACGGGATCTTCGCCGCATCTGCCGTCATAAAGTCGCTCGTCATGACGGCACGGAGCGCTATCGCGTAGTCGTATGTCCTGAAATCTCCCATTACTCCGACCGACTGCATATTGGTCGCGGCAGCGAAGTACTGACCGAGCGATTCCTTGAGCGTCGGTCCCTCGAATCTTCCTGCTTCTCTCTCCTCAGCCTGCTTCTTCGAATATATGTCGACCTCTTCTCTGAAGATATAGTCGGCGTCCTGCACCATCTTTATCTTCTCCGGCGTCACCTCGCCGATGATCCTGATCGCAAGACCCGGGCCCGGGAACGGCTGCCTGGATACGAGATACTCCGGTATGCCCAGCTCTCTTCCGGACTGCCTTACCTCATCCTTGAACAGCATCCTGAGAGGCTCTATTATCTCCTTGAAATCGACGAAGTCCGGCAGACCTCCGACGTTGTGGTGCGACTTGATCGTCGCCGAATCGCCGAGACCGCTCTCGATAACGTCAGGATAGATAGTTCCCTGTACGAGGAAGTCGACTGCTCCGATCTTCTTTGCTTCCTCCTCGAATACGCGGATGAACTCCTCGCCGATGATCTTCCTCTTTCTTTCAGGCTCCGTGACTCCCGCGAGCTTCGAGTAGAATCTTTCGCGCGCATCCACACGAATAAAGTTCAGCTCGTACGGGCCGTCCGGTCCGAATACTGCCTCGACCTCTTCGCTCTCGTTTTTCCTGAGAAGTCCGTGATCGACGAAAACGCATGTCAGCTGCTTACCGATCGCCTTCGCCATCATCACGGCCGCGACCGAACTGTCCACGCCGCCCGAAAGAGCGCACAGCGCTTTTCCGTCACCGACCTTCTCGCGTATCTCATCTATCGTCTTTTCGACGAAAGAGTCCATCTTCCAGTCGCCTGCGCATCCGCAGATGTCCAGAACGAAACTCCTCAGTATCTCAGTTCCGTGCACTGAATGCATGACCTCGGGATGGAACTGCGTCGCGTACATGCCCTTCTCCGGGCACTCCATCGCAGCTACCGGGCAGACCTCCGTATGAGCAGTAACGCGGAATCCCTCCGGCGCTTTGGCGATGTAGTCCGTGTGGCTCATCCAGGCGACCGTCTCATCCGGGACCTCTGCGAAAAGCCCTGCGTGGTCTGTCACCTTGACATCGGCATGACCGTATTCGCTGGTCGGAGCCGTCCTGACATCTCCGCCGAGACCGTAAGCCATCAGCTGCGCGCCGTAGCATATACCGAGAGTCGGTATGCCCAGCTTCAGCAGCTCCGGATCATACTCCAGAGCGGATTCTCCGTAAACGCTGTTCGGACCGCCTGTGAAGATCAGTCCCTTCGGACCGATCTTTCTGATCTCCTCCACCGGGAACGTGTACGGATGGACTTCGGCATAAACGCCGCATTCGCGCACACGTCTTGCGATCAGCTGGTTGTACTGACCGCCGAAGTCTATTACGAGTATAGTTTCTCTTCCTTCATTCATCTTCTCTGCCATTTTTCCTCCTGCTCTCCCTTTTATATCAGATCATATATCTGGCTCTTTGGTATCGACACCGCTACGACCGACTCTTCCGTCAGCACCATATCCGGGTCGATATCCACTTCCATCACTCCGTCCTTTTCAACAGCGATGATGTGGACGTTTTCCCGTTCGGGAAGCTTCAGATCTCTGAGGCGCTTCTTCGTCCATTCCTTCTGCGCATGGACTTTTACCACGCACAGTCCGCCGCCGAGGTCGTGATACTCCATGAAGCCTTCAGAGATAAGTCTCCTCGCCATCCTTGCTGCGGCTTCATCCTCGGGTATCACCACTTCATCGACGCCGACCCGCATCAGAACGTCACGCGCTATATCGGTACTCGCTGTCGCGATTATCGTCTTTACGCCTTTTTCTCTGGCGATCATAGTGCACATGATCGTATCTTCCAGTTCTTCGCTCAGATCTATTATGACTGTATCTGTCAGATCAAGACCTATCTCCTGCAGAGCGACCGGGTTGCCAAGATCGAGACTGACGGCTCGCGTCACATTGTCAGCGTACTCATTTACGATCTGCGCGTTCCTGTCCGCGATCAGTATCTCCGCGCCGGTCGCCGCCAGCGTCAGAGCCAGCTTCGATCCGTAACGCCCCATCCCAAGTATTGCGTATGATGTTTCTTTCATTTCGCCACCCTGTCGAGCCTTTCCGTATCCTATCCTACTATATATTTTCCTTCAGCATGCCGCACATCGTTCCTTCCGGGCGAAGGTGTCTGGAAGAACAGCAGCATCATGATCGGCCCTATGCGGCCGACGAACATTCCTATCATTACTATACACAGTCCGGCTGTATCGACCGAGGCTGTGACGCCGCAGGTGAGACCTGCCGTCGATACTACGCTGAACATCTCATAAAACGCATCCGCCATGCTCACGTTCGAGACGACCATCAAAAGTATGCAGAGCACGATAGATACCGTGAGCTGGACCGTGACTATCGCTATGGCCTTTCTGATGATAGTATCCGGTATCCTGCGCCCGCGGTAGACGACCTCTCTCTTGTTCTGCATGAACGTGCGGACATTCAGCAGTATAACGAAAATAGTGACCGTTTTCACACCGCCCGCCGTTCCGACCGGCGATCCTCCTATGAACATGAATATGCAGTCGATGAAGCGGCTCGCATCCTTCAGCCCTGTCTGCGAAATGGCCGAGAAGCCCGCCGATCTGCACGTAACAGACTGGAAAAAGCTGTTCAGCAGCTTCTGGCCGAAATGCATGCTTCCGAGCGTTGCCGGATTGTTCCACTCAAGAAGCAGAGTCAGCCCCGCCCCGGCAAGGATCAGGAACACCGACATACGGATCACCATCTTTGTATGCGCCTTGAGGCCTGTGAGCGAACGGCGGACCCTCTTCATGAGCGGCGCGCGCCTTCTCTCCTTCCTCCTGAACATATCTCCTATATCTGTCCAGACCACGAAACCAAGTCCGCCGATCACAACGAGTATCATCGTGACGATCAGAACGGCCGGGTCGTCGTTGAACGGCTCGAGGCTGTCCATATGGATAACGCTCAGACCCGAATTACAGAAAGCCGAGACAGATGTAAAAACGGAATACCAAATGCCCCTCGCCACTCCGAACCTCGGTATGAACGAGGGCATGTAAGCAAACGCGCCCAGAAGTTCTATGACCATCGCCCCCAGGAACACCCTCACGAAAAACTTCAGTACCCTCTCAGAGGAATACATCGTGAACATATCCTGCAGCATGAATATCTGACTCATGGAGAACTGCCTTTTCGCGACAGCGACCATGAATACCACCATACTGATTACGCCCATGCCTCCGAGCTGGGTAAGGACGAGTATCACGAGCTTGCCGAACGGAGTCCAGTGCGTGCTTGTGTCTACTATGGTGTTGCCTGTCACGCATGAACTGGTAAGCGCTGTGAAGAAAGCGGTCATAAGAGATGTGCTTTTCCCTTCCATCGTCGCGAATGGCAGGAGCAGGAGCAGCGTACCGATAATAGTCAGTCCGAAAAAGACGCACGCTACCGTAAGGAACGTGATCCTGTTCTTTTTCTGTTTTTTGCTGCCTGACTTCTCCATATATCTTTTGCGGCTTCCTCCGCAGCCCGCTGTTCTTTGTTATTAGGACTAAATTATATCACTATTCATATCATGAGACGTATAAAAAACGAATGGACCCGGACAACTGTCCGGATCCTTGTATTCTTTTCTTCGCTCTGCGCTATCTGATGACGCTGTTCGAAGTATCCTTCTTTATTACGTCATGCGCTCCGCCCTCTACGATACTCGTTGCGGATACGAGTGTGAGCTTGGAGTTCTCCTGAAGATCCTTGATCGACAGGACTCCGCAGTTGCACATCGTCGATTTCACCTTTGCGAGCGACTGCCTTACGTTCTCAGAAAGGCTGCCGGCATACGGTACGTACGAGTCGACTCCCTCTTCGAACGAGAGCTTCGAATCTCCGCCCATGTCGTATCTCTGCCAGTTCCTTGCTCTGTTCGAACCTTCGCCCCAGTACTCCTTGACGTAGTTGCCGTTGATGTTGAGTCTTGCGCCCGGAGCCTCATCGAATCTCGCGAAGTATCTTCCGAGCATGAGGAAGTCAGCTCCCATAGCCAGAGCGAGAGTCATGTGATAGTCGTATACGATGCCGCCGTCCGAGCAGATCGGCACATAGATGCCTGTCTCCTTGAAATACTCGTCTCTTGCGGCTGCTACATCCATTACGGCGCTCGCCTGTCCGCGGCCGATGCCCTTCTGCTCACGTGTGATACAGATGGATCCGCCGCCGATACCGATCTTGACGAAGTCAGCTCCCGCCTCCGCGAGGAAGCGGAATCCTTCAGCGTCTACGACGTTTCCGGCTCCGATCTTGACCTCATCGCCGTAAGTCCTGCGTACGAAATCGAGAGTATCCTTCTGCCACTCGCTGTATCCTTCGGAGGAGTCGATGCAGAGGATATCCGCGCCTGCCTCTACCAGTGCCGGGATACGCTCCTCGAAGTCACGTGTATTTACTCCGGCTCCGACGATGTATCTCTTATGCGCGTCGAGGATCTCGTTCGGGTTGGCCTTGTGCGAGTCGTAGTCCTTTCTGAATACGAAGCTCGTAAGGCGCTGGTTGTCATCTATGATGGGAAGCGCATTCAGTTTGTTGTCCCAAAGTATGTCGTTCGCCTCCGACAGCGTGATGCCGTCTTCACCGTAAACGATATTTTCGAACGGTGTCATGAACTCGGAGATCTTCGTGTCTGTCGACATCCTGCTGACTCTGTAGTCTCTGCTCGTTACGAGGCCGAGGAACTTGCCCTGCGCAGTTCCGTCTTCTGTTACGGCTGTAGTCGAGTGACCTGTTCTCTCTTTCAGCTCGAGCAGTTCGCCGAGAGTCTGATCCGGTCTGATATTCGTCTCGCTCTTTACGAAACCGGCCTTGTGGTCCTTTACGCTGCGGATCATCTCAGCCTGGCTCTCTATAGTCTGCGATCCGAAGATGAACGAGATGCCGCCCTCCTTCGCGAGCGCGACCGCCATCCTGTCGTCGGATACAGCCTGCATTACGGCCGATACGAGAGGAATCTTCATCGTGATCTTCGGCTCTTCGCCCTTCTTGAATTTTGTCACCGGTGTTTCCAGAGAAACGTTTTCGGTGCGGCATTCCTTTGATGAATAACCCGGTATCAATAGATATTCGTTGAAAGTTCTTGATGGTTCGTTAAAATACTGAGTCATAGCCCCTCCTTTTTCGTTCTCCGACATCACACATATAACAGCAGCGCAGTCGTCTCATCTGCGCAGCTTTTGGTTGGTTTTCTCATAAAATCAGTTAATAGAATAATTTATTGTACAATAAAGAATCTTCGTTTTCAATCAAACTTTTTCTTATATTCCGCTTGTCTGATAGTTTTATTTGACCTCAAGCTATCTGCTTACTCCTGCTACATCCCTATCGCCGTACCGATCAGTATCACGACGAACGAAGCAGCCCATGCCACGGCGCACTGCCATAGCACCACGACTACTGCCCACTTCGAGCCGAGCTCGCGCCTGATCGAAGCCACGGCCGCAACGCACGGAGTATAGAGCAGCGAGAAGACGAGCATCGATGCCGCTGTCAGTTTTGTCAGCACTGCGGTAAGCCCCGCGCCGAACAGGATCTGCATCGTCGCCACTACGCTCTCTTTTGCCATGAAGCCGCTGATGAGGGATACGCATATCCGCCAGTCGCCGAGTCCGACGGGCTTCATGATCGGGGAGATCCATCCCGCCACCATCGCGAGGATGCTGTCGCCCTTGTCTGCCACCATATTGAAATGGATATCGAAGCTCTGCAGCAGCCAGATGATTATCGTCGCGATCAATATGACGGAAAAAGCTCTTTCGAGGAAGTCCTTCGCCTTGTCCCATAGGAGTTTCAAAACATTGCCCGCTCCCGGCAGTCTGTAGTTCGGCAGCTCCATTACGAACGGGACCGCCTCGCCTGAGAACAGCGTTTTCTTCAGGACCAGCGCCAGCAGCACGCCCATGAATATGCCGAGGACATAAAGCCCCGTCATGATGAGACCGCCTCTTCCGGGGAAGAATGCGCTTACGAAGAACGAATAGATAGGTATCTTCGCAGTGCAGCTCGCGAACGGCGTCAGAAGTATCGTCATCCTCCTGTCCCTCTCACTGGGGAGGGTCCTCGTCGCCATTACGGCAGGCACAGTGCAGCCGAATCCGATGAGTATCGGAACGATGCTCCGCCCCGAAAGGCCGAGCTTTCTGAGCAGCTTGTCCATGACGAACGCCACCCTTGCGATATATCCGCTGTCTTCCAGTATCGACAGGAAGAAGAACAGCACTATGATTATCGGCAGGAAGCTCAGGACGCTTCCTACTCCCTCGAATATTCCTTCTGTGATCAGCCCGTGCACGGCCGGGTTTACGTTGGCGTCTGTCAGAACGCGGTCGACCGTCTCTGTCAGCTGGCCTATGCCCGTCTCCAGCAGCCCCTGCAGGAACGCCCCGATCACGTTGAACGTCAGGAAGAATACCACTCCCATTATCGCGATGAACAGGGGTATGGCCGTATATTTTCCCGTAAGCACGCGGTCGATCTTCTCGCTCATGACCCTCTCGCGGCTCTCCCTCGGCTTTTTGACCGATGCCGCAGTCAGTTTTGTGATGAACGAGAAACGCATGTCAGCCATGGCGGCGCTGCGGTCCAGTCCTCTTTCCTGCTCCATCTGCAGCACGATATGCTCGACCGTCTCGAGTTCGTTCCCGTCCAGCCCGAGCTGCGATGTGAGGATCTCATCCCCTTCTATCACCTTGTTCGCCGCGAACCTCACCGGGACGCCTATCGCCTTTGCGTGGTCCTCGATCAGGTGGCATATGCCGTGTATCGACCTGTGGACCGCGCCTCCGTTGTCCGACTCGTCGCAGAAGTCCTGCCTCATCGGCCTTTCCTGATAGTAAGCAACGTGGATCGCGTGATCCACCAGCTCCCCGAGTCCCTGATCCTTCGCCGCGGATATGGGGATGACAGGTACGCCCAGCATCGCTTCCATCGCATTTATATCTATAGTCCCGCCGTTAGCCGCTACCTCATCCATCATGTTCAGAGCGACTACCATCGGAACGTCCATTTCTATCAGCTGCATCGTCAGATAGAGATTCCTCTCTATGTTCGTAGCATCGACGATATTGATTATCCCGTTCGGCTTCTGCTTCAGCACGAAGTCACGGGAGACTATCTCCTCGCTGCTGTAGGGCGACATCGAATAGATGCCCGGAAGGTCCGTGATCGTCGCCTCCGGATGTCCCTTGATCTTGCCGTCTTTCCTCTCGACTGTGACTCCCGGGAAATTTCCTACATGAGCTCCCGATCCGGTAAGCTTGTTGAACAGCGTCGTCTTTCCGGAGTTCTGGTTTCCTACCAGGGCGAACGTCATCTCCGATCCCTCCGGAAGCGGATCGCCGCTGCCCTTCGGATGGTATCTTCCGCCTTCACCGAATCCCGGATGCTCCGGTCTCTGACGTTTTGCTTCCCTTGCCGCAGCGGCCTTCTTCAGTTCCTGTTTGCTTACTGCCGGTTTCTCCGCACCTGCAGCGCCCTCAGCACCTTCAGCACCCTCAGCACCCTCAGCACCTTCAGCACCTGCAGCGCCCTCAGCACCTTCAGCACCTGCAGCACCCTCAGCTCCTTCGGCACCTGCAGCTCCTTCGGCTCCTTCGGCCTTGTCCGCGACCTTGGCGACCGTGATCTTGTCTGCTTCCTCGAGCCTGAGTGTCAGACTGTATCCTTTTATCATTATCTCTACGGGATCTCCCATCGGCGCGTACTTTATCACAGTCGCGACCGTTCCCGGTATCAATCCCATATCAAGGAAGTGCTGGCGCACAGCGCCCTCGCCTCCTACTTCATTTATCACGACCGTCTCGCCCGGTCTTATCTGCTTCAGAGTAGTTGTCATCTGCGAATCACCAATTTATCTTCAATATTTCTTAATATCTTACGGTATATCTTACGGTCTGCCCGCCTGCCGACACATCCGCGACCCGGTCTGCCCGCCTGCCGGCACATCCGCGGCCCGGTCTGCCCGCTTCATCATCAGGAAACACTCCATTCGGGCACGCTTGGCTCCATTCGGACACTTTCCTGCACGATTATTACATAAGTTAGTCGTTGTTGCAAGCACCAGTTGCCCGCAACTGCGCTATTCCTCGTGATCTCATTCTTACACGTGCCGCCGCTATTCCCTGCGATCCGGCTCTTGTCCCACGAATACCGAAAATGCCAAAAAACAGGGACGCTTGTCCCATATTTCCGTGTTTAAGAATATTTCCGGGACGAACATGCTTGTTATCACCTTTAGGCAGGTGATTTTGTCCCGGAAAATCTGTCATCTTGATTTTATTGAGACAAAACTGCACCCTTTGTCTCACAAACCGGATTGTTTCTTCCAAACAGGGACAGTTGTCCCAACTATATAGATATTTCTCGAAAAGTGGGACAAGCCTCCGCGACCGCTCTTAGCACAGAGCCGATTGCAGCTTCCTATCCCTGCATATCGCTTTTCCCGGGATTATCCAGCACCGTTTCATAACAACTGATTACTCCTCCATCTTGTTACATCCGTAACCACATCCCGGATAAAACCACTCTTTATGAAACATTTCCGAGGTTTTGTTTCATAGATCCGCAGTTGATCCGATTTGTGAAACATTTTCGTCCCAAACACCGCCTTTTCAGCCACTTTGTTTCACGAAAAAGGAAATTGTGGCTATCTCGTTACATCCATAACCATATCGGCGCATCGACCCTTTTCGTGAAACATATTCGCGAGCGCGCTCGATGGATCTGATCAGAAACCGACCCCCGTAGAGATTCACGATCCAATCCCTTCAAAAAAAACTGTTGATAATCGTTTTAAATTGTACATAATTAAATTGTACACAACTTAAATCGACGATCAAACGGAACAGCTAAAAGCAAAAGAAAGCCTGACAGAACATCACATTCGGCGGATCGATATAGGATAATGAATACCTGATAACGAATAAGAACGGAGGAACAAGAATGAACATTTATGAACTCACAGTACCGACAGTAAATGACGGCGACAAATCCCTGAAGGATTTCGAAGGAAAAGTAATGCTGATAGTCAACACAGCTACAGGCTGCGGATTCACGCCGCAGTACGAGCCGATCGAAGCGATGTACGAGAAATATCACGATCAGGGCCTCGAGATCATCGACGTTCCCTGCAACCAGTTCGGGAACCAGACTCCGGGAACTGACGAAGAAGTCGCCAGCTTCTGCACACTGAACTACAGCACGAAATTCCCGCAGATGAAGAAATCCGATGTCAACGGCGAAAATGCCCTTCCCCTCTTCACATACCTCAAGTCCCAGAAGGGATTCGAAGGATTCGGCAAAGGCCCCATGGCTCTCATGATGGCCGGCATCGCAAAGAAGATGGACAAGAACTACAAAAACAACCCGGACATCAAGTGGAACTTCACGAAGTTCGTCGTAGACCGTGAAGGAAACGTCGTCGCTAGATTCGAGCCGACGGCCGACATGAAGGAAGTCGAAGAATGCGTCGCATCCCTTCTCTAGTAAGCGACCATCAGTAAGCGATCAGGAGCAAGCAGCAGCACC
>CAMKAM010000013.1 GCA_946410475.1 uncultured Bacillota bacterium
CTTATCTCTCGGCGAAGATAAACGACTTCAACTGGGACGTCATCTCCCAGGGGATATACGCGGTCGAGCAGAGGATAAAGAACATCAACGAACGGAGCGATGACGAGACTTCGGATAAAGATAAGACTGAATTGATCGTGGACGAGATCGTCTACGAGATGCTGGCGCGCGGATACTCGTTCTGTCCGCCGTCGCTGACAGAGTCAACGGCTCTCAAGTTCACGATCGACGACGGGAAGGTAAGAGTCCCGCTGTGCGCTCTTGAAAATGTCGGCGCTTCTGTCGGCACGATCATAGAGCAGCAGCGCGAAGTGAGGCCTTATGAGACAGTGGAAGACCTTCAGACGAGGGGAAAGGCGAACAAGAGCGCTATAGAGTCGCTCAGAAAGCATGGCGTTCTGGAAGGCCTGCCTGAATCCGATCAGATATCGTTCTTCTGATATTTGGCGCCGAAAACGCCAAAAAATAAAAAATGGTGAGCCATGAGGGATTCGAACCCCCGACCTACGCATTCGTAGTGCGTCGCTCTATCCAGCTGAGCTAATGACCCACATCACCAAATCGATGACGAAAGCCATTATACAAAAAAGTCGTTTCTTTGTAAAGGACTTTTTCTGTTGATTGACCCAAAGCTATGTGGTATTTTGTTAAAGTAAGCGCTAAAGAAAAGGAGAGATGAGTTAATCATGGGTGAAAAAACTAACATAAATATGATCAAGAATCTCGGTCAGTGGGTACTGTGCCCGATCCTGGCTTTCTCGCTTGCCGTCAAGGCTATCAAGGCCGGCGGAGTAAGCGGATACTTCGGCTTCCTTTTCGGAGCTCTGATCTTTCTTGCTATGTGGGCGATTTTCCTTTTCATCTATCACAAATTCTTTGTTGAGAGGATGATCAGGCACAACGAAGAGGTCGAAGCCGCCAATAAGGCAAGGATCAGATCCATCATGGAAGAGGAAAACGACCCTGACGATGACATCGAATAAGATGACTGATCATCAAAAACAGCCAGCATGAAAATCAGCCGCATCCATAACTGCCGCAAAGGCGGGGAAGATGCGGTATTTTTATTGAAATACTGTTGACACGGGTGGGACGTGGTGTTACATTTATATAGAAAGTTAGCACTCTCAATAAATGAGTGCTAACAACAAAGGAAGTGATGATATGGATCTTAATGAAAGAAAACTGAAGATCTTACAGGCGATCATCCAGGACTTCGTATCAACGGCTGAACCGGTCGGATCAAGGACGCTCTCGAAAAAGTACGAGCTCGGCGTCAGCCCGGCCACGATCAGGAACGAGATGGCCGACCTTGAGGAAATGGGCTACCTTACGCACCCGCACACCTCAGCAGGCAGGATGCCTTCACAGAAGGCTTATAGGCTTTACGTCAACGAAATGATGAAAAAGCACGAACTGCCGCAGGCCGAAAAGGACTCCATCGCTGACGAGCTTTACAAGAACGTTTCCGAGCTCGACAGAACGATAGAGCATGCTGCGAAGATACTGTCGAACATCACGAACCTGACATCATTTGCGATGACACCGAAGAAGGATCAGGATGTACTGAAGTTCATCAACCTTCTTCCGGTAGATGAGAGGACGATCGTACTGATGATCGTATCCGAGAGCGGAAAGGTCTCGAACCTTGCTCTCAAGCTGAAGACCGAGTACGATGAAGAGACGCTCGGACTTCTGTCGAAGAACATGACGTACGCCTTCAAGGGCAAGACGATCAGTGAGGCGCTGACGATGGACATCATCGATACCGTCCACACCGACATGAAGGCAATGAACGAGCTGACAGGAACGGTCATGCCGAGCTTCATGAAGTCGCTCGAGGATATGCTGAACGTCAACCTGTACATGGACGGTCTTACGAACATATTCAAGATACCGGAGTACAACGACCTCGACAGGGCGAAGATGTTCATGGAACTGATCGACAGAAAGGAAGATTTCACAAAGGCTCTCATACAGAGAGACGATGGGCTTCTGATCACCATCGGAACTGAAAACGATGATGAACAGATGCAGGACTGCAGTCTGATCACGGCGACATATCATGTCGACGGCAAGCTGGTCGGAAAGCTCGGTGTTATCGGTCCTACACGAATGAGATACAGTGAGATCTCGTCTGTGATAGAATTCCTCACGGACAATCTCACGAAGGCTTACAGATTAACAGGAGGCGATGATGACGAATAACGAAGAAAAAGTGGAAGAGATCAAAGAAGAACTCGATCCTGAAGAAGTGGCAGATGCCGAAGAAGCAGAAGAGTCTGCCGCTGAAGAAGAGGAAGCCGAAGAGATCTCTGCGGAAGAAGTCAAAGAAGAGGATGAGGAACTCAATACGAAATACCTCAGACTGATGGCTGACTTCCAGAATTTCAAAAGACGCACCGAAAAGGACAAGAGCGAGATCTACGCACGTGCGAACGAGAGCATAGTAACAGAGCTCCTGACCGTTTCGGACAACTTCGAAAGAGCTCTCTCAGAGGATACAGCATCTGCTGATGAGAATTTCCTCAAGGGCATGGAACTCATCTTTGATCAGCTGAAGGGCGTTCTTGAAAAATTCGGAGTCGCCGAGATCAAAGCCGAAGGCGAGGACTTCGATCCGAACTTCCATAATGCTGTCATGATGGAAGACACTGACAAAGTCGAGAGCGGCAAAGTCAGCGAAGTGCTCCAGAAGGGATACTCCCTTAATGGCAGAGTGATCAGACCCTCTATGGTAAAGGTCGCCAACTGATGATAAACAGTCAATAAGCCGCGCGCAGCGGGGGAATGCTGTGCGGCTCAAAATATGAGAATCATTTAAAAAGGAGATAATAAGAAATGGGAAAAGTAATAGGAATCGATTTAGGAACAACGAACAGCTGCGTTGCGGTTCTTGAAGGCGGTGATCCGCAGGTGATCACCAACGCAGAAGGAGCAAGGACAACACCGTCGGTAGTCGGATTCGCAAAAGGCGGAGAAAGACTCGTAGGCGAAACTGCAAAGAGGCAGGCAGTAACGAACCCTGACAGAACGATCGCTTCGATCAAGAGACATATGGGTGAGGCTTACAACGTCAACATCGACGGTAATTCATTTACACCGCAGGACATTTCCGCGATGATACTCTCCAAGCTGAAGGCTGACGCTGAAGCTTATCTTGGCGAAACAGTAACAGAAGCTGTTATCACAGTACCGGCTTACTTCACAGACAGCCAAAAACAGGCTACGAAGGATGCAGGTAAGATTGCCGGCCTCGACGTCAAGAGGATCATCAACGAGCCTACAGCGGCTGCTCTGGCTTACGGTCTTGATAAAGACGAAGCTTCGCACAAAGTACTCGTATACGACCTGGGCGGCGGTACATTCGACGTATCGATCATGGAACTGGGCGACGGCGTATTCGAAGTACTTGCAACGAACGGAAACAACAAACTCGGCGGAGACGACTTCGACAACAAGCTGCTGAACTACATGGCCGATGAGTTCGCCAAGGAGAACGGCATCGACCTGAGAGCTGACAAGATGGCTCTGCAGAGACTGAAAGAAGCTGCTGAGAAAGCCAAGAAAGAGCTTTCGAGCGCGCAGCAGGCAAATGTAAATCTCCCGTTCATCACTGTAAATGAGAACGGTCCGCTCCATCTGACGATGGATATCACAAGAGCGAAGTTCGATCAGCTTACTGCAGACCTCGTACAGCAGACTATCGAGCCGATGAGAAAAGCGATGGCAGATGCAGGCGTTACGAACAACGACATCTCCAAGGTCATCCTCGTTGGCGGATCGACAAGGATCCCGGCTGTTCAGGAAGCAGTAAAGAACATCACAGGCAAAGAGCCGTTCAAGGGCATCAACCCGGATGAATGCGTTGCTATCGGCGCTGCTATCCAGGCAGGAGTCCTCACAGGCGAAGTCAACGACGTTCTTCTCCTCGACGTAACACCGCTCTCGCTGTCGATCGAGACGCTCGGCGGAGTAGCTACAAGACTCATCGAGAGAAACACGACTATCCCGACGAAGAAGAGCCAGATCTTCTCGACTGCTGCAGACAACCAGGCCGCTGTAGACATCCACGTAATGCAGGGTGAAAGAGACATGGCTGCAGACAACGTAACGCTCGGAAGATTCCAGCTCTCCGGTATTCCGCCGGCACCGCGTGGGGTACCGCAGATCGAAGTCACATTCGACATCGACGCTAACGGTATCGTAAACGTCAGCGCTAAGGACCTCGGTACAGGTAAAGAGCAGCATATAACGATCACATCCTCGACGAAGCTTTCGGACGAAGAGATCGAAGCAAAGGTCAAGGAAGCTGAGAGATTCGCTGAAGAAGACAAGAAACGTAAAGAAGAAGTCGAGATCAGGAACCAGGCTGAGACGCTCATCTATGAGACAGAAAAGAATGTCAAAGAGCTCGGTGACAAACTCTCCGAATCAGAGCTTTCGTCCATCAACGCTGCTAAGGACGATCTGAACAACGCTCTCCAGAACGGTAGCGCTGACGAGATTAAGCAGAAGACAGAAGCTCTCACAGAGCAGTTCCATACGATCTCCGCTAAGATGTACGAACAGGCACAGCAGGCTCAGGGCGCTGCAGGCATGGATCCGAATATGGCTCAGAACATGGGAGGCATGGGCGCTGACCAGAATGCCGGACAGCAGCCTGCAGACGACAATGTCGTTGATGCCGACTTCGAAGTAGTAGATGACGATAAATAAGCAAGATCATTTAAGAAGGTAGAACCATCAATGGCAGACAAACGTGATTATTATGAGGTACTCGGGCTCCAGAAAGGAGCCTCGGAGGCCGATATAAAGAAGGCTTTCAGAAAGATGGCGCTCAAATATCACCCGGATAAGAATCCGGGTGATAAGACTGCCGAAGAAAAGTTCAAGGAAGTCAACGAAGCTTACAGCATACTCAGCGATCCGGAAAAGAAAAAGCTGTATGACCAGTTCGGTCACGCAGGCGTAGACCCGAATGCCGGATTCGGTGGAGCAGGCGGCGGTTTCGGAGGCTTCAGCGGAAGCTACGACGATATATTCGACATGTTCGGAAATATGTTCGGAGGCGGCTTCGGAGGCTTCGGCGGCAGAGCCCAGCGCAATGGTCCTATGAAAGGACGTGACCTCCAGAAGGCGATGACCATCACCTTCGAGGAGGCGGCTTTCGGTGTCAAAAAAGATATCCAGGTCAACAAGCATGTAGAGTGTTCTACGTGTCATGGTACAGGTGCGGCGCCCGGAACATCTAAGCAGCAGTGTCCCAAGTGCGGAGGATCAGGACAGATCCACACGACGCAGAGGACGCCGTTCGGACAGTTCAGCAACGTTTCTACGTGCGACAGATGCGGCGGTACCGGCGAGATAATCGAAACACCTTGTCCTGACTGCAACGGCTCCGGCCATATCAGAAAGAATGTAAAGATCAATGTCAACATCCCTGCGGGTGTCGACAACGATTCGATCATTCCTCTGAGAGGACAGGGAGAGCCTGGCGTCAACGGAGGTCCTGCGGGAGATCTTTACATCGTCATCAGAGTCAAGCCTCACAAGATGTTCAAGCGTAAGGGAAGCGACCTGCAGCTCGAGATACCTATCAGTTTCGAACAGGCTGCTCTCGGAGCCGAGATCATCGTTCCGACTCTGGAAGAGAAGATCAAGTATAAGGTCCCGGCAGGCACACAGCCCGGAACCAAATTCAGGATCAAAGGCAAGGGCGTTACCAATGTGAGAAACGGAAGGAAGGGCGACCTTTATATCAAGGTCAACCTTGAAGTCCCGACCAAACTGAATGCCGAGCAGAAGAAGGCCGTAGAGGACATGGGCAAAAAACTTGATGAGAAATGCTATAAAGGCAAGAGCAGATTCAAGGACATGATAAAGGAACTCTTCAGCTGATCGGCATGAAGGCAAAGAACGTAAAACCGGGTTTTGAACAGCCCGGTTTTCTGATATAATATAATATCTGAGAAAAGGAGAACAATGGAAGAGAATCTATCACGTGTATCTGATGATGTCATATCGGTCTGCGCTGCGAACGCGGTGCTCAGGACAGACGGAGTAGCCGCCCTGGCAGGCGGTCTTTCGAATGCCATCTCTATGACATTCAGAAAAAAAGAGAGTATTTCAAAGGGCATCAAAGTCGAAGAGACCGATGATGGCCTCGTTCTTGATGTTTTCCTTATCGTAGACTACGGCGCGAAGATCCCGGAAGTTGCGTGGAACGTCCAGCACAGCGTCAGGGATGAGGTCGAGCTGATGGCAGATATGGCTATTTCTGCCGTGAACGTCCATGTTCAAGGTGTGAAAAAAGAGAAAGACGATCAGAAATGAGCAAAAGAACAAAAGCAAGAGAAACACTGATGCAGCTCGTTTTCCAGATGGAGGCCAGGAATTCGTCGGATGAAGAACTGACGACACCTGTCCTCGAGGAGAAGGGCACAGACAAAAAACAGGAAGAATACATCAAAGAGAACTTCAAAGCTATAGCTGAGAATCTGAGTGAGATAGACGCGTTGATCGAAGCGAACTCCTTAAAATGGAAGCTTTCGAGGCTCCCCAAGACGGATCTCGCTATCATGAGAGTCGCGATCGGAGAGTCGAAATACGGAACGGGAACACCAGCAGAAGTCGCAATCAACGAGGCGGTAGAACTTGCAAAAGAATTCTGCGGTGAAAAATCACCTTCGTTCATAAACGGAGTCCTCGGAAAGGCTCTTTCATGAGTGGTTTCGTTCTCGGTATAGACACGAGCAACTACACGACATCGGCCGCGATAGTGAATGCGGCCGGCTCAGTCATTGCTGACGAAAGAAGACTTCTCGACGTTAAAAAAGGTGAACGAGGTCTCAGGCAGCAGCAGGCGCTGTTCCTTCATGTAAACAGGCTGCCGGATATCATAGAGTCCGCTTACAGGAAACTAGATGAAAAAGGCATATCAAGGAACGATATCAGGGCTGTAGCTGTCAGCGAGCGTCCAAGGCCCATCGAAGGTTCGTATATGCCGTGCTTTCTGGCAGGGATAGAGGCCGCCTCCGCAGTTTCAAGCGCTGCCGGCGTACCGCTCTACAGGTTTTCTCACCAGGAAGGGCACATCGCAGCTGTCGACCCGCTCAAAGACGAGCGGTTCCTCAGCTATCATCTTTCCGGCGGCACATGCGAACTGCTGGACGTGCGCAGGAAAAAAGGTGGCTACAGTATAGACATAATCGGGGCGACGAAGGACATTTCCTTCGGACAGCTGCTCGACAGAGTAGGCGTCGCTCTCGGATACGACTTTCCTGCAGGAGGAGAGATCGACAGACTCTCGCGGGCAGGAACCAACAGAAAGATCATGAAGCCTCTCAAACTCGATGGACTGGACTTCAATGTATCAGGTCTTGAGACACAGGCTTTAAAGAACATAGGAATTATTCCTGAGGAAGATATCGCTGCAGAACTGATGGAAAAATGCGCGGATCTTCTGATCAGGCTCACAGATAAAGCGAGGAAGCAGACAGGCGCAGGCGGAGTCGTATTCTGCGGCGGAGTATCGCAGAGCGAGTACATAAGAAACAGGCTTCGCGATGAACTCGACGGCATCTATTTCGGAGAGCCTTCTTCGGATAATGCTGTCGGCACCGCACGCCTCGGAGCGAATATGATATGGCAAGGAATCCTGTAACAGTAACACAACTTAACAGACATGTGAGGGACACGGTCGCTTCTGATATATTCCTGAGCAATATACGTGTTATAGGAGAGGTGACCAATCTCAATTACCACAACAGCGGTCACGTCTTTTTCAGTATCAGAGACAAGGAAAGCCTTATAGAATGCAACCTGTGGTCGAGCGTACTCCCCAGGATAAGATACAGGCTCGAAGACGGGATGCAGATCATCATAACCGGAAACGTGGATTTCTATCCCAAGACGGGAAGGATAAAACTGATCGTCAGGGATATAGATGTCGAAGGTGAAGGCGACCTTGCTATAGCATTTGAGAAGATGAAGATTAAACTGAGCGCCGAAGGGCTGTTCGACCCTGAGAGGAAACGCAGCCTTCCTCCGTTCCCGAAGAAGATCGCGATAGTGACTGCTCCTGACGGAGCCGCTGTGCAGGACATCATCAGTACTATCACACAGAAGAACGACTTTGTTGACATAGTCGTTTGGCCTGTCCGGGTACAGGGTAAAGGTTCTGCGGAGGATATAGCTTCCGGGATCAGGGGCGTCAATGAAAAGATCCCTGACGCAGACATTATCATCTGCGGACGCGGCGGCGGATCGAAAGAGGATCTTTGGTCATTCAACGAAGAGATAGTTGCAAGAGCCATTTACGAGTCCCGGATACCGGTCATTTCAGCTGTCGGTCACGACATAGATACGAGCATATCGGACCTCGTTGCCGATGTCTGCTGCAAGACGCCTACTGAGGCAGGGCAAGTCGCGGTCCCCGACATACGTGAGATACGTTCAGTTATGTCCGAAAATGTCAGAACGTTATCCAGATATATGGATCTGTATCTTTCCAGGACCGAAATGATGCTGAGTTCCAAAGACCCGGCGCACGCAAGGAATGCTCTTGCCGAACGTATCAGCAGATCGGCCTCAGAGACAGGTTCAAAGAAGATGATGATGGACAGCCTGATGAATACCTTGACGGAAAAAGCGACTTCGAATGTGAGCATGAAAAAAGCGGAACTTGAAGCCCTCGATCCGTCGGGCATCATAAGCAGAGGGTACAGCATAGTCAAAGATATTAACGGTAAAATTATATCGTCAACTAATGATGTCGCTCTCGGCGATGCTATACGAATAACGATGCGTGACGGCAGCATCAGCGCCAATGTCACCGAAAAAGGAGAAC
This sequence comes from uncultured Bacillota bacterium, assembly GCA_946410475.1. Taxonomy (GTDB): domain Bacteria; phylum Bacillota; class Clostridia; order Peptostreptococcales; family Anaerovoracaceae; genus UBA3738. Next base: position 8,852 of record CAMKAM010000013.1, read on the forward strand.
TGCCAAATGGATGATAAGAATATGTCTTTCGAAGAAGCTTTCGCAAAGCTCGATGAGGCCGTGAAGAAACTGAGTTCACAGGATACTTCTCTCGAGGAAGCGATGAAGAGCTACGAAGAGGGCGTTGCTTACTATAAAAGATGCGCGGCCATACTGGATGAGGCCAGACAGAAAATAGAACAGTTCAAAAAGGAGGAACAAGATGAAGAATCCTGATTACAAAAGGTATCTGGAACTTGTTGAAATGCACATGGTCGATATCCTTCCCGATGTCGATCCAAAGAGCCTGACTCTCTACGAATCGATGAAATATTCCCTCGTAGCCGGAGGCAAGAGGCTTCGTCCGTGCCTTCTCATGGGCGCATGCGAATTCGCCGGAGGGGAGCTCCAGGCAGCTCTTCCTTATGCCTGCGCGATCGAATATGTCCACACCTATTCTCTGATCCATGATGATCTTCCGTGTATGGACGACGATGAATACAGGCGCGGCAAGCTCACGAACCACATGGTCTTCGGTGACGACATCGCCACCCTGGCCGGCGACGGACTTCTTACGACTGCTTTCGAATCGATGACGAAGGATCTTTTCCTTTATTTCGATAACGAAGTCCAGCTGAAGAGAAGGATCAGAGCTATATATGAGATCGCGAAGGGCTGCGGTTGTCAGGGCATGCTTGCAGGACAGACCGCTGACGTCGAAAACGAGGGCAAGCAGGGAAGCACAGAGATGCTCGACTATATACACCTCAACAAAACCGCCGCTATGATAGTAGCTGCTGTAAGAGCAGGTGCACATATCGGCGGAGCTGATGATACTATGCTTCGTGATCTGACCGATTATGCTGAGGATCTGGGGCTTGCTTTTCAGATCGTCGACGATATCCTCGATGTCGTCGGAAACGAAGAAGAGCTCGGCAAGAAGACAGGCGTAGACAGTGAACTTGGAAAGATGACATATCCTGCTATCTATGGACTTGATGCTTCGTACGCAAGAGTCAAAGAACTGACAGAGCATGCGCTTGAAGTCATGAGCCCATACTACGATAATGCCGAATTTTTCAATGACCTGGTTGTAGAACTGGCTGACAGGACAAAATAGGAGATTTTATATGACTAGAAGGCTTGAAGAACTCGATCTGCCTGAAGTGATAAAAGAACTGACGACCGATGAACTCGAACTGCTCGCTGTTCAGATACGTGAAAAACTGATAGATACCGTATCTGAGACAGGAGGCCATCTGGCTTCCAATCTCGGAGTAGTTGAGCTGACTCTTGCTCTTCATAGATGTTTCGATTCTTCACGGGACAGGATAATATGGGACGTCGGTCATCAGTCATATGTTCATAAGATGCTTACAGGCAGATTGCCTGAAATGGATACTCTAAGAAAGCTCGATGGTTTGTCGGGATTCCCGAAAAGAAAGGAGAGCATCCATGACGCTTTTGATACAGGGCACAGCAGCACGTCGATCTCGGTCGCGCAAGGAATGGCAACAGCCAGAGATCTCGAAGGCGACAGTTATGATGTTATCGCTGTGATAGGTGACGGTTCGCTTACAGGCGGGCTTGCTTATGAAGGACTCAACAACCTCGGAAGCGCAGACACAAAGGCTATCGTGATCCTGAACGATAACGGTATGTCGATACGTCCGAACACCGGAGGCATAAGCGACCATCTCGCAAAGCTCCGTGTTTCTGAAGGTTACTACAAATTCAAGAGCGGACTGAAACGCTCGATGAGACGCGTTCCCGGAGTGGGCGAGGGAATTATCAAAGGAGCCTCAAAACTCCGTGACGTGGCAAAATATGCCCTTGTGGACGGAGTCTTCTTCGAGGAACTCGGCTTTACATATATAGGTCCGATCGACGGTCATGACATAGATGCGCTGACTGAGGCTCTGACGATGGCAAAGGCAGCCGAAGAATCGTGTCTCATCCATATCGTAACGACGAAAGGCAAAGGCTACAGGAACGCTGAGAACGATCCAGACGTCTTCCACGGTACAGGTCCGTTCGAAAAGACTACAGGCCGTCCGAAGAAGACGGACGACAAGATAACATACTCGGATCTGCTCGGATTGACGATGATTGATCTCGCTGAGAGGGACGACAAAGTCGTATCCGTATCAGCCGCGATGATAGACGGAGTCGGCATGGCTGAGTTCGCTAAGGAATTCCCGAACAGGACTTTTGATGTAGGAATCGCTGAGCAGCATGCCGTAAGCTTTGCGGCAGGTCTTGCTGCAAGCGGCATGAAACCCGTAGTTTCTATTTATTCGACTTTCCTTGAGCGTGCATATGATCAACTGATAATGGACGTGTGTCTCATGGATCTTCCTGTGGTCTTCGCGATCGACAGGGCAGGAATAGTAGGCGCTGACGGTGAGACGCATCACGGCGTATTCGATCTGTCATACCTCGGTCATATGCCTAATATGACAGTGCTCTGCCCGAGCGGAGCTTCTCAAATGAGACAGATGCTGAAATACGCGCTCTCACTTGAGGGGCCATGCGCCGTCAGATATCCAAAAGGACACGCGGAAGATCCGTTCGTTGAAGAACATGACTTCACCGGCAAAAGCATCGTCATGAGAGAAGGCGAAGACGCTGTTATCGTTGCGTGCGGCAGTATGGTGCACCATGCGATGATGGCTTCCGATATCCTTGCGAATATGGGCATTGATGTCGGCGTCATCGACGCATGCATAGTGAAACCTCTTGATGAAGAGACGATACTGGACGCATGCAGCGGAACAGATCTTGTCTTCACATGCGAAGACAATGTCGAGGTCGGCGGCTTCGGTCCCGAAGTTTCCTCTCTTTTCGCCGAAAATAGTCCGGGAGTAAAAGTCGTAAACATCGGATGGCCGCTGAAATTCATTGAGCACGGCAGTATACCGGAGCTTCTCCACAGATACAGATTGGACGGCTATGGCATCGCTACCAGGATCGCAGCATGCAAGGGGATAGACCTCGGGGAGGACAGATGAAAGAAAGACTTGATGTGCTTCTTGTAGAAAAGGGACTGTTCCCTTCAAGAGAGAAAGCAAAAGCATCTATAATGGCAGGGCTCATCAGTGTCGACGGTCTGATGCAGGATAAAGCAGGGACCATGGTCGATACCGAGAGCGATATACACGTTAAAGAGGATCTTTGTCCTTATGTAAGCCGAGGAGGACTGAAGCTCGAAAAAGCGATCGAATGTTTCGGGATCTCCACGGACGGAAAAGTCTGCGCTGATATGGGAGCTTCCACCGGCGGCTTCACAGACTGCATGCTGAAGGGCGGCGCCGTCAAAGTCTATTCCATAGACGTCGGCTACGGCCAGCTCGACTACAAACTCAGGAACGATCCCAGAGTCGTGAATATGGAGAGGACAAACATCAGATACATGGATGCTTCGGCGATCGAGGAAAAGGTCGCTTTTATAAGCATCGACGTATCCTTTATCTCACTCGGACTCATACTGCCGAAGGCTGTGGAGATATCCGATGAAGAGCACAGCATCCTCTGCCTCGTGAAACCGCAGTTCGAAGCGGGAAGAGAACAGGTCGGAAAGGGTGGCATAGTAAGAGACAAAAAGGTACACAAAGAGGTGATCGAAAAGGTCATCAACTGCGGCGCCGGGCTCGGACTCGCTCCTGCGGGGCTTACATACTCGCCTATAAAAGGCGCAAAGGGAAATATAGAATACCTTCTGTATCTGAAGGATGAGAAATATGTCGATGCAGATTTCGATAGGGAAGCAGAGATCACAGCGCGGGTCGAGGAGGCTCACGATATGCTCGCTTCCAAAGACAGGGGGAAATAACAAATGGCATTATCGCCGATGATGCGTCAGTACATGGAGATAAAGGAGCAGAACAAGGACAACATACTGTTCTTTCGTCTTGGCGACTTTTATGAAATGTTTTTCGATGACGCCATACTGGTCTCAAAGGAACTTGAACTGACGCTGACAGGAAAGAACTGCGGTCTTGAAGAAAGAGCGCCCATGTGCGGCGTTCCTTTCCATTCGGTCGATCCGTACATAGAAAAGCTGATACAGCGCGGATACAAGGTCGCTATCTGCGAGCAGGTAGAAGACCCGAAAGAAGCAAAAGGCCTTGTAAAGCGCGAGATTGTACGGATCGTGACACCGGGAACCGTCACCAGTTCGAATATCCTTGACGAAAAGGACAACAACTATCTTGCTTCCGTCTATATAGGGCAGAGAGGTTCATCTCTGTGCTATTGTGATATCTCGACAGGGGAGCTCAAGATCACTGAATTCACTTCTGCAGTGCCCGACACCGATCTGATGAACGAGCTCGTCCGCATTGACGCCAAGGAGATAATCATGAACGATCACGCAGCCAGGACTATCGATACCGAGGCTCTGAAGCGTGATATCGGCGTATATATCAACGTCTTCGACGAACCGTACTTTTCAGCGGAAGCATGCAGGAAAACGATACTCAGGCAGTTTGGCATCCATACGGTCTCATCTCTTGGAATGAGCGACGATTCGCCATGCATTCCTGCCCTGGGAGCTGAACTCTCATATCTGCTCGAAACCCAGAAGCAGATCCTTTCCCATGTCAAATATCCGGAGATCTACATGATCGGCGATCATATGGCGCTGGATAAATCGACTATCAGGAATCTGGAGATCACTCAGGCCATGTTCGAAAAGACAGTAAAGGGCTCGCTTCTCGGTGTTCTCGACAGAACGAAGACGGCAATGGGCTCCAGGACGATGAAGCAGTGGCTGAGAGAACCTCTGAACAAATCCGCTTCCATCAACGAGAGACTTGACGCTGTCGAATACCTTACTCAGGACGCTATGCTCAGGAACAATCTGAGGGAGAGCCTGAGACCGATATACGACTTCGAACGTCTGGCCGGAAGGGTCGCCAGCGGGAACGCTAATGCAAGGGATCTGATAGCACTGAGAGATTCCATATTCGTGCTCCCGGATATCAAATACGATCTTGAAGGTATAGACACTGAGATGATCGCTGGTATCGAAAACGATATCGATCCTCTCTCTGATATATATGAAGCGATAAAGGAAGCTATCATGGATGATCCCCCGATCACACTGAAAGAGGGCGGGATCATCAAAGAAGGCTGGTCGGACGAACTCGACGAACTCAACGCTTCAATAGCCGATGCGAGAAAGTGGATCGCCGAGCTTGAAGGAAAGGAAAGAGAACGGACCGGTATCCCTAACCTGAAGGTTGGCTACAACAAAGTTTTCGGCTACTATCTCGAGATCACCCGTTCGTATTACGACAGCATACCTGAAAACTATATCAGAAAACAGACTCTGGTGAATGCCGAGAGATTCATAACTCCTGAACTCAAGGAGATGGAGAATCTAGTTCAGGGTGCAGAGACGAAGATAAACGATCTTGAATACAAGGCTTTCTGCGAGATCAGGGATCTGGTGAAGCAGGCTACCGGAAGGATACAGAGGACATCAGATGCGGTATCCAGGCTCGATGTCATATGCTCCTTCGCCGAAGTCTCTGACAAGATGGGCTATACGAGGCCTGTAGTGGACGACAGTGAAGAGATCTCTATAGAGAAGGGACGTCATCCCGTTATCGAGCAGACAAGCGCTCAGGGAACTTTCGTTTCAAACGATACATATATCGACAGATCAGACGCATCTCTGCTCCTTATCACCGGTCCGAACATGAGCGGAAAATCGACATATATGCGTCAGACGGCTCTGATAGTCCTCATGGCTCAGAGCGGCTGCTTCGTGCCGGCAGACAGGGCCCATATCGGTGTCTGCGACAGGATATTCACAAGGATAGGAGCAAGCGACAATCTTGCGGGAGGGGAGAGTACCTTCTATGTCGAGATGAGCGAACTTGCTTACATACTGAACAATGCGACAGAGCGCAGCCTGATCCTCCTCGACGAGATAGGCAGAGGAACGAGCACTTATGACGGTCTTTCCATCGCATGGGCGGTCTGTGAATACCTCCTCGAAAAGAACAGGAAGATCAGAACGATGTTCGCTTCTCATTACCACGAGCTGACTGAGCTCGAAGGAAGACTTGAAGGTTTCAGGAACCTGAACGTCGACGTTGCCGAAGAGAACGGCGAGGTCGTCTTCCTGCACAGGATCGTAGAAGGAAGCGCAAGCCGAAGCTACGGTATCCATGTCGCGAAGATCGCAGGCGTGCCTCCCGTCCTCCTTGACAGAGCGAAGGAAAAACTCGACGAGCTCGAGTCCGGACAGAGCGGGCATGCAGAAGATATACAACTTAGATTCGATGTTTGAATGTGAATAGAAATGATAAAAGTACTTGAAAAATCCGTCGCTGACAAGATAGCGGCGGGAGAAGTGATAGAAAGACCCGTATCGGTCGTCAAAGAACTGGTCGAAAACTCCATAGATGCCGGGGCGGGCTCTATCGTAGTTGAGATCAAAAAGGGCGGTACCGAATACATCAGGGTCACAGACGACGGCGCAGGGATAGCGCACGATGACACGGAGCGGGCGTTCCTGAGGCATGCAACAAGCAAGATTGAAAGAGCAGAAGATCTTGACAGCCTCTTCACACTCGGATTCAGGGGCGAAGCCCTCGCTTCGATAGCAGCTGTTTCGAGGACGCAGCTCATAACAAAAACTAAAGATGAAAAAACAGGGACGAGCATATCTATAGAGGGCTCTCATGTTACGGACAATTCGCTTACCGGATGCCCTGACGGCACGACTATAACAGTAAGCGACCTGTTTTACAACACGCCGGCAAGGCGCAAATTCCTCTCGTCTCAGGCGGCTGAGACATCGAAGGTCACAGCCCTCATCACACGTATGGCGATGGCTTACCCAATGATAAAATTCCGCATGATATCAAACGGGAACATATTGTTCTCGACTCGCGGGACAGGCGACAGGCTCGATGCCATCATCACGATATTCGGGCGCTCTGACGCCAGATCTCTGATCGCTCTCGACTACGATGAGGACGATATCAGGATCACAGGATATGTCTCAGGTCCCGGTCAGAGCAGGGCGAACAGAAGCGGACAGATCTTCTTCGTGAACGGCAGGGATGTCGAAAGCGTCGTGATCCAGAAGGGACTCGAGAACGCTTTCAGAGAAAGGCTGTTCGAAGGAAGATATCCGATAGGTTATATCTTCATAGATGTCAACGCTCAGGACCTCGACGTCAATATCCACCCGAACAAAAAGCAGGTGAGATTCGACGATGAAAAAACAGTGATGGAAGCGGTCACGGCTGCGGTCAAGAAGGCTATCGAAAAGAAGGAAGCTGCCCCCGAGATCTTTCCTGAACCTGCTTATAAGGAAAAGCCAAAGACTGTACAGCCTGCAGCACCCGCTGCAACGAGACCGTCTTACATCCGTGAAAAGAGTGATATCTCGACTACGTATAGAGAGAATACCAAGTATAACGGCGAACAAGTAGACGTTAAAGAGTTATTGTCTACTTTTAGGGCGCAAAATGAAAAAGCTGTAAGCGAGATCAAAGAAGAAGCTGTCAGGATAGAGGAGACAAAGCAGTCCGCCAGATTCAGTTTTGCTTCTCTCAGCGTCGTTGGAGTCATCTTCAACACCTACATCCTTGCGCAGGATGACGAGTGCTTCTATCTAATAGACCAGCACGCCGCTCATGAGAGAGTCTTCTTTGAGGAATTCAGAGCCAGACTTGAAAACGGCGAAGATATGACGCAGCAGATAATGCTTCCCGTCACAATAGAGACGCGCAGAGAGCCGGGCGAATGGCTCGATCATCTGAGAATGATCGGATACGACATAGAAGACTTCGGACCCGGGACATACATCGTTCGCGGCATACCGACTGTATTCGATACCGATCAGGCCGAACTGTTCGTCAAAGACTATCTCGACACACTGGATGATCCGGGAGATTACAAGAGTGCTTATATCAGAGATACTCTCGCCATGAAGGCCTGTAAGGCTGCCGTCAAGGCTCACGATACATTGAAGGATGAGGAGATAAGCCGTCTGCTTACCGACCTCGACAGCTGCGACGAGCCTTTCTCTTGTCCGCATGGCAGACCTACATATATCAAGATGTCGCTCAGTGAACTGGAAAGAAGATTCAAAAGAGCATGAGCAACGAAAAGATCATCGTCATAGCCGGTCCGACAGCTGTCGGAAAGACCGATGTAGCGATTGGCGTCGCCCGAGCTCTCGGGACCGAGATCGTCTCCTGCGACTCCATGCAGCTATACAAATATATGGACATAGGAAGCGCCAAGCCGACCGCTGAAGAGCGCGCTCTGGCAAAGCACCATCTCGTGGATATCATCGATCCGCGTGAGCCGTTTTCTGTTGCCGTCTACCGTGATATGGCTGATAAATGCATCTCAGAGATAACTGCAAGAGGCATGACCCCGATAGTTTCCGGAGGAACAGGACTATACCTTGATTCGCTCCTCTTCGATCTCGATTTCGGAGGCGATGAGGGTGCAGATGATGAAAGACGGGAGGCGCTTTATGCTTTTGCTGAAGAACAAGGGAACGAAGCTTTGTTCGACAAGCTCAGATCCCTTGATCCGGCAGCAGCAGAAAGGATCCATCCAAACAACGTAAAACGCGTTATAAGAGCCATAGAAGCCGCAGAAAAAGGAGAGCCCCTATCATCCTTCGAGGGCGTTTCCGGCCGTGAAATGAGGCGTGAGGCCGTCCTGATAGGTCTGAAAAGAGACAGACAACAGCTCTATGACCGTATCGACAGACGAGTCGATATAATGATGGAGAACGGGCTGGCAGATGAGGTCAAAGGCCTCCTGGATATGGGGATGACTTCTTCCGATATTTCGATGAAAGGTATCGGATATAAAGAACTGCTTGACTGTTTCAGCGGCCTTTACGATGAGGAGGAAGCCGTCAGGCTGATCAAACGAAACTCCCGCAGATATGCAAAGCGCCAGATGACATGGTTCAACAGATATAAAACCATGGAATGGTTCGATATCGGAGAGTATAATGATACAGATGAGGTGACTGAGGTCATAGTGAAATGGCTAAAAGAAAGATCATAAAGATACAGAACAAGACGGACAAACCGGACAATGTGATCGAAAGAGAGCATGGGATCATAATGGAATGCGAAGCTATAGAAAAAGAGCTTCCGTCTTTTCTGCGCAGCTATTTCATCTATCTGAAGGGAAACGTCCTTCCGATGACCAGGCTTGCTTATCTACGCGACGTCCGATTCTTTTTTGAATATCTCATAGACCAGACAGACCTGACAAGAGCCTCGAAACCAAAGGAAATAAAGCTGTCAGAGATAGCGAAGGTAAAGGCTGTAGATGTGAACCTCTTCATCGACTATTGCAGACAATATGTGAAGGAAGACGGAGATACGGCTTACCTTATCGAGAACAACAACAAATCCCTAGCAAGGAAGAAATCCTCGGTCTCTGTTATGTTCAAAGCTCTTTACAGGGACGAACTGATACCGAAGAACATAACAGACGGCTTCGACCCGATCAAGGTACCAAAGCCCGGCGAGCGCGAGATAAAGGCGCTCCAGGATGACGAAGTCATGATAATGCTCGATGCCGTCACAACGGGAAACGGTCTTACGGACCGCGAGCGCATCTACTGGGAAAAGACGAAGCTCAGGGACAAGGCAGTCCTGGTCCTTTTCCTCACATACGGACTGAGGCTGTCTGAACTGCAGCAGCTGAACGTTTCAAGCTTCAACTTCCACAGAGGCGAGTTCAAGATATACAGGAAACGCGGCAAGGAGTCTGTGATGCCCCTAAACGAATCAGTCACGATGGTCCTGCACGACTATATCGACAACGAACGGCCGCAGGAGGGGATACCGGAGGGGAACGAGGACGCGCTCTTTCTCTCGATGCAGAAAAAGCGAATGACCGAGCGCCAGATACGGCAGCTCGTAAAGAAATATACGTCGATCGGCATGCACGTCTCCCGTGATTCGGGATACAGCCCGCACAAACTGAGAGCGACTGCGGCGACCAGCCTGATCGGCAGAGGCAACTCCATCTTCGACGTTGCAGCCCTTCTTGACCATGAACAGGTGACGACGACCCAGCTTTACGCCCAGCAGAAAGCCGGAGTCAAGCGTGATCTCGTCAGGGACATGGAATGGGAGCTCGAGCGAAGAGAAGGAATAATCGAAAAAGGAGAAACAGATGAACATCAAAGCGATAAAAACGAATGAAAT
>CAMKAM010000014.1 GCA_946410475.1 uncultured Bacillota bacterium
ATCGTTGGTGTATACGCATATCGAAGAAGCGATCTTCAGCGCTTCTCTGCAGATCTCCTCTGCTGTCATATCCGTATGGTTGTAGAGAGCGTTCGCTGCCGCGTAAGCATAGTTGCCGCCGCTTCCTATAGCCACGAACTGCTCGTCGGGCTCGATGACCTCGCCGTTGCCCGATATGAGAAGCATCGCTTCTTCATTGGCGACGATCATGAGGGCCTCGAGGTTCCTCATCGCCCTGTCCATCCTCCACTCCTGAGCGAGAGCGACAGCAGCTCTCTTGAGGTTGCCGCTGTGCTCTTCGAGTTTCTTCTCGAACTTCTCTCTGAGCGAGAACGCGTCGGCTACGCCGCCGGCGAAGCCTACGAGGACCTGATCCTTATATATCTTCTGTACTTTCTTTGCTCCGGCCTTCATTATGGCCGTTTCCCCCATCGTTACCTGGCCGTCGCCCGCGATGCAAACGTCGTTTTCTCCGCGTTTTACAGCCACTATCGTAGTTGCTCTGAACTGTTCCATAAAAACTGTCCCTCCGTTCCTATCCTTATTCTTTCGATCCGGCATCTTCACCGGATGTTCCTTCGCGCGGGATCCTGTTTCCGCACTCTTCATTCGAGCACTGCAGGAACTCTCCGCTCTTGAGCGATCTTTCCATCATTATGCTGCCGCACTTCGGGCACTTTTCCTTTGTGGGTTTGTACCAGAATATCTGCTTACAATCCGGGTAACCGCTGCAGCCGTAGAAAACTTTTCCTCTTCTTCTGCTGCGTCTTTCCACGATATCCTTACCGCAGACCGGGCACGGAATACCTGTCGACGTCTCTCCGCCGTCCTTGGAAAGGTTCTTCGTGTTCTTGCACTCCGGATAGCCGCTGCATGCCAGGAACTCTCCGAACCTGCCGCGCTTCTTTATCATCGGCTTGCCGCATTCCTCGCACAGGATATCCGTAAGTTCCTCCTTCGGTTCCTCCACCGATCCGTCCTTTGACAGATTCTTCGTGTTCCTGCAGCCGGGGTAGCCGCTGCATGCCAGGAACTCTCCGAACCTGCCGTGCTTTTTGACCATCGGCTTGCCGCACTTCTCGCAGAGGATATCCGTCACTTCGTCTTCCGGTTTCTTGATGTGCTCGTCAGCGTATTTGAGTTCCTTTTCAAAACCGCCGTAGAAATCTCTGATTATCTGCTTCCACTCTACATCCTTGACCTCGATGTCATCGAGCTTCTCCTCCATGCCGGCGGTAAAGCCCGCATCGACGATCTCCTTGAAGTAGTCCTCCATCATGTGGGTGACTGTGTATCCAAGGTCCGTCGGGAAGAGGGTCTTCTTCTCCCTCTTGACATATTTCTTTTCCTGGAGCTTCGAAAGGATCGGGGCATACGTACTCGGACGGCCGATACCCTTTTCCTCAAGGTCTTTTACAAGTGAACTCTCAGTGAACCTCGCCGGGGGCTGCGTAAAGTTCTGGTCTGCTCTGATCTCCTTGGGATCGAGCACCTCGCCCTTTTCAAGGGCCGGTATGAGAGTGTCCTCGTTCTTGTCCTGCGAGTAGACCTTCATGAATCCGTCGAACCTGAGCTTCGATCCGGATGCATTCAGCATATAACTGCCGTTCTTTATACCCGCCTGGACGCGATCGTAAACAGCAGGCGCCATCTGCGAGGCAACGAACCTCTGCCAGATGAGTCTGTACAGTCTGTACTGGTCCTGCGAAAGCTGGTCTTTTATATCTTCAGGTCTCAGGTCGACATAACTCGGTCTTATGGCCTCGTGGGCGTCCTGAGTCTCTTTCCTTCTGTTCTTGTATACGTTGTTGGCGCAGTAAGCCTCTCCGAATTTCTCGCCGATATATCCCTTCGCCGCAGCTCTCGCCTCATCGGATACACGGACAGAGTCCGTTCTGATATATGTGATGAGACCTATAGTCCCGCGGCCTTTTATATCAACGCCCTCGTAGAGCTGCTGTGCAGTCCTCATAGTTCTGGTCGCATTGAAGTTGAGTTTGTTTCCCGCGTCCTGCTGCATGCTGCTCGTAGTGAAAGGCGGCTGCGGGTTCTTCTTCCTCGCGCTCTCCTCTACGGATTCGACAGTGAACGTTCCCGCCTTGAGATCGGCCAGTATACTGTCTGCTTCTTCCTTTGTGCCGATGGAAAGCTTCTTTCCATCCTTCTTCGTCAGCTTCGCGGTGAACGGTTTTTCTTTTTCGAAATCGGCCTCTATCGTCCAGTACTCCTCCGGAACGAAGGCTTTGATCTCGTCTTCTCTGTCGCAAATGATCTTGAGCGCCGCGGACTGGACTCTGCCTGCGGAAAGACCCCAGCGGATCTTTCTCTGGACGAGCTCCGACAGCGAGTATCCGACCAGACGGTCGAGCACCCTTCTCGCCTGCTGGGCGTCCACCAGATGCATATCGATCATCCTCGGCTCCTTGACCGCTCCCTTGACGGCTTCTTTAGTGATCTCGTTGAACGCGATCCTGCATTCTGTGTCCGGGTCGATGCCAAGCAAAAATGCAAGGTGCCAGGATATGGCTTCACCTTCACGGTCCGGGTCAGTTGCGAGGAATATCTTTTTAGCCTTTTTGGCTTCCTTCTTCATTTCCTGTATTACAGGACCCTTGCCTCTGACCGTTATATATTTGGGTTCATAATCGTTTTCTATATCTATTCCCATCGTGCTGGCAGGAAGGTCTCTGACATGGCCCACGCTTGCGAGGACTTTGTAGTTCGACCCGAGGAACTTGCCTATCGTTTTCGCCTTCGACGGCGACTCTACGATGACGAGGTTCTTCCCTGCTTTTGCCTTTGTTTTTGTTTTGGCTTGTGCCATTTTTCCCTCCTATTTATATGACAGCAGTCATATCACCTGTTTTCAAGTAAAGAATTATACAGTGATTTTTTCATTTTGCAAGGAATATTTTCCCGAGCGCCGTCCACACGATGCCCTTCATCTCCATGACCGTGACTATGCCGTTGACCGCCTCCGGAGCGAGGAAAGTCTGTCTGCATATCTCGTCCACGGTCTTCTCTCCGCCGCCGAGGAGAGCCTCGTATACCTTCTTCTCATCCTCTCCCATATCCGACAGATCCTTGTCTTCAGATGACACCGCGACACCGAGGTCATGCAGCAGATCGTCGATCACGACGAGAGGCATGGCTCCGTCCCTTATCAGCATGTTGCTCCCAAGAGCGCACTTGTTATATATCCCGGAAGGGACGGCATATACATAGCGTCCCTGCTCCTCCGCAAGACCCGCTGTGATAAGCGCCCCGCTGTTGAGACCCGCCTCGCAGACGACGACAGCCTCCGATATCCCGCTGATGATCCTGTTCCTTCTCGGGAACGTCGCCCGTGAAGCCGGCATCCCCGGCGGAAGCTCGGATATGACCAGGCCTTCATGCTCTATCCTCTCCTTCAGCTGCCTGTTGGCTGCAGGGTAGCAGATATCGACACCTGTGCCGAGGACGGCTATGGTCTTTCCTCCCGCTGCGAGCGCTCCTTCGTGAGCAGCCGTATCTATCCCTCTCGCCATCCCGCTCACGACCGTGAGTCCCGCTCCGGCCGCAGCCTTACCGACATCGAAGGCCGTCTTCCTCCCGTTCTCCGAATACTTCCTAGATCCTACCACGGCGACGCATCTGCTTCCCAAAAGCGAGACGTCTCCGCGGTAATATATCTTCTTCGGTGCATCGCCCAGTTCTTTCAGGCGCACCGGGTATCCGGCATCCTCATAGTCTATCGATCTTCCCGCACTGTTTTCCGTTTGCATCATCAAAGTTCCTTCAATCCTTTCCTCTGTACTGCAGCGCCTCCGCTATGTCCGGCACCGATATATCTTTCGCGCCGCGTATATCCGCGATCGTGCGCGCGAGCATTATCGTCTTATGATAAGTCCTCATCGTGAGAGGGAGCGTATCGTAAGCCCTCTCGAGCAGGCTGTTGCATTCTTCGCCCAGCCCGCAGTAAGCCTCTATCTCATTCGGCCCGAGCATCGAATTCGTAAAGCCGGCCCTGCCGTAGCGCTTCTCCTGCTCTTCCCTCGCACGCATGACCATTGCTTTCATCTCGGCTGTCGACGTCACTTTCCCGTCATCGCGTATATCGCTGTACCTGACCCTCGGTACCCGGATATGCATATCGACTCTGTCAAGTATCATCGGCGATATGTTCTTCTCGTATCTCGCTATCTCCGCAGCCGAGCACGTGCACTCCGCGCCCTCGTCACCAAGATGACCGCACGGGCAGGGATTCGCCGCAGCGACAAGTATCACGTCCGCCGGATAAGTCACCGTCGACCCGCTCCGCGATATAGTTATCTTCTTCTCCTCGAGAGGCTCTCTCAGCGACTCAGTAACACCGCTCTTGAACTGCGGCATCTCATCCATGAACAGAACGCCTTTATGCGCCAGCGACAATTCTCCCGGCATCGGGATGATCCCTCCGCCCAGCAGAGCCGCCCTGGTGATATCGTGGTGGACATGCCTGAACGGTCTTCTCTCTATGAAAGGTCTGTCCTCGCCCAGAAGACCTGCGACCGAATATATCATCGACACATCGAATCTCTCCTCCTCCGAAAGATCCGGGAGTATCCCCGGCAGCCTCTTTGCCAGCATCGTCTTTCCCGACCCCGGCGGCCCGGTCATGATGATCCCGTGCCCTCCCGCAGCGCATATCACCAGCGCGCGCTTGGCCGCCTCCTGACCTCTGATGTCGCTGTAGTCATCCGCAGCGTCTGCCTCACGTGACCCTCCGTCTTTCGGGCTGTTTCTACTTATATATATAAAGGGATCGCCGTTTCCCGACAGCACGCACGCCGCGCTCCAAAGATCCTCTACGGCATACACCTTCATCCCTTCGACAAGGGACGCCTCTTCAGCGTTCTCCTGCGGGACGCACACCTCCCTGATCCCGTTCATCCTTGCGCACACGACAAGCGGAAGGATACCGTCCGAGCGGCCGACTTTTCCGTCCAGCGAAAGTTCTCCGAAAAAAGCCACATCCCTCTGCCTTGCTCCTGCCTCAGCAATCTGCCCCGAAGCGGCAAGCACACCGAGAGCAAGCGGAAGATCGAAGTGGCTGCCGTGCTTCTTCCCCGCCGCAGGGGCCAGATTGACCGTCACCCTCCGCGTGGAGAAAGACGCGCCGCTGTTCATTATTGCAGAACGTATCCTCTCGGACGCTTCCTTGATGGACTTTCCGGCGAGGCCCACGATGCTGTAAGCAGGCAGTCCCCTTGTGATATCCGTCTCTACTGTCACAAGCTCGCCGCTGACTCCCGACAGGCTCGCAGTCAATATCTTTGATAGCATTTCCTTCTCCTTCTCATCACGTGGACATACCTCATCAGAACGCGTCATATATGTGGTCGAAAAACACCTCGACCACGTCGAATCGTATATCCGTGTATCTCACATTATGGGTCTTCAGATAGTACATTGCCGTCCTTCTGATCTTGTCCTGCTTTTTCTTCGTGACCGACTCCGCCGGCATGCCATAGGAATCACCGCTGCGGCTCTTCACTTCCACGAAGACTATCGTCATCCCTGTCTTTGCCACTATATCTATCTCCCCTGTCCGGCAGCTGAAATTGCGCTCCAGGATCTGATATCCGCTCCGAAGGAGCATCTCCGCCGCCTTCTGTTCTCCGAACTCGCCCATGTCTCGTCTGTTCATTCTTTGCTTCCGTTCCTCCTCTTCCTCGCCTTTCGTGATCCATGCGCCAAGTTCCGCAAAACAAAGACCGGCCACGGCATCACCGTACGCAAATGTAAATTATTTCCATCTACGCACAATGCTACCGCAGCCGGCTTCTATTGTCAATATTTTACATGTAAATTATTTACAAATCATTGAGCCTCCCTGGCCGGGACTATCCGCTTACTCCTCCCCGAAGACGAACTTCTCAACGGCTCTGGCGACTCCCGCCTCGTCGTTCGACAAAGTGACATAGTCGGCCGCCTCCTTCACGGAGTCCTTCGCGTTCCCGACAGCGACTCCTATGCCCGCCGCCTTTATCATCGGTATATCGTTCGGGCTGTCTCCGAACGACATCATCTCCTCTCTCTCCACACCGAGTATCTTCCCGAGCTCCTCGAGGGCGCGCGCCTTGCTCGTGGTCTTCCCTCCGATCTCCCAGTTGTGGTCGAACGAAGTCGTCAGCGTCGCGTTGTCCTCCAGCTGCGAAAGCACCTTTCCGATTGCAGGCTTCTTTGAAAGATCCTCGAAGAAGAAATTGATGTTCTCTATCGCGTCCGCGTGGTCCATCATGAATCCGAGCACGTCGTCGACCGGGTTCCTCGTATTCACGATATAATCCACCCTTCTGTAAGTGATCTCGCCGTCCCTGACTGCTTCCCATGTCTTTCTCTCCATGTAAGCCCTTCCGTCGGTGAAGACCTCTATATCGTAGCCGTGCTCTTCGACTATATCTTTGACGCGCCTTATCACCTCGGGCGCGATGCAGTTCGAATAGATGCACTCATCCGTCCTGAGGTCCTTGATCCTCGCACCGTTCGATGAGATCGCGTACTGGATCCCCTCTATCCGCGTGACCTCATCAGGAAGAGCCGAGTGGCACCTGCCGCTCGCTACCACCACGTTCACGTCTGCGTCTATCGCCCTTTCGAGCGCCTTCTTGTTGTCTTCAGGCAGTTTGCCCTTGCTGTCCAGCGTAGTAAAGTCAAGATCCAGCGCAATCAGTTTTATCGTCATTTCCTTCTCCCTGTCTGTTTCTCTGTATATCTCTTCATCGCTTTTCTGTAGTCGGGGTTGTTCGCTTTGACGTAAGCCATATCGGCCATGCCAAAATGCCCCGGATACAGCACGGTGTCATCGTCCCATTTGTCGATGATGCTCCCGATGCTGTTGATCATCTGGTGTTTGCTTCCGCCGTCGAAGATCGTGTACCCCGTCTCGTCACGGAAGACCACGTCCCCGGTAAAGGCTATCTTCATCTCCGGACAGAAGAAGCAGATGCTCCCCTCCGAATGGCCCGGCGTGTGGATCACCTTGAGGCTCTCATCCCCTATCTTCAGCACGTCGCCGTCCCTCAGTCCGTTGGCCTTCCACTTGAGCCGCCAAAGCTCAGCCTCATGGATGTATATGGGGATGTCGTACTCCCGGAGCAGTCCGTCTATCGCTCCCGTGTGGTCGGGGTGATGGTGCGTCAGGATGATGCGCGAAGGAGTAAGCCCATGCTCCTTCAGAAAGCGGCTTATCCTCCCGGGGCCCTCGCCCGGATCCATTATCATGCATTCACCGCCGTCCTCAGCATACAGGACGTAGCAGTTTTCCTCTATATCGCCGCAAACGAATCTTTCGATCTTCATCTCTTGTAAATCCTTTCGGTTTTTGTCACGATGACACGCTACATTTTACCCTCTATCCCGTTCTTTTTCAATCTCTCCGAAAACCCTCTGATTTTTTGACGGTTTTACTGTTGAAATACATTTTGTTAGTGGTACAATGACTTTGTATTTTTTCGAAGAGGTAATATATATGAAAGTATGCATAGCAGGGGCCGGAAAGCTCGGTCTCAAAGTCGCTAACGCCCTCATCGGCGGCGACCATAACGTGACCGTCATAGACAAGAACGAGGAGACGCTCCAGAAGCTCGCCTCCCAGCTCGACGTCATGACGCTCAATGCCAACGCCAAACAGATCTCTGTACTCCAGGATCTGCACATGGCTTCCTATGATTTTTTCCTGGCGTCGACTGACGACGATGAAAAGAATATCGTAATAGCAACGCTCGCAAAGAATCTCGGATGCAGCAAGGTCATCGCGAGGGTCAGAGACCCGGAGCACATGAACCAGATGGACTTCATCCGTGAGGTTTTCGATATAGATTTTATCGTCAATCCAGACTTTGCTATCACTACTGAGATATACAAGTATCTCGTTGAAAAATACAGCCTTACGAACGGTGTGTTCTCGACAGGCAAGGCGGCTATGATAGAGATAAAGGTATCCAAGATGCCGCAGCTCATCGGCCGCCAGATGCACGATGTCAGCGACTACCTCCCCGGAATGCTTGTCGTAGCCATATCGAGAAAAGGTAAAGTACTCGTTCCGCATGGCGACAACACGCTCCAGGAAAGGGATATGCTGTACGTCATCGGCAACAGAAAAGACATAATGCAGCTCAGCAGAAAAGTCATCGACAAAGTCAAATACACAGACATATCGAAGGTCATGATCATAGGCGGAGGAAAGACGGGTCTGTACCTGTCGAAGAGACTCTCCGAGCTCAACCTCTCAGTAAAGATCATCGAGCGCAGCAAAGAGCGCTGCCACTATCTTGCTGAGAACCTTGAGAACGTCATCGTCCTCCACGGCGACGGCACGGACCTCGACCTTCTTGAAGAAGAGAATATTGATGATATGGACGCGGTCGTAACAGCGACAGGCTTCGACGAAGACAACCTCCTCCTCGCCCTCATGGCGAAGAACAAGGGCATCGAAGACGTCATCGCCAAAGTAAGCCGCGGCATATACACGAACATGGTGTCGCAGATGGGCGTTGACATGGCTCTCAACCCGCTCGACATCACAGTTTCGCAGATACTCAGAGTCATACAGGGCAAGAAACGTATCGTCTCATCGCGCCTCATACAGGGACAGGCGGAGATCATCGAGATCAATATCGACGAGCGCATGAGACTTACGAAGAAACCTCTGAAAGATCTCACATTCCCGGACGGCGTGCTTATAGCCGCCATACACCGCGGCAAAGAGCTGATCATACCGACCGGTGATACAGTGATAAAGGACGGCGACAGAATCCTCATAGTCTGCCTGCTGTCTGACCTGATAGAACTTGAAAAACTGCTTCGCAACACAAAGAAGCTCGACTTTTTGAAATAGCATGGGATTTTGTCTCAAATCGATAGCGAAAATACTCAGCCGTGTCCTCGCGATGCTCGGAGCATCAATGTTCCTGCCCGTGATCACGGCTCTCGCGTACGGAGAAAATGACTGCGTACGCTCTTTTCTCGTTGTCGCCCTGCCGTGCATTTTCTTCGGGGTGATCTTACAGAGGATCATTCCCTATTCAAGGCACAACATGCGGCTTCGCGACGGATTTCTGCTCGTCACCCTGACATGGCTGCTTCTCGCCTCTATCGCAGCGGTCCCTGTAGTCATCTCGGGATCGATGGCGAGCTGGTTCGACGCATTCTTTGAGATGTGCTCGGGTTTTTCTACTACCGGCGCAACTGTCTGCGAAGACGTCGAGGCCCTTCCTCACGCCATTCTCCTGTGGAGGTCGTTCTCCCACTGGATAGGCGGCATGGGCATACTGGTCTTTGCCATCGCGTGGATGCCCGCTCTGGGCATAAGCGGACAGGAGATCGCAGAGGCCGAAACTCCCGGTCCTGTCCTTTCAAAGATCACTCCTAAGATGAGCGAGACCGCCCGCGACCTCTATTTAATATACATCGCATTCACACTCATCGAGACCGTCCTTCTCATGATAGGAGGCATGGGGCTCTTCGATGCGGTGACACACTCCTTCGCTACAGTAGGCACGGGAGGCTTCGGCAACTACAACGACAGCATCGCCCACTTCGGCAGCACATATATAGATATCGTCATCACTGTCTTCATGCTTCTGTCAGGCATCAACTTCAACCTCTACTTCTTCGTGCTTAGGAGAAAAGTCAGCATCGCAGTGAAGGACGACGAGTTCAAAGCATACATTCTGATATTCACAGTCGCGACCCTGATAATAACGTTCTACGGAACGTTCTCAAACACATTTGACGGCTTCTTTGAAGGCCTGCATCAGGCAGCCTTCCAGGTCGCATCCATCCTCACGACTACGGGCTTCTCAACGTGTGATTTCGCTCTGTGGCCGCCTCTTTGCATGATGGTCCTGTTCGTCCTGTTCTTCATCGGCGGATGTTCATCGTCGACAGGAGGTGGTATAAAAGTCGTAAGGGTATTGATAATGATAAGGATGATAGGAAGGAGCGCGGCTCTCAAACTGCACCCTAACGCTTACATCACCATCAAATACAACAACAGGAAATTCAGCACGGATACGGTGCAGGGTATATGCGCATTCGTATGTCTGTACCTCTTCACACTGTTCGCCGTTACCCTCTGGGTAGCGCTCGACAATTATGACATGGTCACTTCATTCACAGCGACGGCAACCTGTCTGGGAAACATCGGGCCCGGCTTCGGATCGGTAGGCCCAGCCGAGAATTTCAGTATATTCTCGAACGGAGTGAAATTCGTACTGTCACTTACGATGATAACCGGAAGACTCGAGCTCTTCACCATACTGATGATGTTCTCGAGAAGATTCTGGTTGCCTGACGAATAGAAACAAAACTGAAAGAGAGAAACTAATGGGACTTGTCTATAAGACAATGGTATGCATAATGGGCCTTATAGCGGGCATCAGCGGTGCTTTCATGGTGCTGCCGATGATCTGCGCCTTTTATTACAATGATATGGAAGCAGTCCAGATATTCGGCATCACCGGCACCCTCTCCCTTACTATAGGTTTCTGTATATACAAATTCATGCCGCGGTCGAGACACCCGATGCACTCCCGCGACGCTTATCTGATTGTTTTCGGCTCGTGGATAGTCTGCTCTCTGATCGGAGCCTTGCCGTACTTCTTTTCGGGCGAGATAACAAGTTTCTGCGACGCCATATTTGAAGCGGTCGCAGGCTTCACGACGACAGGCGCCACCGCTCTGGGCGAATCGAATTTCACGGAGCCTTTTATCCTCTGGAAAGCTATCACACACTGGCTCGGAGCTATGGGCATCCTGATATTCGTCATCACAGTGCTTCCCTCAATGGGCTCAGGCGGACAGAGGATAGTTGCAGCAGAATCACCGGGAGCAGGTCTTTCAGCGACCTCGCCGAGATCAAAGGACCTGGCAAAGCTCCTTTATCTGATATACTCGACGCTTACTCTAAGCGAGTTCATTTTGCTGTACTTCGGAAGCGACATGGGCGCCTTTGAGGCTCTGATCAATTCTCTCGGCAGCATATCGACAGCCGGCCTCACCTTCCACCCGTCCGGAGTCGCTTACTATAACAGCGTCTTCGTAGAGTGCGTCCTGTCTGTTTTCACGATACTGGCATCTGTCAACTTCCTCCTGTTCATCTATCTGATCAAGAGGAACTTCAACCACATAAAAAAGAGCTATGAACTGAGGGCTTACCTCGCTTTCATAGCTGTTACGACACTGTTCATCACGGCCGACCTCACGAGCACGGAGACATATCAGACATTCGGGGCATCGCTGAGGCACGCGTTCTTCACAGTCAATTCGTTCATGACGACATCCGGCCTCGTGCTCAGTGACTACAACACATGGCCCACATTCAGCAAAATGATCCTGTTCTCGATGCTCTTCGTCGGAGGCTGCGTCGCTTCGACTTCCGGCTCCGTCAAGATGCTCAGGATCCTGGTCATGCTGAAACTCGTCCAGCGCGGCTTCTTCAAGAAACTGCATCCACGCTCGGTCAAGGCCGTAAGGATCGGAGAGAACAATATCACATCGGCTATGGTATCCTCGGTGACCAGCTTCATAGCGATGTACTTCGCTACATTCATGGTCGCCTCGGTCGTCATTGCCTTCAGCGGACACGATCTTGAGACATCCATGGGCGCCGCAGCTTCTCTGATGTCTACTACGGGCGCGTCCTTCGGCGAGATAGGCGCCTCCGGAAACTATTCGGCATTCAGCGGGCCGATGAAACTCTTCATGTCTCTCCTGATGCTGATCGGAAGACTCGAGATGTATACCGTCTTCCTGATCTTCCTTCCGTCATTCTGGAACCCGAACAAATTCAGGACAGGCTAGAGGAAAGTCTTGTAGTCTTCGTAGTTCTTCTTAAGAGTATTAGGTATATCAAGGTCATAAGGACATCTGCTTACGCACTGACGGCATTCAAGGCAGGTGTCTATTTTCGCCATCTCTTTCTGCCAGTGTTCGTTCGTCCACGCCTCCTCAGGCGCCCTTCTGATCATCAGCGACATCCTGTTGCACTGATTTATGACTATCTCCATCGGACACGGCATGCAGTATCCGCAGCCGCGGCAGAAATCTCCTGCCAGTTCCTTTTTCTCCTCTTCGATAAAGGCTTTCATCTCATCATCGAGCACCGGCTCGTTATCCTGATACGACAGGAACTCGTCGAGCTCTTCTTCGAGCTGGATGCCCCAGATCGGGAGGACTCCGTCGAACTGAGTCATGTAGGCGTAAGCCACTTCAGACCTCTTTATGAGGCCGCCCGCAAGTCCCTTCATGCAGAGGAACCCCATATCGCTTTCGACGCTCTTTTTCATAATGTTGAAATCTTTTTCGTCGGCCAGATATGAGAATGGGAACTGCATCGTCTCATACAGTCCTGACTCGATCGCCTCAATAGCGACGGTGTGGCGGTGGTTCGTGATACCGATGTGACGGATCTTCCCTTCCTCCATCGCTTTCATAGCCTCGTCATAGATTCCGCTCTCATCGCCCGGCTTTGGGCAGAAGGCCGGGTTGTGAAACTGATAGAGGTCGATGTAGTCCGTCTTGAGCTCCTCAAGAGAAGTCTCAAGGTCCTCTCTCAATTTATCCGCAGTAGTCGCCATAGTCTTCGTAGAGATGAATATCTTATCCCTGACATCTGACAGCGCATTGCCTATCTTGGTCTCGCTGTCGCTGTATACTCTGGCCGTATCGAAGAAATCGATACCGTTCTCATAAGCCTTCCTCAGTATCTTCACAGCATCTTCCATGTTCCTGCGCTGTATCGGAAGAGCTCCGAAACCGTTCTTGTTCACAACGATCCCTGTTTTTCCCAATCTTATCTTTCTCATATCCTGCTATCCTGACCTTCCTGAATAGTATTTTCCAAATCTGTATTTCATCTGTATTCCATTTTTGAAATCCCCGTCGGGGGATCCGCTTATTTACATTTTCTCCGTTTGGCATGGCGGTGTCAAGACATAACAAAAGAGAGACCCCAAAGGGTCTCTCATAATTGCTTACTGAGTTTCGTCAGAAGTTCTTAGAAGAACAGTCCGCCGATTCTAGCGAAGAGCGGTGCGAATACTACAGCTGTGATAGTCATCAGGTTGATGAGGATGTTCATCGAAGGACCGGATGTATCTTTGAACGGGTCGCCGACTGTGTCGCCTACTACTGTAGCCTTGTGAGTCTCGGAACCCTTGCCGCCGTAGTTACCTTCTTCAACGTACTTCTTAGCGTTGTCCCATGCGCCGCCGGCGTTAGCCATCATGATAGCCATGAGGACGCCTGCCGAAAGCGATCCTGCAAGTGTGCCGCCCAGTGCTTCAGGTCCGAAGCAGATACCGATGATGAGCGGTACGAAGATAGCGAGGAGAGCCGGGATTATCATCTCACGGAGAGCAGCCTTCGTGGAGATGTCTACGCACTTCTCATAGTCAGGTTTCGATGTACCTGCGAGGATGCCCGGGTCAGCTCTGAACTGGCGTCTTACTTCCTCGATCATCTCGTTCGCAGCTTTACCTACGGAGTTCATCGTAAGAGCAGCGAAGAGGAACGGTACCATAGCGCCTACGAACAGACCTGCGATTACAACAGGATCCAGGAGGCTGACCATCTCGAGCTTCGAAACGTGAGCGTATGTGATGAACAGACCGAGTGCGGAAAGAGCAGCCGAACCGATGGCGAAGCCCTTACCGATAGCAGCAGTTGTGTTACCAACAGCGTCGAGCTGGTCTGTGATATCTCTGACTTCTTCCGGAAGTTCGCTCATCTCAGCGATACCGCCGGCGTTGTCCGCGATCGGACCATAAGCGACAACAGCAACTGTGATACCTACTGTCGAAAGCATACCTACAGCAGCGAGTGCGATGCCGTATGTGCCAGCGAAGTGGTAAGCAAGGATGATACCTGCAGCGATGCAGATGATAGGAACTACCGTCGACATCATACCAACACCAAGTCCTGCGATGAGGCCTGTGCCGGCGCCTGTCTGGCTTTCCTTGGCGATCTTCTTGACCTGACCGTAGTCGGACGATGTGAAGATCTCTGTTACCTTACCTATTACGAGGCCGATGATGAGGCCGCAGATGATAGCTCCTGCAAATGTGAAGCTCTGGAGCATTACCTTACTGAGTACGATAGCAACGATGATCTCGATGCCGCAAGCGATGTATGTACCTCTGTTCAGGGAAGCGGACGGGTTAACGTTCTTTCCACTGCCGTTGACTGTGAGGATACCGAGTACGGAAGCAGCAAGTCCGCATGCCGAAAGCAGAAGCGGGAACAGTGCAGCTGTGTACTGGGATACAGCGCCGTTTGTGTTGACAGCAACTACTGCTGCCAGCGAAAGAGCCGAAATGTTAGCTCCGCAGTATGATTCAAAGAGGTCGGAACCCATGCCCGTAACGTCACCAACGTTGTCGCCTACGTTGTCAGCGATAACAGCCGGGTTTCTCGGGTCGTCTTCAGGGATACCGGCTTCGACTTTACCAACGAGGTCAGCGCCTACGTCAGCAGCCTTTGTGTAGATACCGCCGCCTACACGACCGAACAGAGCCATTGTGGAAGCTCCCATACCGAAGCCTGTTACTGTCTCTGTGATCGTTGCGATGTCGAGAATGCAGAATGCAGCGCCAAGTCCGAGCATACCCAGACCGGAAACGCAGATTCCCATTACAGCGCCGGATCTGAAAGCAACGTTCAGAGCTTTGCCCATGCCGCTTTCTCTTGCAGCGTTTGCTGTTCTGACATTACCCTTTGTAGCAACTCTCATGCCCAGGAAACCTGCCAGTACCGAGAATGCAGCACCAACCAGATACAGAACTGCTGTGATCCAGTTGCCAAGCGCGAATCCGATGATTACGAATACAACTGCTACGACGATTACCATCGTGATGTATTCTCTTCTCAGGAATGCCATGGCGCCGTCTCTGATGTGGCCGGCGATTTCCTTCATTGTGTCTGTTCCTTCATCTACCTTGCTGATCCATGATGAAAGACCTGCAGCGACGCACAGCGCCGCGATGGCGATGAGGGGAACGATGATAGAAATACCCATTTTGAAGATTCCTCCTCTCACTCTTCCATTTTTCTGTCATATACACATCCGGGATACATAGGGATCCGCTTCGTTTGTCTTGCAAAGACTGTCTCATATGCTCCCGCACCACACATTAGAGCATATACAGCGCGGGCATACATATCTCGGATATGTAAAGCCATTAGGGATATAAAATAATTATATGATTGCGCGCATCCCGTCCCCGACTTCATCATCCGCCGGCGGGGTGCAATTATCAACGCAATTACAAACTAGTCCGTAAGCGTCCTCTCCGTCACAGGCTATCAGCCTCTGCTCTGCAGCGTCACGATGACGAGCGACAGGATGATGAACGATACAGCTGCAACTACGGAGATCTTCTTGAGGATGCCCTCATATCCGGAGCTCTTCTTCTTTCCGAAGAGCTGCTCTGCTCCGCCGCCGATGGATCCCGAAAGACCCGCGCTGTTGCTCGACTGCATCAGTATGCTTACTATCAGTATGATGCTGGCGATACCCAGCAATACCATAAGTGCTGTCATTTTCTACCTCCAAAATCTTGATTGGTCATCAAAACCACGGTCCTTAGACCGCAACTACGCTATGATACCACGTAACCCTTGATTTTTCAAGGGATTTTTTGCAAACAAAACCCGCGTTTATGCGCGGGTTTTCACTTTGATACTTTATTACGATATCAGCCGATTTCCTCAGCCAGACGGCATCCTGCTTCGACTGCCGACTTGACGTTCGCGATGCCCGCCGAGTCGCCGATGTTGTACACTTTGACGTCAGCGTTTTCGAAGTAAGCAGACAGTTCATCGAACAGTCCCTCGTTCGGCAGAGCACCGACAGACATTACTACTGTATCGACAGGGATCTTCACCTCTTCGGTCTCATCCGAGTCCTTCGCCTTCTTCACGTCGAGCGTTGCGACACCGTCCTTGATGTTCTTCGTAGCAGCGAACGAATACGATTTGACGCCGAGTCTCTTCATGTCGCCGAGCACCGGCCAGCCGGTTCCCAGCTGGAATCCGGATCCGACTTTGACGACGTCGACCACGGAGATATTCCGTCTTGTAGAGTTCATCAGCTCCAGGACCCTCTCGACCGGCATATACTTGTTCGCCAGCATATGGTAGACCTGCTCCGGCGAAACGGACGCTTCATGAGCCATGAACTGCGCTGTCTCGCAGCCGACGCTTCCGCCGCCTATGACGATGACGTCACGTCCCGCCACGACGCTGCCGTCCAGGATGTCGTAAGCAGAAACCACCTCAACGCTGTCGTCGATATCCAGAGGGATCTTCTTCGCCTGCCCTCTTCCTGCTGCCGATACGATGATGTCGAAACCGTCCGGGTTCGCATCCGACTTCGCAGCAGCCTCTATATCCTCAGCGTCAGCCTTCTTGCAGAATTCGACCCTGACTCCTGCCTTCGCGAGCGACGCTTCGTAGTAAGCGATCAATGAGAAGAACTCTTTCTTCGCCGGCGGCATAGCTACGAGATTCAGCTGTCCGCCTATCCTGTCCGACTCTTCCCATATAGTTATGTTGTTACCTCTCGCCGCTGAGCGGATAGCGAATTCGCATCCGGCTGCTCCTGCGCCTATCACGAGGATGTTCTTTCCGGCATCCGCGCCAGCCGCAGCATCCGTCGCCGATCCGGCCTCTGTCGCACCGGCGCCTGCTTCCGCACTGTTTTCGCCTGCGCCTTCTCCGACCAGCTCATATTCTCTTCCTGCCTCAGCGTTCACAAGGCATTCGATCGGCTTGTTGAAGAAAGCATTCGCCAGGCAGCCCTGGTTGCACGCCATGCACCTTCTGATCAGATCCTCTTCGCCCGCCATAGCCTTGTTGCACCAGTCGGGATCGGCTACATGCGGACGGCCTACGCTTACCATATCGCAGCACTCGGTCGCGAGAAGTCTCTCCGCAACGGCCGGATCGTTGATCCTGTTTCCGCATACTACGGGGATGCTTACGGCATCTTTGACGGCCGCAGCGATGTGGTCGAAACCGCCGCGCGGAAGGTCGCCTGTGATCTGCGGGACCTTCGACTCGTGCCAGCCGCCTGTCACGTTCAGAAGATCCACGCCTGCAGCTTCCATATCCTTCGCGAAGTTCACTGCGTCCTCAGTGTTGTTGCATCCCGGGACCAAGTCGTTTCCTGCGATTCTCATGCCGATCGGATAGTCCGGACCTACTGCCGCCCTCATCACGGCGACCAGCTCGCGTGCAAACCTCGTTCTGTTCTCCCACGATCCGCCGTATTCGTCGGTCCTGAGGTTCGTCATCGGAGCGAGGAACTGGCAGATCAGATATCCTGCGGAAGCAAGTATCTCCACCATATCGAATCCGGCCTTCTTCGCCCTGACCGCTGCATCGGCCCACTGCCTCTGGACCGTCTTTATCTCTTCGATAGTCATCTCCTTCGGAGTCGCTCTCGAATATCCGCTGTATACTTCCGACGGGGCGATCGGTGTGAGGCCATCGTTCGCAGACGAATGAGCATATCTTCCCGCATGGAAGAGCTGGACTCCGACCTTCGCCCCCGCTTCGTGGATCACATCGGTGAACTCTTTGAATCCGGGGATGAAGCTGTCATCCTCAAGGCTGATCATCTCGTATGTTCCGCCGTACTTTTCAAAACGGCATCCGCCTACGATGATGAGACCTACTCCGCCCTCGGCGCGTCTCTTGTAATATTCCGTGAATCTGGGTGTTGGCGAACCCTCCGGAGTATATATATGGTTGAGAGCCGGCATCAGCACTCTGTTTTTGAGTTCCATGCCGTTGATCGTTATCGGGCTGAACAGTCTCTCATATTTCATCTCGTTCTTCCTTTCTGGCTTTCTTATTTCCTTCCGCGCCTGCTTACTGCAGCCGCAGCATCATGTTCTGCGTCCTATTTTATCATATCTCGCAGGAAAACAATCCAGAACACTTCCGCGCCCGTCAGATAATATGCAAAAGACTCCATACAATCGCAGCAAAAAGAGCAAGCCGCATTGGCTTGCTCTTCATTTTCATTCTGTTTGACCTTTGATCCGGCAGCTATCAGATCTTCGTGATATCTACCATATGGACTTTGTCGAGGTTGATGTCCGACAGCAGGCAGTTGACAAGCGCGTTCGCAGTGTCGACCGATGTCAGAGTGATGATGCTCCTCTCGATCGCCTTACGT
>CAMKAM010000015.1 GCA_946410475.1 uncultured Bacillota bacterium
AATCCGAGAGAAAACTTGCTTCCGCCACCCAGAACATGGAGAGGGTATCCGACATCATCGGCGAGATCGAAGGCCGCATAGGCAAGCTGAAAGATGACAGTGAGAAGGCGACCCGTTACCTCGAGCTGAAGAAAAGACACAGAGAGCTCGAGATCAACATTACTCTCAGGAACATCGAGAGCATCAAAGAAAAGAACAAGGACGTCACTGAGGATATAGAAAAGCTTTCAAAGGATATCGAAGAGGTCGCGAAGAAGCGTGAGGAACTGGCGGAGAAGATCGCCGCGTCGCTCAGGGAAAGAGAGACTCTCGACGACATCATAGAGGAGAAGCGCGGACGCCTTTCGGCTGTGACCGACGAACTTTCCGAAGTCACCGGACGCAGCAGGATCAGGGCCGAGAGGCTGGCTGCGATAGATCGCGCCGCAAAGAGGCTCGAGGCGGAGATAGAAGATATCGACGCTAAGATGGAGCAGGAGAGCGCGGACTCCGCCCGCCTTTTCGAAGAGAAAAAGAAATGGGACGACAAGCTCGAGACTTTGAATAAAGAACTCGAGGACAAGACTGCCGAGTACGAGGCTCTGACAGAGCAGCTCACTGAAAAGCAGGCCGGCACAGACGAGATGAAGAACGAACTGTTCGACATCCAGAGGGACATCTCAGCCAAGGAGATGGAGAAGGCCGGTATAGAGAATCTGGCTTCCGCTCTTGAGAAGAGGGCGAGCGACATCGAAGACGAGAAGGGCTCGGGCG
Source organism: uncultured Bacillota bacterium (assembly GCA_946410475.1). Taxonomy (GTDB): domain Bacteria; phylum Bacillota; class Clostridia; order Peptostreptococcales; family Anaerovoracaceae; genus UBA3738. Next base: position 754 of record CAMKAM010000015.1, read on the forward strand.
AGGATTCGAACAGAGACTCTCTGGATCACCTCGAAGAAGCTGAAAAGAGACGCGATGGACTGAGGGCGTCCATCGAAGAGCTGACATCCGAAAAGGAAGAACTTAGAAAGGCTCTTGAAAAAGACACGGAAGAATCCGCAGATCTTTCCGCTAAGCTCGAAGACGTCAGGGTCAAGATGGGTCAGGCTGCCGAGAGGAAGCGCGCCTTCGAGGAGATGGAAGCGAACTACGAAGGATACAACAATGCCGTAAAGGCCGTCATGAGGAACAGAGGCAGCGGCATAATGGGCACGGTCGCGGAACTGATCGATGCCGAGAGCGGATTCGAAGTCGCGATGGAGACCGCTCTTGGCGGATCGATGCAGCACATCATCTGCAGAGACGACGATACCGCGAAAGAGGCTATAGAAAATCTGAAGAGAGACAGGAAAGGACGCGCGACGTTCCTCCCCGTTTCATCCATCAGGTCCAGGGGCGTGAAGACCGACAAAGAAGTTGAAAAGATGCCCGGCTTTATGGGATATGCGGTGGACAGGCTGTCGTGTGACGAAGAGCTCGAGACCATAGCTGAGTATCTCGTCGGCAACATCGTGGTCACGAAGGACATGACGAGCGCAGTCGCGATGGCGAAGAAGAGCGACCGCGGACTCAAGTTCGTTACTATAGAAGGCGAGATCATAACAGCGGGCGGAGCCATCACGGGCGGACGCCACAAACATGACAGCGCGAACATGTTCGAAAGGAAAGCCGACATCAGAAGGCTTGCCGATAGGATCTCAAAACTGGAAAAAGAACTTGCCGAAGGCGAGGCGAGGACAGAGGAGATCGCTTCTCTCACGGAGAAGGCCAGGACCGCGATAGCGGAAAAGGAAAGCGAGATAGCCGATCAGCAGAGAAGATCGTTCGCGGTGGAAAACGAGATCAACCTGCTCCGTTCATCCATCACCGAATTCGAATCATCGAACGAACGCTGGGAGAAGGAGCTTGCGGCCATATCGCAGGAAAAAGAGCAGACGACCGCTGGAGCTTCGGAGATAGAAGAGAAGATCGCAGAGCTCAGAAGCAAGGCTGCTGAGCTTGAAGAAAAGATAGAAGAGAGCACTGCTTCTCAGGAGAAAGAGCGTTTTGCCGCGGAAGAGCAGGCAGCCGCCATCACGGAGGCGAAGCTCGCTGTCGGAGCGTGCGAGAACGAAAAATCGAAGGCCGACGCAGTCGTGGCAAGGATCGCCTCTGCGCTCGAGGAATACGAAGCGGACAAAGAGCGCAAAGGCAGGGAGCTTCAGGAACTCAAAGACGAGGGAGAGAAGATCCTTTCGTCGCATGACGACGACGAAAGCCTGATAGAAGAAAAAGAAAAGGAAAAGAGCGGCGTCGAAAGCGAACTCGCAGAGCTTTATGACGAGAGAAAGGTTGCTTCTTCGGCCCACTCTGAAGACAGCTCCGCGAAGGACGAACTGGACAGAAAGGCCCTTGCCCTCTCGAACCAGAAGAACGAGCTCGACATCAGGCAGGCTCGTCAGGACACCCAGCTCGAGAACGCGAAGAACAAACTCTGGGAAGAGTTCGACATATCATATGCGCAGGCTCTCGATCTCAGGAAGGAAGGTCTTGTCATCAGCCAGGCTACCCGTGAGAACAGGGAGATAAAGGCCGAACTGAGAGAGATCGGCGAAGTGAACGTCGGCGCTATAGAAGAATACAAGACAGTAAGCGAAAGATACGAGTTCCTCACCGCTCAGCGTGAGGACATCGAAAAGTCGATGAACGAGCTTACTAAGATAATATCCGACATGGACAGGATCATACACGCGAGATTCAAGGAGAGCTTTGACAGCGTGGTCACGAACTTTGAAGAGGTCTTCAGGGAACTGTACGGCGGCGGTCACGCAAAGATATCGCTTGCCGACGAATCCGATCCGTTCGAGTCGGAGATAGAGATAACGGCCCAGCCGCCCGGAAAGCAGCTCAAACACATCAACCTGCTGTCCGGCGGTGAGAAGACTATGACGGCGATAGCTCTGATGTTCGCCGTCCTCAAGACGAAGCCGACTCCGTGCTGCATACTCGACGAGGTCGAAGCGGCGCTCGACGACAGCAACCTTGACGTCTTCGGAACGTATCTCAAGGGCTTCGGCGGAGTGCAGTTCACTCTGATCACCCACCAGAAGCAGACGATGCAGCACGCTGATGTGATGTACGGCATAACGATGCCCGAAGGCGGAGTCTCGAAGGTATATTCGCTCCGCATGGAGGACGAGGTAGGAGAAATATAATGGCATTCAGAAGTGAAAAAGGATTTTTCGGCAAGATGGCCGAAAAGCTCGGACAGGTCTTCATGGACAGGCCCGAGGTCGATGAGGATATGCTCGATGAGATCGAGGAGGTACTCATAACATCCGATATAGGGATGGACACGACGATAAAGATAGTGGACGAGCTGAGAACGAAGATCGGAAGGGATTATCTGAGGACACCGGAGCAGGTGAAGGAGGGCCTGAAGGAGATCATGATAAGGCTCGTTGACAAAGGCGAGAGGAACGAACTTTCGAAGGAGTCTCCGCTTATCGTACTGATGGTAGGCATCAACGGCGGCGGCAAGACGACGACGATAGGAAAGCTCGCTTACAAACTCAAGAAGGAAGGACGCAGCGTAGTCCTTGCAGCGGCTGACACGTTCAGGGCGGCCGCTGGTGAGCAGCTGAAGATCTGGGGCGAAAGGAACGGTGTCAACGTCATCACTCATCAGGAGGGAACAGACCCGGCGGCCGTGGTCTTCGACGGAGTGCAGAGCCAGAAGGCGAGAGGCACGGACGTTCTGATCTGTGATACGGCGGGGCGTCTGCAGAACAAGAAGAATCTCATGGCAGAGCTCGAGAAGATGAACAAGGTCATTGACCGCGAGTTCCCGGAAGCGAACAGAGAGACGCTGCTGGTGCTCGACGCGACGACGGGAAAGAACGCCATATCCCAGACGAAGGAGTTCGGAGAGGTGACGGATCTGACAGGCGTCGTCGTGACGAAGCTCGACGGGACTGCGAAGGGCGGTATAGCTGTAACGATAGCGGATGAATTCGATATGCCGATCAAGTACGTCGGCGTTGGCGAAGGTATCGAGGACCTCAGAGAGTTCACGGCATCCGAGTTTATTGGAGGTATTTTCGATGAGTAAGCCCGTAGTGGCGATAGTCGGACGGCCGAACGTCGGCAAGTCGACGCTTTTCAACAAGATAGTGGGACGCAGGGTGTCCATCGTTGAGGACACGCCGGGCGTCACGCGCGACAGGATATATGCAGAAGCCGAATGGTGCGGGACGCATTTCGCCGTCATCGACACCGGCGGCATAGAGCCGAGGAACGAAGAAGTCATTCCCCGTCAGATGAGGGCGCAGGCCGAGATGGCGATGGACATGGCTGACACGGTCCTGTTCATGGTGGATGGAAAAGAGGGGCTGACGAACTCGGACCACGAGGTCGCGGAGCTTTTGAGAAGGCGCGCCGGAAAGGTCGTGCTGGCAGTCAATAAGATAGACGGAAGGAATCTTCCGGATGACTTTTATGATTTCTACGAGCTCGGGCTCGGAGAGCCGATACCGATCTCGGCGGCGAACATGCTGAACCTCGGGGATCTGCTCGACCGAATAGCCGAGAATTTCCCTGCCGGCGCGGGCGAAGAAGAGGAAGAGGCGATAAAGATAGCCGTCATAGGCAAGCCGAACGTAGGCAAATCGTCTCTCATCAACAGACTGCTCGGAGAAGACAGGCTGATCGTTTCGGATATCGCCGGGACGACGAGGGATTCGATAGACACACCGTTCACGAGGGACGGTGAGAAGTTCGTCCTGATAGATACTGCAGGTATCAGAAGAAAGAGCAAGATCTATGAGGATATAGAAAAGTACAGCGTCATCAGGGCGATCGCCGCGATCGAGAGAAGCGACGTGTGTCTGATGATGATAGATGCTTCCCAGGGCATAAGCGAACAGGACAAGAGGATCGCAGGCCTTGCGCATGAAGCCGGCAAGGGCATCGTCCTTGTCGTCAACAAGTGGGATCTCATAGCAAAGGAGACGAACACGATGAAGAAGTTCAGAGACGAGCTTGCCGCTCAGCTCGTGTTCATGTCCTACGCCCCGAGCATATTCATTTCGGTCGAGACAGGCCAGCGCGTGAAGGACGTCATAGACATGGCCAAGATCGCTGCTGAGAACAATGCTATGAGAGTGCCGACAGGAAAGCTGAACAGTCTCATCGCCGACGCCGTCATGATGAAGGCGCCTCCGGCGGACAAGGGAAAGAGACTGAAGATATACTACACGGCCCAGATAGGTATAAAACCGCCGCTGTTCTCGTTCCAGATCAACTCGCGCGAGCTGATGCACTTCTCGTATTCGAGATATCTTGAGAACAAGATCAGGGAATCGTTCGGTTTTTCGGGCACGTCGATAAAGTTCGTATTCAGAGAGAAGGGTGAGAAAGACGATGTACAGTAAGTACATTATCCTAATAGTCGTTTTCGTGATATCGTATCTGGCGGGCAACATCTCGCCGGCGACGATCATCGGTAAAGCGAAGGGCGTGGATATAAGAAAAGAAGGAAGCGGCAACCCCGGAACGACGAACACCCTCAGGGTCCTCGGAAAAGAGGCGGCGCTGATCGTCCTCCTCGTGGACATCCTGAAGGGAACGGTCATGGTACTTTTATGGGGGCACATTTTCGGTGAGTCGGCTGCGATGATAGCGGCATTCGGAGCCTTCCTCGGTCACGTATTCCCGATCGCCATGAAATTCAAAGGCGGCAAGGGAGTGGCGACGGCATTCGGAGTTTTGGTCGCTCTCCATCCGGGGCTGGGTCTCGGATGTCTGGGAGTGGTCCTGCTCGCCGTCATAGTGACGAGGCGCGTATCTCCGGGCTCTATAGCCGGAGCCATAGCGGCGCCGCTGCTTTCGTGGTGGCTTATGCCTGCCTTCGTACCGTACTGCATCATAATGGCTGCGATCGTCATAGTAAGGCACAGGAGCAATATAGTCAGGATGATGAACGGCGAAGAGCCGAAGATCTCGTTCAAAAAGAAGGAAAAAATGTAGAGTAACCTAACGGTATACTGGAGGGACACAGAATGGAAAAGATCGGAGTAATAGGAGCCGGAAGCTGGGGAACGGCACTGGCGCAGACACTGGCCGGAAAAGGTCATGAAGTAAAGATATGGGACCTCGACAAAACACATCTCGAGGAACTGAAAGCAAACAGAGAAAACGTCAGATATCTTCCGGGCGTGAAGTTCCATGACGGGCTCGTACCCGTGGACACTTCAGAGGAAGCCATCAGGGGCGCGAACATCGTCCTGTTCTCGGCGCCGGCGCAGCATTTCAGGAGCGCTCTCAAAGGCGCGCTCGAATATCTCACGGACGACATGGTCCTCGTGAACGTCGCAAAGGGAATCGAGCAGGGAAGCCTCAAGAGGATGAGCGAGATCGCGGAAGAGATGCTGCCGGATGCGAAATACGTCGTATTGTCCGGACCGTCGCATGCTGAGGAGGTGGGACGCGCTATGCCGACTACGGTAGCCGTAGCATCGAAGGATCCTGAAGTGGCGGCTTACGTACAGGACGTTTTCATGACGGACAGATTCAGAGTCTACACAGCCAGTGATATCGTTGGCATCGAGCTCGGCGGCTCACTGAAGAACATCATCGCCCTCGGCGCAGGGATCTCAGACGGCATGGGATTCGGCGACAACGCGAAGGCGGCTCTCATGACACGGGGACTTGCTGAGATGAAGAGACTCGGCGTCGCTCTCGGAGCGGACAAGGAGACTTTCCTCGGCCTCGCGGGAGTAGGCGACCTGATCGTGACCTGCACCAGCATGCACTCCAGGAACAGGAGATGCGGCATCATGATAGGCGAGGGCACTGACCCGAAGGAAGCCACGGAAAAAGTAGGAATGGTCGTTGAAGGCATGTTCACTGCAGTTGCTGCCAAGGAGCTCGCAAGGAAGGTCGGAGTGGAGATGCCGATCACCGAGATGATCAACGATGTCATAGACGGAAAGATCGACGCGAGAAAAGCTGTTGAGCTCCTGATGACAAGAGAAAAGAAGAACGAGCTCGACTGATATGGCATCAAGAACATTCCACATACAGACATTCGGATGTCAGATGAATGAACGCGACTCGGAGACCCTTGCCGGCATGCTGACCGAGATGGGTTACAGCGAAGAGCCGGCACGGGACGAGGCGTCCATCATCATTATCAATACATGCAGCGTGCGCGAGCATGCTGACGAAAGATTTTTCGGGACTCTCGGCCAGCTCAAAAGAGTGAAGGCGAAGAGGCCTGATACTTTAGTGTGCCTTTGCGGCTGCATGATGCAGCAGCAGCACATAATCGACAGGGTCAAGACGAAGTTCCCGTGGGTGGACGTCATTTTCGGCACTCACAACATCCACAACTTCCCGAAGCTCATAAAGGCTGTCGCGGAGCAGAAGGAGCATCAGGTCGAGGTCTTCCCCGACGGAGGAGAGATCGTTGAGGGTCTCCCGTCGAAGAGGAAGTTCCGTCATAAGGCCTTCGTGAACATCACTTTCGGCTGCAACAATTTCTGTACCTACTGCATCGTACCGTATACCAGAGGGCGCGAGAGGAGCAGGAAGGCTTCGGATATAATAGCTGAGATAAAGAAACTGGCTGCCGACGGAGTGAAGGAAGTGACGCTGCTCGGTCAGAACGTCAACTCGTATAAGGGCGAGGAAGCCGACGGAAGCATATGTGATTTCCCGGATCTTTTAAGGATGGTCGAAGGCGTGGACGGCATAGAGCGGATCCGCTTCATGACGTCGCATCCGAAGGATCTTTCGCCGAAACTCATAAACGAATTCAAAGAAAACAAAAAACTTTGCGGACATATCCACCTGCCGTTCCAGGCGGGAAGCGATGATGTCCTGAAGAGGATGAACAGAAGATATACCTCGGAGCAGTATCTTTCGCTCCTGGAATCTTTGCGTGAAGCAAGACCCGACATTGCGGTATCGACTGATATCATCGTCGGCTTCCCGGGAGAGACCGAGGAGGATTTCGAAAAGACACTGGAACTTTGCGAAAAGGCGAAGTTCGATTCGGCTTTCACTTTCATATACTCCGTAAGAAAGGGCACACCGGCGGAAAAATACGAGGATCAGATCCCGGAAGATGTGAAACATGAACGTTTCGGGCGCCTCGTCGACGTCATAAACCGCAGCGCAGCGGAGAAAAACGCCGCTATGAAGGGCAAGGTGTGCCTCGTCCTCGTCGAGGGGAAGAGCAAGAACGGCGAAGGCATCATGCAAGGCCGTACAGACGGGTTCAAACTGGTCGATTTCCCTGCTGACGAGTCCCTTGAAGGCGAAATAGTGAAGGTGGAAATAACCGAAGGAAAGACATTCAGCCTCAGAGGCAGACTGTCTGAATAGAGTTATATTGAACAAACGTTGAAATTCTAAAATTTTCAGTCTCTATCAAAATTTTCACACATTTTCAAAATGGCTTGATAATAATTCGTCAAGCCTTTATAATGTTTGGAGCGTGTTTAACACTTAATACATTATCATTTTAGGAGGATTAAATGAGTACTATTAGCACTGTTATTTTTCTCATTGGATTTCCGTTGCTAGTGGCGATAGCTCTTTTAATACTCAAATCTGACGCGGCGAGGGATATAATCGTCAAGGTTGCTGCGGTCGCTATTATCGCAGCCTCGATCCTTCTTGTCGTGCAGCAGTTCGGTAGCGGCGGCGAATACTTTGAAATAAAGGCCGCTGAGACTATCGGCAAAATAATGATGGTATGCGAGGTATGTCTTGCTATCATCATTGTTGTGCTTGGCTGCAAGTACAAGAGATTCCTTGCTCCGGTGTTTGCTATCATACAGACACCGCTGATGATTTGGTTTGAGCTGTCCAAGGGCCATCACATCGCGGTAAACAACCCGATGTACATCGACCGCCTTTCGATGATCATGGTCCTCATCATCGGAATCGTAGGAAGCCTTATCACGGTCTATGCGATCGGATACATGAAAGACTTCCAGCATCATCAGAAAGAAGGCGTACCCGACAGAAGACCTTGGTTCTTCTTCCTTATGTTCCTGTTCCTGTCAGCGATGTTCGGACTCGTAATGTCCAACAACCTGATCTGGATGTACTTCTTCTGGGAGATCACATCGCTCTGTTCGTACTTCCTCATCGGATACAACGGACTCTTCCACACAAAGGAGAACGAGGACAAAGTTGCTACAAGAAACGCATTCAGAGCGCTGGTCATGAACCTGTTCGGCGGTCTTGGATTCGTTATCGGCATCATCCTGCTTGGAACATACTATGAAACACTCGAGCTCTCCACGATGATCACGATCGGCGCTATGGGCTACAGCGTTGTTGCTCCGGCCATATTCCTGGCATTTGCGGGCATCACGAAGGCTGCCCAGATGCCGTTCAACAGCTGGCTGCTCGGCGCTATGGTAGCTCCGACACCTACATCGGCTCTGCTCCACTCGTCAACGATGGTCAAAGCCGGCGTATTCCTGATCATCAAGCTGGCTCCGGTACTCGGCTGGAACGTAGCCGGTATCATGGTAATGATGGTCGGTGGCGTCACCTTCCTCCTGGCTTCCTTCGCTGCTATCTCGCAGACGAACGCCAAGAAGGTACTCGCTTACTCGACTGTTGCAAACCTCGGACTGATCGTAGCCTGCGGCGGCGTCGGCACAGCCGAAGCTGTATGGGCAGGCATCATGCTGATCATCTTCCACGCTGTTACAAAGTCTCTGCTGTTCCTGTGCGTTGGTACTGCTGAACATCAGATCGGCAGCCGTGACATCGAGGATATGGACGGTCTGTTCGAAAGACTGCCGAAACTGGCAGCATTCATGCTGATCGGTATCGCGGGCATGTTCCTCGCTCCGTTCGGTATGCTCATCTCGAAATGGGCAACAATGGTTTCATTCGTTGATTCAAACAATATCCTTCTGGTAGTCATCATCTGCTTCGGATCTGCTGCGACTGCCTTCTACTGGACAAAGTGGATGGGCAAACTGTCGGCAACGATGGCAGGCAGAGAGAACATCCAGAAGAACGTACACGGAGAAGAGACATTCGTACACGCTACTCTGGCAACACTTACTGTCATTGTATGTCTCGGATTCCCGTTCATCTCAAGCGCTCTTCTGGTACCGTATCTGGAAGGAAACTTTGGAAGTGTTGATACGCTCGCACTGTCGGCTAACAACATGGTCATCCTTTGCATCATGGTAGCTGTACTCGTGCTCCTGTTCGCTTTCTTCTTCGGAAAGACGAACAAGAAGATCGTACCTCTCTATATGGCTGGTTACAACATGGGCGACGACCTCACATTCATGAACGCTATGAAGGGTGAGACAGCTGTATCCCTGAGAAACTGGTACATGGAGAGCTACTTCGGTGAATTCAAGATGAACGTTATCGGCGTTATCGCTACATCGATAATAATCGTAGCGACAGTCGGCATCGTGATCGGTACGTTAGGAGGTATGTAGACATGGTAAAAGTGATTATAGCTGTTATCGCGTACATCATCCTTGCTCCGATCGTAGGCGGATTCCTCGCGGGTCTTGACAGAAAGATCACTGCAAGGATGCAGGGCAGAGTAGGACCTCCGGTCCTCCAGCCGTTCTATGATGTTCTTAAGCTCCTTGAGAAGGAGAGCATCACAGTAAACAGAGTACAGGACTTCTATGTAATGTGCTTCTTCATATTCGTTATCGTCACAGGATGCTTCTTCTTTGCAGGAGAGAACCTGCTGCTCGTAATGTTCACACTGACACTTGCCAGCGTGTTCCTGATCGTAGCTGCTTTCTCCTCGAACTCGCCTTATGCTGAGGTCGGTGCAGAGAGAGAACTTCTGCAGATGCTCGCATATGAGCCGATGGTGCTCATCACATGCGTTGGCTTCTACATGTTCACAGGAAGCTTCGAAGTCGGACAGATCATGCTGTCGACAAAGATGCCGTTCCCGTATCTGATCGGTATCTTCCTGGGCTTCATATTCATCCTGACGATAAAGTTCAGAAAATCACCGTTTGACCTCTCGATGTCGCACCACGCACATCAGGAACTCGTTGCAGGTCTGAAGACAGAGTTCTCCGGTAAGACACTCGCTATGCTCGAGGCTGCTCACTGGTATGAGAACGTCTTCCTGCTCGGTATGGTCTTCCTGTTCTTCGTGAACGGAACATGGTGGGGATACGTTATTGGTATAGTTGATGTCCTTCTTACATATTTCCTCGAAATATTGATCGACAACAGCTTTGCGAGAATGAAGTGGCAGGTAGCTATCAACTCGTCATGGATCGTAGCGGTCGTGCTGGGTACAGTCAACCTGTTCATGCTCATGTTCGTACGCTAAGGAGGTGCAGGAATGTCATATATAACAAAATCACCCTGGGTCATCCATTATGACGGATCGAGCTGCAACGGTTGTGACATTGAAGTTCTGGCATGCCTCATGCCCATGTACGACGTTGAGCGCTTCGGTATCATCAATACCGGTAACCCGAAACACGCTGACGTTTTCCTGGTAACAGGATCCGTCAACGAACAGAACAAGAACGTTGTTAAGCAGATCTACGAGCAGATGCCCGAACCGAAAGTCGTAGTTGCTATCGGTATCTGCGCATGCAACGGCGGAATATTCAAAGAGTGCTATAACATCCTCGGTGGCGTTGACACAGTGATCCCTGTTGACGCTTACGTTCCGGGATGCGCTGCAAGACCTGAAGCCATCATCGACGCTGTAGTCACAGGACTCGGCATCCTTGAGCAGAAGCGTCAGGCTCTGGCCAACGGCGAGCTCCTCAAAGAGCCCGAACCGGAAGCTGCAGTAGCTGCTCCTGAGGAGGCTGCTGAAGAAGGAAAGGAGGAAGCGTAATGAGTGAGAAGAAATATGCTATTCAGGACATTCAGAACATTGCTGCCTCTGAGCTTCTTGAAAGAGTAAGAAAACTTAAAGAGGATGGTTACAGATTCTCACAGGCTTGTGCCATGAACAGAGAATACGGACAGGACCTCCTGTACTCGTTCGACAAGGACCACATCCTGCTGAATCTGAAAGTAAAAGTAAACGAAGGTGAAGAAGTCGAAAGTATCACAGGCGAGTACTGGCCGGCATTCATCTATGAGAACGAGATGCACGATCTGTTCGGCATCAAGTTCCTGCACAATGCTCTTGATTACAACGGCAACTTCTTCGTTACAGCTGAACCTACTCCATGGAATCCAAAGAAGTAAGGAAAGGAAGGTAATATCATGGGAAAAAGAACTATAATACCTTTCGGACCCCAGCACCCTGTACTTCCGGAACCGGTCCATCTTGACCTGGTTATCGAAGACGAGAAGGTAGTTGAAGCCATTCCTTCTATCGGATTTATCCATAGAGGACTGGAAAAGCTGGTGGAAAAGAAAGAATACCCCGAGATGGTATATGTCATCGAAAGAATCTGCGGTATCTGCAGTTTCGGACATGGCTGGGGATACTGTGCTGCGGCTGAAGGCGCTATGGGCGTTGAGATCCCGGACAGAGCAGAATTCCTGAGAACGATCTGGCACGAACTGAGCAGGGTACACAGCCATCTGCTGTGGCTCGGACTCCTGGCTGACGGCTTCGGTTTCGAAAGTCTGTTCAACCACTGCTGGAGAGTAAGAGAGACTATTCTCGACATATTCGAAGAAACAACAGGCGGAAGAGTTATCTTCTCAGTCTGCAAAGTAGGCGGCGTCCGCAAGGACATCGATGCTGACACACTGAAGAAGATCGCTGATACGCTCGAAAACATCAAGGCTGACATCAAGTCGCTCACAGACGTATTCCTTGATGATGTATCTGTAAAGAACAGACTGGTCGGCGTTGGTTACCTCTCGAAGCAGGATGCTATCGATCTTTGTACTGTAGGTCCGATGGCAAGAGCATCCGGCATCAACCAGGATCTCAGATTCAACGGTCACGGCAAATACCTCGAAGTAGGATTCACACCGTGCATTGAAGAGCAGGGCGACTGCTATGCAAGATGTAAAGTAAGAATCCGCGAGATCTTCGAATCTATCGGCATCATCCAGCGCTGCATCGAAGCAATTCCGGAAGGCGCTATCGATGTACCTGTCAAGGGCAAGTTCACAGGCGAATTCATCACAAGGATGGAGCAGCCCAGAGGCGAGGCCGTTTACTATGCTAAGGCCTTCGATCCGGGCAAGGAGACGAATTATCTCGAAAGAATGAGAGTCAGGACACCAACCAACATGAACATCCCGGCTATGGTCAAGACACTGCAGGGATGCGATCTGGCAGACGTTCCGATGCTCGTTCTGACGATTGACCCATGCATCAGCTGTACAGAAAGGTAGGTGAGAGAGAATGGCAGTATTCAAAATGGCAAAAGTTGTTTTAAACAGATTGTTCCAGAAGCCGGCTACTCTCATGTACCCTGTAGTACCGAGAGAATGGACAGAGAGAACTAGAGGACACATCGACATCGACGTAGATCAGTGCATCAAGTGCGGTATCTGCGCCAGAAAGTGCCCGACGAACGCTATCACGGTTGACAGAGACGCCAGCACATGGGAGATCCAGAGGATGCAGTGCATCCAGTGCGGCTGCTGCGCCGAGGTATGCCCGAAGAAGTGCCTCTCAATGGCTCCTGAGTATACAACACCGAACACGATCAAAGTTGTTGACAAGTTCGATATCCCGGTCAAGGAAAAACCGGCTCCGAAGGCTGCTCCGGCAGACGGCGCTACTTCCGGTGAAGACGGACTCAAGTGCAACACTGAAGAGTGTGTATATTGCGGACTGTGCGCTAAGACCTGCCCGGTCGGTGCGATCACGGTCGACAGAGGAGAGAAGAAGTGGGAAGTCGACAAAGACACATGCGTACAGTGTGGTGCCTGCGTAGACAAATGCCCCAAGAAGTGCTTGTCACTTTAATTGATCCTAAAATGTCAAAGCTGCGGCCCGTCAGGGCCGCAGTTTTATATTGCGATTTAATATGAAGGAAAGTTATGAACCGCTTTATGAAATCAAAATAGTCTGAAAAATTCGCAGTTTTATACCAATAATAATAGAATAATAATGATATGTAATGGGAATCATACTGAATTCTAAAAAATATTGCTGATAAACACAAAAACTTGTGTTGACTAGGATATGAAAACGCGTTATCATGCTCATGGTGCAGACTGTCACATCGTCTTGCGCTGAAATACTAACGTGTTAAAATTAAAACATATAACAAGTTTAGGCGTGGTCCCGGCAGTCAGGAGCCGGGAAGAATTGGAGGAATCATGGCTAAAACAATGAAAACTATGGACGGCAACACAGCTGCGGGATATATCTCGTACGCATTCACAGATGTTGCTGCTATCTACCCCATCACACCGTCGTCACCGATGGCTGAGGTCGTCGATGATATGGCTGCGCATGGTACAAAGAACATCTTCGGACAGGAAGTAAAGGTAGTAGAGATGCAGTCCGAAGCAGGCGCTGCAGGTGCTGTACACGGATCGCTGCAGGCAGGCGCGCTCACAACGACATACACTGCTTCTCAGGGTCTGCTCCTCATGATCCCGAACATGTACAAGATCGCCGGCGAATTCCTTCCGTGCGTATTCCACGTATCGGCAAGAACACTCGCTGCTCACGCTCTTTGTATCTTCGGTGACCATTCTGACGTCATGGCTTGCCGTCAGACAGGATTCGCTCTGCTGTGCTCCAGCTCCGTACAGGAAGTAATGGATCTGGGCGGCGTTGCTCACCTTTCGGCTATCAAGAGCAGAGTACCGTTCCTGCACTTCTTCGATGGATTCAGAACATCGCATGAGATCCAGAAGATCGAAGTTATCGATCATGCGGATATCGCTAAACTCGTAGATATGGATGCAGTAAACGAATTCAGAGCAAGAGCTCTCAATCCGGAGCATCCGGTAGTCCGCGGAACAGCTCAGAACCCGGATATCTTCTTCCAGGCTCGTGAAGCAGGTCAGCCGTTCTATGATCAGGTACCGGCTGTCGTAGAAGAGTATATGCAGAAGGTTGGAGAGCTGACAGGAAGACACTACAAACTGTTCGACTATGTCGGAGCTGCTGACGCTGAGTACGTCATCGTAGCAATGGGTTCCGTCTGCGAAACTATCGAAGAGACGATCAACGTTCTCCTCGCTAAGGGCGAGAAGGTCGGTCTCCTGAAGGTAAGACTTTACAGACCGTGGTCCGCTAAGCACTTCCTCGCAGTTATGCCTGAGACAGTCAAGAAGATCGCTGTTCTCGACAGAACTAAAGAGCCGGGTGCTGAAGGCGATCCGCTGTACCTCGATATCAGAAACATGTACTTCGACATCGAGAACGCTCCGAAGATCTATGCAGGAAGATATGGTCTTGGTTCGAACGACACGACACCGGGACAGATCGTTGCTGTATATGAGAACATCAAGAAGGACGAGCCGAAGGATCACTTCACGATCGGTATCGTTGACGACGTCAACAACAGCTCGCTCGAGACAGTCGACATCGCAACTGAGCCGGAAGGCACAGTAAGATGCAAGTTCTGGGGACTCGGTTCCGACGGTACTGTTGGCGCTAACAAGCAGGCCATCAAGATCATCGGCGACGAGACAGATCTGTATGCTCAGGGTTACTTCTCCTACGACTCCAAGAAGTCTGGCGGTATCACAGTATCCCACCTGAGATTCGGAAAGAACAAGATCCAGTCGACATACCTCATCAACGAGGCTGACTTCGTAGCTTGCCACAACCAGGCATATGTACATCAGTATGACGTACTCAAGGGTCTGAAGAAGGGCGGCACATTCCTTCTGAACTGCATCTGGTCGGATGAAGAGCTCAACGAGCACCTTCCGGCTGCAATGAAGCAGTACATCGCTAAGAACGACATCAAGTTCTACACACTGAACGCTACAAAGATCGCTCGTGAGATCGGACTCGGCAACAGGATCAACATGATCATGCAGTCCGCGTTCTTCAAACTCGCGAACGTAATTCCTGTAGACGAAGCAGTTGACTACCTGAAGAAGTCCATCGTCAAGACATACGGACTCAAGGGTGAAAAGATAGTAAACATGAACCACCAGGCTGTAGACGCAGGCCTCGATTCGGCTCACCTCGTAGAGGTACCGGCTGACTGGGCTGACGCTGTCGACGCTGAAGGCGAAAAGAAAGAACTTCCGGAGTTCATCGAGAACATCCTCGTACCGATGAACGCTCAGAAGGGCGACGATCTTCCGTCGAGCGCTTTCAAGGGCATCGAAGACGGTACATTCCCGTCGGGAACAGCTGCTTATGAGAAGCGCGGCGTAGCCGTAACAGTTCCTGAGTGGGACGCAGAGAAATGTATCCAGTGCAACCAGTGCTCGTTCATCTGCCCGCACGCTACGATCAGACCGGTCCTGCTGAACGCTGAAGAAGCAGCAGCTGCTCCGGAAGGATTCGGCGCTGTACAGGCTAAGGGCAAGGGCCTCGAAGATTATCAGTACAAGATGCAGGTATCGCCGCTCGACTGCCTCGGATGCGGAAACTGCGCAGACATCTGCCCGGTCAAGGCTCTCGAGATGAAGCCGCTCGACACTCAGGAAGCAGAAGCTGACAACTGGGAGTTCGCTATGAAGACTCCGGTCAAGGACGATCTCATGGACAAGGCTACAGTAAAGGGCAGCCAGTTCGCGAAACCGTACTTTGAATTCTCCGGCGCATGCGCAGGCTGCGGCGAGACACCGTACATCAAGGTCGTTACACAGCTGTTCGGCGAGAGAATGATGATCGCCAACGCTACAGGATGCTCGTCCATCTGGGGCGCTTCCGCTCCGTCGATGCCGTACTGCAAGGACGAGAACGGCAGAGGTCCTTCGTGGGGCAACTCGCTGTTCGAGGACAACGCTGAGTACGGACTCGGTATGGCTTCCGCTGTAGAGCAGATGAGAGCAAGGATCGAAAGCTGCATGACAGAGCTCGTTGCTGCAACAGCTAACGAAGACGTCAAGGCTGCTTGCCAGCTGTGGCTCGACAACATGAACAACGGCGACGAGTCCATGGCTATCGCTGAAAAGGTCAAAGCTGCTCTTGAAGGCGCTGCTCTTGAAGGAAAAGAAAAAGAACTTGCAGACGCTATCATGGATAAGAAAGACTGGCTCGTCAAGAAGTCGATCTGGTGCCTCGGCGGTGACGGATGGGCTTACGATATCGGTTACGGCGGTCTCGACCATGCGCTTGCAAGCGGCAAGGACATCAACGTCCTCGTATTCGATACAGAGGTTTACTCCAACACAGGCGGTCAGGCTTCGAAGGCTACTCCGGTCGGCGCTGTTGCACAGTTCGCTGCTGCCGGCAAGAGAACTAAGAAGAAGGACCTCGGTATGATGGCTATGAGCTACGGCTATGTCTATGTCGCTCAGGTAGCTATGGGAGCTGACAAGAACCAGTTCATCAAGGCTATCAAGGCTGCAGAGGCTTACAACGGCCCGTCGCTGATCATCTGCTACGCTCCGTGCATCAACCACGGCCTGAAGAAGGGTATGGGCAAGACGCAGGAGAACGAGGCTGACGCTGTTAAGTGCGGATACTGGAACCTCTACAGATTCGATCCTGAGTCGGGATTCTCGCTCGACAGCAAGGAGCCGACAGAAGACTTCAACGCCTTCATCATGGATCAGGTCAGATACTCCTCGCTCGTCAAGGAATTCCCGGATCTGGCAGAAGAGCTGTTCAAGAAGACAGAAGCTGATGCTAAGGGAAGATATGAGAACTACAAGAGACTTGCTGAGCAGAGCAAATAAGGCTTCGCAGAGCAAGGTTCAGTCAGTGATCATATGACCTGAAGAATCGTTCAAAAAAGAACCAAAAATATGTGCGGTCCGGCAGTGATGCCGGGCCGCATTGTTCTTTCAAAAAAACAAGAAAAAACATGTTGATAATTTAACAATCTCGGTTGACAGTAGTATACCGTGGTGCTATATTAATAGCGAAGAAAGCAATTGAAAACCACAGGAATTTTGAAACTTCCTTTCTTATTCACATTTCATATACCAAAGAACTGCTTGGCGCCACGAAGCAGTTTTTTGGTTTTTGGGGTTTTA
>CAMKAM010000016.1 GCA_946410475.1 uncultured Bacillota bacterium
TTCTGCTAAAGGCCAAAATTCCAGCATAAAAAAACCGGGGAAGCGTCTGCCTCCCCGGAGCCTTAGTCTTATCTATTTCGCACCGCGCTGCCTCACCACTTCATACATCAGTATCGCTGCCGCGTTCGACGCGTTCAGCGACGAGATCTTTCCGACCATCGGTATCGACACGACGAAGTCGCACTTTTCGCGAACGAGTCTGCTGATCCCCTTGCCTTCGTTGCCGATGACCAGCCCGATCGCCCCTGTCAAGTCTGCTTTGGTATATTCATCGCCGTCCATGTCGCATGCCGCGATCCAGACTCCCTTTTCCTTAAGCTGATCCACAGTCCTCGCGATGTTCGTTACCTGCGCGACCTTCATGTACTCTATCGCGCCCGCGCTGGCCTTCGCGACCGTTTCAGTCAGTCCGGCTGCCCTGTCTTTTCCGATGATGATACCGTGCGCGCCTGCGCATTCGGCTGTCCTCATTATCGCACCGAGGTTGTGCGGGTCTTCGATGTCGTCGAGGATCATGATGAACGGGTCTTCGCCGCGCTCCTCGGCTGTCCTGAGTATTTCGCTTACTGAACTGTACTTTGCCGCCGCCGCGTAAGCGACCACGCCCTGATGCACTTCATCTGTGATCCTGTCCAGGGCCCTTCTGTCTTCGAATCTGACACTGATCCCGCGCTCCTTCGCAAGGGCGACTATCTTGCTGATCGAGCCCTCGCTTCCGTCAGCGATCAGTATCTTCTCTATCTCACGACCGCTCCTGAGGGCCTCCGTGACAGCGTTCCTGCCAGCGATCACATTGTCCGGTCTGCGTTCCTGCTGCCTTTCTGGCTGCGCTGCGCTGCGGCCTGCCGTTCTCTTTCCGGCTCCGGATCTTCCCGCGTTCTTTCCGCCGGACTTGTTCTTCTTCATCTTGTTTCCTGCCATTGACCTATCCTCTGCGCTCGTATCTCGTGAATCTGAACGTGACTCCGTTCTCCTCTTCAGGCTCGCTTTCCCATGCCATAGTGAACGCCGCATCCTCATCGAGATCCGGGAAGAACGTGTCCGCTTCGAACGAAGCGTCGATCTTCGTCACCAGGACTTCATCGCACGACCCCAACATCTGTCTGTAGACTGATCCGCCTCCGCACACGAAGACCTTGTCCATGTCCAGTCCCATCTCTTCGCAGATGCCTTCGACATCCTCAGGCGAATAGCATATGCGGCAGCCCTCCGCCTCGTACGAAGGATCGCGTGTCAGGACTATATTCGTCCTGCCCGGAAGCGGCCTGGAACCGGGGAATGACTCCAGAGTCTTTCTCCCGATCACCACCGCTCCGCCGATAGTGTTCTCCTTGAAATATTTCAGGTCACGTGAAAGATGGACGAGGAGATCCCCGTCCTTTCCTATGCCCCAGTTCCTGTCAACAGCAACTATCGCTTTCATTTTTCTCTCCTATATCGCGATCGGTATGTTCTTGATCTGCGGATTCTTTTCGTAATCCTCGACGATGACATCGTCGACCGTAAAGTCATAGAAATCCTTGACGTCCGGATTGAGATGCACCTTCGGAGCCGGATACTGCGGCCTTGTCAGCATCTCCTCGATGATCGGCACATGTCTGTCGTAGATATGAGCATCGGCAATGACGTGCACGAGCTCTCCGGCTTTGTATCCTGTCGCCTGAGCCATCATCATCAGAAGGATCGAGTACTGCACGACGTTCCAGTTGTTCGCCGCAAGCACGTCCTGCGAGCGCTGGTTCAGGATGCCGTTGAGACGGTCGCCCGTCACGTTGAAAGTCATGGAGTAAGCACACGGCTCCAGACCCATCTCCGTCAGATCTCTGAAGTTGAAGATGTTAGTCAGTATCCTCCTCGAGTACGGCTGGTTCTTCAGCTGCCAGATAACGTTGTCGACCTGGTCCATATTACCGTGCTGGAAATCGTACTTGATGCCGAGCTGGTATCCGTAAGCCTTTCCGATCGAGCCGTTCTCGTCAGCCCACTCGTCCCAGATGTGCGAGTTCAGATCTTTGATGTTGTTGGACTTCTTCTGCCATATCCAGAGTATCTCGTCCGTTGCGGATTTTATCGCTGTCGGACGAAGTGTGAGCGCCGGGAATTCCTGGGAAAGATCGTATCTGTTCACGACACCGAACTGTTTTATAGTGTGTGCAGGAGTCCCGTCTTCCCATACCGGACGGACCTTCTGGCCCTCGGATGAAAACCCGTTGTCTATGATATCGCGGCACATGTCCACGAACAATACATCAGCTCTGCTCATTACATACCTCCGTTAATGTATCTCATCTTTGTTCTTCTATAACTGTGATCGCCCTTCGGATCACTCTCTCCATCTCCTCTGTCTCACCGGTAAGATAGAGATAGCCGACAAGCGCCTCGAAAGCTGTCGCCCACTTGTAATCCATGACATCCGCATGCTTCGGAACGGAATGCGGCTTGTGGTTCCTCGCGCGCCTTACGACGGCCTGCTCCTCTTCCGGGAGATCATCCGCCATCGCCTTGATCGCGAGGGCCTGAGCCTCAGCGTTCACGAACTGCACTGTCCCGTGATGCAGGGCGTCCACCTTCAGCGCCATACTCTGGTGCCCGCTTCCGGCCTCCGCAAGCACATGTTTTCTTACATATATTTCATAGACGGCATCGCCTATGAAAGCCAATGCCGCCCCGTCCATCATTGATGTGTCTATAGTTGTTCCTGCCGCTTTTTCTGTCATACCGGAAACTATTCCTTTATGATCTGTACACCCTGCGGAGTATCCTTCAGCGTGATTCCCTGAGCGGCAAGCTGGTCTCTGATCTCGTCAGCTCTTGCAAAGTTCTTCTCTTTTCTCGCCTGCTGTCTCTCATCTACGAGCGCCTGGATCTCGGCGTCGATGCCGTCGTCCTCGCCCTCCTTGTCCTGAAGGATGCCGAGCACATTGCAGAACTCCATGAGAGTTTCGAGCGACTTCTCAGCGAACTCTTTGCTTGCGCCGTCTTTTACAGCTGTGTTGATCGCTGTTACGAGCTCGAATACGGCTGTGATACCGTCAGCTGTGTTGAGGTCGTCGTCCATCTTCTCGATGAATTCCTGTCTGAACTTGTCATATCCCTCAAATGCTTCCTTCTCAGCGTCAGTCATCCCGCCTTCGCCCTTCTCGATGAGGAACTGCAGGTTCTCCTTCGCATTGCGGAGTCTTGCCAGCGAGTTCTTCGCCTGCTCCATCAGCTCGTCGCTGAAGTTGATCGGGTTTCTGTAGTGTCCCGAAAGCAGGAAGAATCTGATGACTTCGCCGTCATACTTCTCAAGGATGTCTCTTACTGTGAAGAAGTTGCCCTTCGACTTCGACATCTTCTCATTGTCTATCGTGATGTATCCGTTGTGCATCCAGTAGTTCGAGAACTTCACTCCGTTGTGAGCCTCACTCTGAGCGATCTCGTTCTCATGGTGCGGGAACTGCAGGTCCTGGCCGCCGGCGTGGATATCAAGAGTGTCGCCGAGGTACTTTCTGCTCATAGTCGAGCACTCGATGTGCCATCCCGGACGACCCATGCCCCAGGGAGATTCCCAGGCGATCTCGTCTTCTTCCTTTCTGGCCTTCCAGAGAGCGAAGTCCAGCGGATCCTTCTTCTTTTCTTCTATCATGATACGGGCTCCGGCTTCGAGGTCGTCGATATTCTGACCCGAGAGTTTTCCGTAGTCCTTGAACTTTCTCGTGCTGTAGTATACGTCGCCGTCGACTTCGTAAGCATATCCCTTGTCGATCAGGTCCTGTACGAACTGGATGATGTCATCCATCGTCTCCGATACTCTCGGATGAACGTCAGCAGGTCTTACGTTGATAGCGCCGGCGTCTTTGAAATACTCTTCGATGTATTTTTCGCTTACTTCGGGAGCCGAGATGCCCTCTTCTCTCGCGCGGTTGATGATCTTGTCGTCGACGTCCGTGAAGTTCTGTACGAA
This sequence comes from uncultured Bacillota bacterium, assembly GCA_946410475.1. GTDB lineage: Bacteria > Bacillota > Clostridia > Peptostreptococcales > Anaerovoracaceae > UBA3738. Next base: position 3,947 of record CAMKAM010000016.1, read on the forward strand.
CGTAACGTCATAGCCTCTGTACTCCAGATACTTTCTCAGCGTGTCGAATACAACGAACGGACGCGCGTTTCCTATATGGAAGAAGTTATATACGGTCGGGCCGCAGACGTACATCTTGACTTTGCCTTCCTCCTGCGGTACGAACTCTTCCTTTTTTCTTGTCATTGTGTTATATACTTTCATCTTCTCTTTCTCCTTCTATTCGTCAATTTGTTTGGTTCAATCAGCAGTGACGCCGGGGCCGTGGAAATCAGAGCCCCTCGTCGAAATCAAGCCATGCCTTTCAGCAATGGCGCGCGTACATCGCATTTCTTCTTCTGTATGCTGAGCGTAACAGCACTCGAGTCCTCCCATTCCGTGGGAAGCGAGCTCTGCCACAATCCTCTCAAGATGACCGTACATCTCTTCCGTCCCTCTTTTACCTATGTTCTTTATCCTCATCGGATGGGCAAGCACCGCAGTGCCTCCCGCTCCGGTTATTATCCTTATCGCCTCGAGAGCGTCTGTCTTTTTCTTCTTCAGTAAGCAGACAGGCGGTCTGTCGAAGACCCTTTCAAAAGCTTCGGGGATGTCTTTGACATAACCCTTCGCTATCATAGCCCTCGCGATCTGCGGCTTCGATATGTATCCGGCATTGGCCGCCGGTATATCTTCGTCCTTTATGTCAAAGCCTTCCGCCCTGACTGCCGCAAGGAGTTTTTCGTTCCTTTCAAAACGACTTCTTCGCATTATATCACAAACACGCAGGATTTCCACATTTTCCGCATCAAAACCGTACCCCAGAATATGGAGTTCGACCGATCCGCGGTATTCCGTGGACATTTCGATGCCGTTTACAAAATCTATCCCTGCCGCGCGGGCTGCCCTTGCGCCTTCTTCCAGCCCGCCGATCCCGTCGTGATCGGTGATGCTGATAAACGAAAGGCCCTTTTCTTTCGCCCAATCAACTATCTGCGACGGGGAAAACGTCCCGTCTGAATTGTTCGAGTGGATGTGCAGATCCACGTCCGGATCGTCACGCAGCAGGATGCCGCCGGCTTCTTTTGCCATTCGTCTCTTCATCAGGCAGAAAGCCACGGGCAGGCTCCTTCCCTGACTTCGTCCGCGACGTCTTTTCCTTTCAGAGCCTCAAGCAGCGTCAGGGCGAATTCCATCGCCGCGCCGGGAGCCATCCCTGTGATGATGTTCCCGTCTCTTACAGCAAGCTCGCTGACGGGCTCTGCCCCTGTGAGTCGATCTTCCATTCCCGGATAGATCGTCGCTTTCTTTCCTCCGAGGACGCCGTGATGGCCGAGAGCCATCGGAGCCGCGCAGATCGCGCATACCCACTTGCCTGCGGCAGCGAACTCTTTGATCATCTCTGCGAGCCCCTCGTGGTCCTGCAGGTACTGCGCCCCGGGCAGGCCGCCCGGAAGGACGATCATCTCGCACGCGTCTTTGTCTGCTTCTTCGAACAGGAGGTCCGCGATGACCGGTATGCCGTGCGCTCCCTTCACACAATAGTCTCCTGTGATCGAGACGCCCTTCGCGTCTACATCGCCGCGCCTCAGTATGTCTATACATGTCAGCGCTTCTATCTCTTCGAATCCTGTCGCCAGATAAACATATACCATATTCTCCACCTTCTCTTTCTTATCAGAACCTGCGGAACATCTTCCGTCTGCCCGCCACATTCCATGTCAGGTATCCTATCAGCAGCATGGCGAACACCCCCGCGATCGCCTCGAACATGACGACCTGCCTCGGGAAAGCGTCGCTGAGCAGGAGCACCAGATTATCGCCGTCCGGGAACTCCATCGGTATCAGAAGGCCCCATGTCGCCGCCCTCAGAGGGGCTATGCAGACCGTCAGGATATTCAGGATCTCGAGCACAGCGAATACCCCCACGCAGACCTTGAACCGCTTCATGAATATCTCCCTGACCCGCCACCTGATCAGCAGCCAGTAAGCGACCACACTCAGCACGAGCATGACCACGCCGATCATCAGCATGATATCGAGCACATGCCTCGCATCCGTCATAGCCTGCTGGTCCAGAACCGAGAATATCTGCTCGGGATCGAACTCGGAGTTTTCCATCAGGGCGAACTCGTCGGTCTTTCCTGTCATGAAGTTCGTGATCAGCCCGAGGAGTTCGTCTTCGGATGTGCTGACAGTCGTTGCTCCTATGATGCCGGAAGCCGAAAGACTGTACGAATATACATCTTTCATCCTCATTATGACATTGGCAACAAGGCAGATGACCGCGATCGGCACACTGAAAACTATGACGTTGGCGACCCTTTTGTAAATAGTGTCGTCACGCCTGTTGACAGTCCGCTTCCACGAATCTTCTCTTCTGCGTCTTCTCCTGATTCTCATACCCTTCATCATAGACCAAAAAGAGCGGCTTATCAAGAAAACCGCTGATGAAAATCACATCAAAAAAGGGGCACTCAAATGTGCCCCTTTCCATGCGTTTGAAACTAGTTTGCTTCTTCTTCGGCCTTGTGCTGAGCGATGATCTTCTCAGCGATGTTGCCCGGTACCTGGTCATAACGCTCGAATGTCATCTCGTAGCTTCCTCTGCCCTGCGTCATCTGTCTGATAGTGATGGCGTAGTCGAAGAGCTCTGCCTGCGGTGCTTCAGCGATTACCTTCTGCTCGCCTGAGGGCAGCGGCTCCGAACCGAGGATACGTCCTCTTCTCTTGTTCATGTCGCCCATTACGTCGCCCATGTTGTCGTCCGGAACGATGATGTCGAGGTGCATGATAGGCTCGAGCAGGATCGGGTTAGCCTCTACGATACCTTTCTTGAAGGCAAGGCTGGCAGCGATCTTGAACGCCATTTCGTTCGAGTCTACATCATGGTAGGAACCATCGTACAGGTTCGCGTGGATACCCTGTACCTTGCAGCCTGCGAGAGGACCTCTCTCAAGAGACTCTACGAGACCCTTTTCGATAGCCGGTACATAGTTCTTCGGGATCGATCCGCCGAACAGCGTCTCTTCGAATTCGAACTCTGCTTCGCACGGCGAGAACTTGATGTGTACGTCTCCGTACTGGCCCGCGCCGCCTGTCTGCTTCTTGTGTTTGCCCTGTACGTCGGATGTTCCTCTGATCGTCTCTCTGTAAGCGATCTTCTGCGGGATCGTTACTACTTCGACGCCGAATCTGTCCTTCAGCTTGTCCTTTATGATGTTCAGCTGCTGCTCGCCCTGTCCGCCGAGCAGTGTCTGTCTTGTTTCGGAGTTTCTCTCGATCACGAACGAAGGATCTTCTTCTCTGAGTCTTGCAAGACCCGCGAATACCTTGTCTTCCTGCTTCTTGTCAGCAGCCTCGATAGCCTGATACAGGATCGGGGACGGGAAGTCGATCGGATCGTAGCTGATGTCGGAGCCCTTAGCGCAGAGCGTATCGCCTGTCTGTACGGACTGCAGTTTCGCAACTGCTACGATATCTCCTGCCTCTGCAGCTTCCATGTCTTCCTGTTTGTTTCCTCTCAGGGACATCAGCTTGCCGAGCTTCTCGGACTTGCTCTCTCTTTCGTTCACGAGCTCCATGCCGCCTGTCAGTTTTCCGCTGACGACCTTCATCACGGAGATCTTTCCTACGAACGGGTCGGCGATCGTCTTGAATACGAATGCCGAAGGAGCTGCCGATGCGTCTGCCGGCTCTGCTGCGTCGAGCGGCGAGAGAGCGATACCTACGATGAAGTCGAGGATATCGTCTGCCGGCTGGCCGAGCGCGAACGGAGTCTTGCATACCGGAACGATGCTTCCGTCGAGGATCCCGCCGCCGAGGCCCTTCTTGATCTCAGCGTCTGTGAACTCTTCTCCTTCGAAATATTTTTCCATCAGCTCTTCGTCTGACGAAGCGATGGCTTCCATGAGGTCGTCATCTATGTCTGTGAGCGGCCATGCGAGCGGTGTGATACCGGAACCGAATTTGTTCTTAAGAGCGTCTATCGCTGCATCGACGTCAGCTCCGCCCTTGTCGGCGATAACGATGATGCGCGGTGTATTCGTCTTTTCGCATGCTCTCCATGCTTTCTCTGTTCCTACCTGGACCGGGTTCGATCCGTCAACGAGGATCAGCGCAGTCTCCGCTGCTCTAAGCGCCGCATTGACTTCTCCTGCGAAATCGAAGAATCCCGGTGTGTCGATGAAGTTGATCTTTGTTCCCTTCCACTCGATGGGGATCATCGATGTGTTGATGGAATATCCCTTTTCGATCTCCATCTTGTCGTAGTCGGAAACTGTATTGCCATCCTCGACCTTACCCATACGGTTAGTGATACCGATCTGGTTCAGTATCGATTCGACGAACATCGTCTTGCCGGTGCCGCTGTGGCCAACCAGGGCAACGTTCCTTATTTTGTCGCTGCTATAGCTTTTCATAGAATCAGCCCTCCTAAATTTTATTTTTTAAATTGCCATACAATTATATCATCAGCGTATTTAGCACGCAACGCCTAAAAGTCGGCTGACTTCGGCGTTCTCGGGAACGGCAGCACGTCTCTGATGTTGCTCATGCCCGTGATATACATTATTATCCTCTCGAATCCGAGACCGTATCCGGAGTGTACCACTCCGCCGTACTTTCTCAGTTCGAGATACCACCAATACGGTTCTTTGTCGAGTCCGAACTCTTCCATGCGGCGCTCGAGCACGTCGAGTCTCTCTTCCCTCTGGCTGCCGCCGATGATCTCTCCGACTCCCGGGACGAGCAGGTCGCATGCCGCTACTGTCTCGTTGTCGTCGTTCAGTCTCATATAGAATGCCTTGATATCCTTCGGATAGTTCGTTACGAATACAGGCTTCTTATATACCTCTTCTGTGATGTATCTCTCGTGTTCCGACTGCAGGTCGATGCCCCACTCTACCGGATACTCAAACTCGCGGTCGGCCTTCTTCAGGATCTCGACGGCCTCCGTGTAAGTGATCCTCTCGAAGTCGTTGTCTACGACGTTGTGCAGTCTGTCGAGGAGTCCCTTGTCGACGAACTTGTTGAAGAACTCCATCTCCTCCGGAGCGTTCTCAAGCACGTAGTTGATGATGTACTTTATCATCTTCTCGCCCCAGTCCATGTTGCCCTCGAGGTCACAGAACGCGAACTCAGGCTCTATCATCCAGAACTCCGAAGCATGTCTTGCAGTGTTGGAGTTCTCGGCGCGGAACGTAGGTCCGAACGTGTATGTGTTCCTGAAAGCAAGGGCGAAGATCTCGGCCTCGAGCTGTCCGCTTACAGTAAGCGAAGCCTTTCTTCCGAAGAAGTCATCCTTGTAGTCGACTTTTCCTTCTTCCATCGGAACGTCCTCGAGATCGAGAGTCGTTACCTGGAACATCTCGCCTGCTCCCTCGGCGTCGCTCGTCGTGATGATCGGCGGGTGCGCATAGATAAAGTCGTTCTCCTGGAAGAATTTATGGATAGCGTAAGCAGCCAGCGAACGGACCCTGAATACAGCGGAGAAAGTATTGCTGCGCGGTCTGAGGTGAGCGATCTCTCTGAGATACTCCATGCTGTGACGCTTTTTCTGGAGCGGATAGTCCGGATCGGAATCCGCTTCTATCACGATGCTCTTCGCCTTGATCTCGAACGGCTGTTTCGCATCGGGTGTCAGCACGAACGTACCGTTCACGCACAGAGCGGCCGATATCGGCGCTTTGCTGATCTCCTGATAGTTCTCAAGGATCTCGGCTTCATATACTACCTGCACCGACTTGAAGAAAGTACCGTCGTTCAGCTCGATGAAACCGAACTTGTTCGATCCTCTGTTCGTTCTGATCCAGCCTCTTACAGTGATATCTTTTCCGGCGAATTCATCTGTTCTGCGGAACAGATCTCTGATATAGATGTCTTTCATGATCTTTCCTTTTCGTTTTCCTTTCGATTACCGACTTTTTTGATTCTATATGTTTTTACCTTCTTTAACAAGTAGCAAATGCTGCTACGCCTCTTTCTTCGGGCGATGACCCGGCGGATCCATATCATACGTGCCCTCCAGATCTCTGAGCCTGCTCCTCGTATATATCTTGATGATCGTACCGCAGCATATTACGGCTATCAGCACGATGATCGCTATGACTCTGAGAGTACCCATTCTCTTCTGTTTCTCCTTTTCTATATGCTACGGCCGTTTGAGAGCCTTTTTCTGCTCGTGCCATCTCATGATCTTCAGATCGCTCTTTATCCATCTGTAGAACGCCGCCGCGATCACAGCCGCCAGCGCGAAGATGCTGACAGTTATCGGATCCGGACCGTTGCCGTTCTCCTCGTCAGAGCCCGGAGCTACCGCGATGGCCTTATCCTTTTCTCTTTCCTTCGGCGTGATCTGAGCCGTCTGCTCTTTCAGCTTTTTCTTCGCGTCATCAGACTTTTTCTTTGCCGATGTACCCGGGTCTATACTGCCTCCGTCGTCGAAATCTCCGCCATCGCCGTCGTCATCGGCTTCCTGGTCGTTGACTTTGATATCGCCGCTGTCGTCATCGTCATCAGCTTTTCCGTTATTCTTAGCTTCTTCTTCGTCCTCTTTCTTCTGATTATCCTCAGAATCGTCCTTGACATACGTCACATAGACATTGGTCTCTATGAAGCCTCCGGAGACGATGCCGCCCGATACCTTTAGTTTCACTGTACATCCAGCGTATCCTTCGGTCGGCTGCAGATATTTCACCGCGTCGGTCCCGGCAACGCTCTGGACAGAAAGCTCGCTGCCCGTGAAATGGGCTCCGGCCTTCTGTATTATCATGCTCTCAAGGTTGCCCGCGTCGATATAGCCGTCGCGCTCCGTCGTAGTGATGCTGACATCGCTGACGGATGCCGTCACCTTAGTCTCTTCATCCCCGCTCTCACATTTCATGACCGCGGCAAGACCGTCATCCTTGTAGGCGACGTAAGTATTCGTGGCCGGGATCGGATTCCCTCCCTCATCGACAGCTTTTGCAGCCACTGTAATCTCATAAGAATGATTCGAGCCAGGCGCAGCCGCCTCGCCGCTCTTCGGGATCCAGATCATCCCTGCGCAGACGAGGAACGCTATACATATTCCTATCAGTTTCGTATACTTCTTCACTCGCTCATCTCCTGAATGCTTACTGCGTATTGACCTCGCTGAAATACTTAGCGTATTTCGAGCCGATCGGTATGATGTCACCGCTGTCCATCACTATCTCATTACCTCTTACTATGTCGATATGCTCCGCGTTGACGAGGAACGATCTGTGCGAGCGGATGAAGTTCCTCCCGTACAGCTGGTTCTCGATCTTATCGAGCGTCGAATAGAACTCGAAGACCTCTCCGGAGTAATGTACCTCGACTATCCTGTCGGATACTTCGAAATACACTATCTCATCTATCGGTATGTTCCTTACGTCTCCCGCGCAGGCGAGAGTCAGACGTTCGCGCTTCGCGTCCTTCGCGCGCAGCATCGCGCCCTCGAGAACGGTCGCGAACTTGTCGAGTGATACATTCTGCTTGAGCAGATAGTTGCACGGTCTTACGTCAAAGGATTCGAAGACTCTTTCCTTTTCATTCGTCAGGAATATGACCTCACCGATGTAACCGATATCCCTCAGCTGCTTCATCGCTTCAATACCGTCCATCTTGCCCTCGAAGACAGTGTCCGTTATTATCACGTCCGCTTCATTCGGCTCGTCCGAAAGTTCGAACAGCAATTTTTCGCAGCTGTCGGCTTCCTCGATGAAGGCGCCGCCCATCTCCTGCGCTTTGCTTTCCACGAACTTCCTGTATGAAGCTGTTACACTTTTGTCGCTGTCACATAGTACTATGCGCATTTTCTTCCTCCAAATACGTCCGCGCAGCGGACTCATCATCAATCCACATCCGTCCTCGCCAGTATCTCTGCCGGCACCTGTCTGAGCGTCCTTGCTACAGGAAGCAGTCCGAACACTATGTTCAGCAGGAATATCAGCGCCAGTGCGCACAGCATCACGAGCGGATTTATCACATAATTGCCGGCCAGTACTTCATTGCCGGTGAGCTTGTACAATATGTATGATCCAAAGGCGAAGCCCGGTATACCGGCTATCGTCGAGATCGCGAGTATCTCTCCGAGGAACATTTTGTAGATGTCTCTCTTCTTGACTCCTATCGCCCTGTATATACCGACTTCCTTGATCCTCGAGAGGAAGGAAGCCCTCATTATCAGATATATCTCGAAGAACGATATGAGCAGTATGACCGCCGCAGTTATCAGCGAGCTCCTCATGCTCTTCATCTTCTTTCCGACATATGACTTTCTCGCCTTCTGATACGGATCGCTGACCTTGAGACCGGCGTCTTCGAGCTCTGTCATCGCAGCCTGCTTGTCATGGGCATATACCGTGATCCCGGACTGCTTTTCTATGACGCTGTACGTGAGCGTCTTCGTGTTGACGAGCATCAGCGTCGTCTCGCTGTCCCCGTTGTCCTCGTAGTATCCGACAACCTTCAGTTTGTGTCCGTTGACTTTTTTGTTTATCTGCTTGCCGACCTTCATTTCAGATGCGTACATGTCGCTGACGACGACATCATAGTCGTTCACAGGCGCTACGCCTCCCTTGAAGGTATAGTCGTTATAGTCTACGAGCTGGCCTTCGGAGCCATCGCTCTCTTCATCCATCTCATCGGAGAACACTTCGTCTTCGTACATACCTCCGTCTTCATTCATCATCTCAGCCTGGTCGGAGCTCATGCTCTTTCCGATGAACATGATGAAGAGCGAGGGATCGGTGTAGATGCACGGATCCTGTCTGTCAGTGATACCGACGATGTAGAACTCGTTCAGTTTGTCCACCCTTACGAGTTTGCCAAGGAACGACTTCGTTCCCGTCATTCCGGCCTGGGAAGCAGTCCCGCCTTTGGCCATCCTGTCGAGTACCAGTTTGTCTACTACGATCTCTTTCTTGTTCTTCGGCATCCTGCCGTAGCGGATATCCTTCTCCGTGATGTTGGCTATGCTGGTGAGCGAACCCTCCAGGACACCGCTGGCCTTCGAAGTCTGCAGATAGCTGTCGTACGGCAGCTGGATGTTGAGCTTCGAATTGCCTGGCATGACATAGTCGACCGATTCGAATTTCTCGTATTCTTTGTATTTTTTGGGGTCGATCTTCTTTTCGCTGATCTTCAGATAATCCTTGTTGACCTCGGTGAAGTCCTTGTCTTCGATATTCATGACTCCCGCAATGTTACTGAGAGCAAAAATGATGAACAGCGCCGAGAAGAAGAATCCCACGAGTATGATCTTCTTGATCGGTTTGTAATCCGACACCTTCCTGAATCCGTCACGGAGCATCTGCTTCCAGCCTATGATCGACGTATACCGTGGTTTTTTCCTCGGAGCGAGCTTCCGCGTCTCGAAACGCTGGTTCAGGAAGTCTTCCTGCGTGATGCCGTGGTAGTGATCGTCTATGAGATCGATACTGGAAGCCTCGTCGACGACCTCGATCCTCCGGCTCTCATCGCTTCGTATATATATATTTCCATCCTTGACGACGATGTCCAGCTTCACCTTCTTGTCGGAGTCGCTGTATACCACTATGTCGTCGGCCTCATCTGAGTGATCCGTCTGTCTTTCCAGATCTTTGAGGTAGATCTTGTTGTCTATCCTGTAGTCGAGAGCCTCGGCCTTTTCGTTCTCTTCGTCCGAGATCACCTCTCCGTCACGAAGTCTGATGATCCTTCCGGCATAGAAGTTCGCGAGTTCCTCTTCATGAGTGACGAGGATGACGAGACGCTTCCTCGATATGGAACGGATGATGTTCATGACATCGATCGTGTTCCTGCTGTCGAGGTTTCCGGTAGGCTCGTCGGCGATGATGATGGCCGGATCCTTTACCAATGCCCTCGCGATGCCGACCCTCTGGCGCTCGCCGCCCGAGAGCATATCAGCGAACCTGTTGCGGTAACGGTACATCCCGACCATCTCGAGAGCGTAGTTGACCTTTTCCCTGATCTCGGTCTTGCTCTTGACATCGTTCATCTTCAGGACCATGGCGACGTTATCGAACACCGTCATGTTGTCAACGAGATTGTAGTTCTGGAAGATGAAGCCGATCTTGCGGCTCCTGATCTCGTCGATCTTCGATGATGTCCTTCCCGTTATCTGCTCGCCGTCGATATATACGTTTCCGCCCTGGACCTTGTCCAGTCCGCCTATGACGTTGAGCAGCGTCGTCTTACCGCAGCCCGATGGTCCGAGCAGGGCGACGAGGCCTGTCTTCTCGAACTCGAGAGTGGTGTTTTTGATGACGTGGATCTCATTCCGCTTGCCTTTGTTGAAATACTTGTTTACTCCTTCAAGCCGTATCATCATCACACCTCCCCTCTGTAAGCCTGCATTGCCGAAGCCGCGAAGAGTTTCCGTGATGCTCTGCCCGAGATCAGATATGACATCAGGAGGAGCACGAGATACAGAAGGATATATCCCTTCAGGCTCATGTACTCTGTCAGGTATTTGATGTATTCGAAACTGATGATGTCATTCGATATCAGTACCACCGCTATGATGAATATCAGGTAAGCGATGCTGACCACTACGAGCATCTCTATGTCGAGTATGCGCTTGATGTCCTTCTTGGACATGCCGAGCATACGTACTATCGCAAAGTATGTGTCTCTGGATTTCAGTATCAGCCTTACGACGAAGTAAGCAATGAAGAACACTACGACTACGAGCAGCACCATGAACGGCACCTGCACTATTCCGGTGATGCCTTCGACGTCGAACTCGTTGCTTACAGCATCCTTCAGCGGCAGATACTGCATCTTCATCGACTTCAGCTGCGCTGCGACGTTATCAGCCTCGTGGCTGTTCTTCGCATATACGCTGATCTGATACGTGCCCTTGTCGAACAGGGCGTCGTAGTCGCTCTGACTGATGAATATGTCGCTCATGTGCTCGTCGTAGGTATCTACGCCGATGAGCTTGTCATAGTTCTTGTCTGTGAATGTCTGCGATGTCTTCAGCGATGCCTTGCTGCTGAAATACATGTTCTCCGCGGAGATCTTGATATTCTTTCCTGCGGCCTTCCCGTCAGAATAGTAATCGTTGAATTCATCCGGGACTATAGCCGTGCCTTTAGCGACTCCCTTCATCGGTATCAGCCTGTACTGCATGTAATCCGCTTCGGACTTGAGGTCGCGCGAGCCGACTTCGATCTTGATATCGCTTGCGCTCATGTATGAGTAAGCCCTCAGTTCGGCCATCTTCCCATCGGTCAGATAAAGCTTCGACTGCGAGAACAGTCCATCGGAATCGCTGTCCTCCGTATTGAGATATACTATGCCGCTGATACTGAGATCTGTGAGTTTCGTTCCCGTCTCTTCGAGATAGAGATCGGCCTTCCTTCCGATCACGTCTTCCGGCTCTCCCATTATCTCTCCCATCTCCGGGTCCGTGGCGATCACAGCCTCCGAATCCTTTGACGGCAATGCGCCCTCATCTATATCCGTTTCAAGAGAGTCGATGGGATATACGAAACCGTAAAAGCTGAGATATTCGTTCTCGATATCGACGTTCTTGTCAAGCATTATGTCGTCCTTGACGACCGTCTTGACCCCGCTGAGTTCTCCTATCTGTCGCATCTGCTCGTCGGTGATCACCGAGGAGTCCTTGTTCTTGACCACTATCCTGTCGTCGCTGTAGTTCTGGAAGAAGCTGTTGTAACCGAACTCGCTGGTTGCCGACTGCGTTTCCTTGTAATTGGTATATACACCGGATACCGACAGCGTGACGAACAGGAACACGACAAGAAGGAGGAGGAACTTCGGTATGATGTTGAAAGTGTTCCTTACTCCAAGTTTGAATTTGCTCTTGTTCGAAAGTTTTCCGGTGAGCGGGCCGCCCTCGATCCCCTCGAGGTTCCTTCTCGTGATGACCTTATCTTCGATCACCCTGCCGTCGTTCATCCTTACGACACGGGTCGCATACTGCTCGAACTGGTCGAAGTTGTGAGTGACCACGACTACGAGTTTGTCCTTCGCGATATCCGCGAGGAGACGTATGACCTCTTCGGCGCTGGCGCTGTCAAGGTTTCCCGTGGGCTCGTCTGCGACGATGATCGACGTGTCCTTGGCCAGAGCTCTCGCGATGGAGACGCGCTGGCGCTGACCTCCCGAAAGGCGTGATACCTTCTGGTTCATGTGCTCTGAGAGGCCGACTTTTTCTATTATATCGGGGACCTTCTTCTTGATTTCTTCCTCGCTGACCCCGTTGATGAGCAGGATGAGCTCTATGTTCTGGTAAACGGTATAGCTGTTGATCAGATTGAAATTCTGGAATATATTCCCTATATATTTCTTTCTGTACTCTTCAAAATCCGCACCGGAATAATGGCTGGTCTCGCGGCCCTCGATGAGCATCTCTCCCTCTTCATAAGTATCGAGGCCCGAGATGACGTTCAGCAGAGTCGATTTTCCGCTGCCGGACTCACCGGTGATCACTACGAATTCACCAATGTCAAGATCGAGGTTGACTTTGGTGATGCCGCTGGAGATCATCCCCTTGCTGTAATAGAATTTTGATACATTTCGAAGTTGTATCATATTTCCTTCCGCTTTGTATCTATCCCTCTTTTGCTTCAACTTGCTTTGTCTATCCTTCTCTGTCTTTTTCTCTAATGTCTTTGTGTCCGGACCGTTCTTCGCACTGCATTCGTTTGCGATCGCTGCGCGAAGACAATCCGACTAGTTATTATACCATAAAAACGCGCCCTTTTACAGAGGGCGGCTTTCCTGTCTGCGTCGTCAGGAGTTGGCGCTGAACTTTTCCCCGCATCTGGGGCAGGTCACATTGACCCTTCCTTTGCCGGCCGGTATCCTGACCTGCTGTTTGCATGAAGGGCAGTAATAGTAAGCATATACCGTGCTCCCTCCGGCGCCGTTGCGTCTGCGCTCGTCCTCGTCGTATGTATATGTTCCTTCTTTTTTCTGCTTTCTGATCTCGCGGCCATTCTTCAGACGATATACGAGCCGCATATATTTCTGGTTCTCCTGCTCCCTCTTGTATAGGTTCTTCGAGAATATCCTGAAAATGCAGTAGAAGAACAGCGCGAG
>CAMKAM010000017.1 GCA_946410475.1 uncultured Bacillota bacterium
ATAAAGTCCGAAAAAGCATATGTCCCCTTCGGGCGTGCAGTATCAAGCAGCATCCTCTCGCACTCATCCATCAGCCCGTCAGCCGCGCTCAAAGCACCTTCGTCCTCAAGAGCCTCATGACCTCGCGAGAGCATCCTCCTCCAGCTGTTCCTGTCTATTCTTTCAGGGAGAGCAAGATCCATCATCAGCCTCTTTCCGGGAGCAGATCGGCTATCTTCTCGGTGACTCCCTGAGCAACCTTTGCATTGTTCATCGTATATAGATGGATCCCGTCGACACCGTGCTCTATAAGATCTCTTATCTGGAACACAGCGTATTCTATTCCCGCATCGAAGAGTCCGTCCGGATCATCTTCGTATTTCGCTATCATATTAGTGAACTTCTTCGGAAGACTCGATCCCGAAAGAGCTACCGTTCTCTCTATCTGTCTTTTGTTCGTTATCGGCATGATGCCCGCAGAGATCGGGACAGTGATACCGGCTGCCCTTACCTTTTCAACGAAATCGTAGAATTTCTGATTGTCGAAGAAGAGCTGGGTGACAAGTCCGCTTACGCCTGCGCCTATCTTATACTTCAGATTCTCGATATCCTCATCGAGGTCTTCCTGCTCGTAGTGCCCTTCAGGATAGCATGCGCCCATGATCCTGATGCTGTCATCGATCTTCTGTATCTCGATCGCGAGCTCGTTTGCGTGTTTGAATTCTCCTACAGGGCCTGTCTCCTCATTGATGTCGCCTCTCAGCGCCATAACGTTACGAATGCCGCGGTCATTGAGGTCCTCGATTATCCTTCCGACCTGCTCCTTCGAAGAATTGATGCATGTCACGTGAGCCATGGATTCGATGCCGAACCTGTCTCTGATAGTCGATGCGATCTCACCTGTCAGAGTATCCTTTGTTTTTCCGCCGGCACCAAAAGTGACGCTGATGAAATCCGGCTCGAGATGAGCAAGATCCTCAACGGTCGCGTAAATGTTGTCCAGATTGCCTATCTTTTTAGGCGGAAAGATCTCAAATGAATAAACGGGCTTTTTCTTTTCATATAATTCTGGTATCTGCATTTCTGATTCTCCCCTCTATACCTCCCGGCGGGGAGCGCAAAAAATGCTAGCCCGCCAGAGTGAATATCCTGATGCTTTTCTTTGCTGTTATGAGTTCATAAAACTTGTCGTCGAGAAGTCTCGCGGCATCATCGTTGTCTCTTCCTACAGAAGTAACGACTCTCCTGATGCCGTCATCTGCAAGGATCTTTTCGAACAGTGTCACAAGTGCCATAATAGCAGGGCCTCCGCCCCTGTGATCCCTGTCCGCCGCGAGCATCTCTACAGTCAGTTCTTCTTCAGTGCTGCTGCAAGCTACGAAAGCTGCCGGCACGTCGTCCTTGTGTACGATGAACGACCATTCTTCATCAAGGTTCTTTATGTTGAAAGGATTCATTTCTTCGTCGAATCCTTCGCCGATCTTTTCTCCGAGTGATTCAATAAGGCCCGGGCGGGCCATACCCATGGAGCACGCCTCAAAGCCGTGACGGCGCATCATACCCATCACAGCATCACCATGCATTCGCATGAAACCTTTGCAGTAAGCCGAAGTTTCCTCGTTCTTGTCAAAAGTATAAAGATCCTTTTCCTTCAGCAGGACATATCCGCAGGCTTCAAGGAAAGCGTCTATATCTGACGGTATGCTCTCGTCTTCACCGAGATAGACCCTGGGGTCGTATATCCTGACTGCGTCGAAAAGACTGCGGCCTATACCGCTGTGTCTCTTCTTTTCATCAACAAAAAGGTATGAAAGCCTGTGGGATGTACCCACGGGCTCCAGAGCGATCATTCCGCAAACATCTTTTTCATCAAAAGCAACGAAGATGACTGACTCCTCTTCGAGTTTCCTTTTGACTATGTTGATATCGATAAAACTGACACAGCCAAGTCTTTCGATATCACTTTTATCAAGTTTTGCTACTATTATCGCCATTTATTACCCATCCTTTGACTATTCCAAGCCATTATATCACTATTTTCAAAAGTGTAAACCTTTAATTTGCTATAATTTTTGTTTATAACGCTCTATTCTGCTCTTTTCTCATTTACAAGCTATCTCGAGAGCATATCGATCAGAGGCAGCAGAGCAAGATTAGCTTCCCTTCTGATGCCGACAGCATCGCGGAGCGGAGTCGCAACGATGCGGCCGCCCGTCATTCCGACAGCTACTCCCGAACGGTCATCATAGAGCAGTTTTGCGGCTTCGTTTGCTGTAAGCGTTGCGAGCATCCTGTCTGCCATCGAAGGCGATCCGCCTCTCTGCAGGTAAGCGAGCGTCACGGTCCTGATATCAAGAGCAGTCATCTCCTGCAGTTTCTGCTGAAGTTCTTTAGTCGATATCTCGACCCCTTCTGCTTTGATGATGACGCTGTGGTTCTTTCCTCTCTCTATTCCCTTCACCAGCTTGTCGGCAAGCTCGCCGAGGGAGAATTCGAGTTCAGGGATCAGGATCGCGTCCGCTCCTCCTGTGAGGCCGGAGTAAAGAGCGATGTCTCCGCACTCTCTTCCCATTACCTCTATGATCGTCGTCCTTTCGTGCGATGAAGACGTATCCCTGATCATCGATATCGCATCGAGCACTGTGTTGACAGCTGTATCGAAGCCTATCGTGAAATCGGTATATCCCATGTCGTTATCGATAGTTGCAGGAACACCAATAACGGAAACGCCCTTTTTCTGGAGATCCAGAGCGCCTCTGTATGTTCCGTCGCCTCCGCAGACGATCAGGCCTTCGATCCCCGCCTTTTCGAGATTTCTGATAGCGGCATACTGGCCTTCATCTGTTCTGAAGCGTTCGCTTCTCGCTGTCTTGAGTATCGTCCCGCCTCTGTGGAGTATATCACCGACTGAAGCAAGGTCCATCTCACGGAATGTCCCGTCGATGAGTCCCTCATAACCTCTCTCTATCCCTATGATCTTCATATCATAATAAAGCGCGCTCCTGACAGCAGCCCTTATACATGCATTCATTCCCGGAGCGTCTCCGCCGCTTGTCAATATCCCGATTTTTCTCATGATAACACACCTCTCTTAACATTATCTTCACCGAGCAGCGAGATCGCTTCACGGATGAATCCATCCGATGCGTCGACTCCCATCCCCTTCGGTCTTATGCTCTTTCCGTTTCTTGGATATATCCTGATCTCATCGCTTCCCGCGTGAGATATTATCAGCTGCCTGATTTTCTCAAGGATGGCGGCTTCATCGCCCTCCTCAGGGATCCTCAGTTTGACGATCACACGCTCCCCGCTTTCTTTAGCCGGCATCGGCATCGTCTTCATATCGATTATATCATCGGCAGTTATGCTTGGCGCCTGATCTTCTCTGAAGCTCAGCCTGCCCCTTACCAGGACGACGCTGTCGTCCTCGAGCAGGGCCGCACACCTCTCATACGTCCTCGAGAACACGATTATCTCAAGGTCGCCGTAAAGGTCTTCGAGCTGGACGAATGCCATCAGATTGTTCCTCTTGTCCGGCAGCGTCCTCTTCCCCGTGACCATCCCGCATACGACGACATTGTCTCCGTCTCTGAATGCGGCACCGTGTCCGGAGCTCTCCTCATTCGATTCACCGATGCTGAGCGAGTCGGCAGTCGATGCCCTGAGTATCAGCTCCCTGTATGACTCGAGCGGATGGCCGGAGATGTATACGCCGAGCAGTTCCTTCTCCATTGCCAGTTTCTGCTCATCCGAGAAATCTCTCAGATCCGGCAGCTTCGCAGCCGCAGCGGGAGCGGACATCTCCCCTTTGTTCGTTTCGAACAGAGAGATCTGTCCCGGAGCCGTGTTCCTGGTCTGGCTCTGTACCGATTCGAGATAGCTCTCGCATACAGCCATCTGCTGTGCCATGTTGCCTTCAAGGCTCTTGGTCGCGCCTGCCCTTATCAGGCTCTCGACCTCGTTCTTTTTGATGCCTCCAGCCGCGGTGTTCTCGATGAACGTCCTCAGATCTGATGCCGGACCTATCCTCTCCCTGGCTGAAAGGATCGCGCTGATAGCGTTCCCTCCGACGTTCTTCACAGCCTTCAGCCCGAATCTGATCTTATCTCCCTCGATACTGTATCTTCGGAAGCTCCTGTTCACATCCGGAGGAAGCACCTCTATGCCCATCTCACGGCAGTTCCGTATATACTGCGCCGTCGTCTTCGCGTCGCCCATGACGCTCGAGAGAAGCGCCGTCATATACTCTAGCGGATAATAGTGCTTCAGGTAAGCGGTCTCGTACGTTATGACCGCGTAAGCCGCAGCGTGCGACTTGTTGAAAGCGTACTCCGCAAAACTGATCATGCTGTTGAATATCGTCTCAGCGATATCTCTCGGCACTCCGTTTGCAACGGCTCCCGGTATGTCGACATTGCCGAAAGCATCCTTCTTGCCGTTGATGAAGTACTCTTTTTCGGCTTCCATCTTATCCATCTTTTTCTTCGCCATCATCCTGCGGACCTCATCGGATCTGCCGTAGCTGTATCCCGCGAGATCGCGCACGATCTGCATGACCTGTTCCTGATAGACGATGCAGCCGTATGTCACGTCGAGTATGGGTCTGAGCGACTCATGAAGATACTGTATCTTCGACGGATCGCGTCTGTTTTCCTGATACTTCGGGATGGAATCCATCGGGCCCGGTCTGAAGAGCGAGATGCCCGCGACGATCTCTTCGAACTTCTGAGGCTTCAGGGTCTTCATGAAGTTCGTCATACCGGATGATTCAAGCTGGAACACGCCCTGCGTATTTCCCTGCGATATCATCTCGAATATGGCCGGATCGTCATATTCCATCTTCGAAAAATCTATGTCTATGCCCTGCCTTTCATGTATCAGCGACAGGGCCTCTCCTATCGTAGTTATGTTCCTCAATCCGAGAAAGTCCATCTTCAGGAGCCCGAGGTCCTCGAGCGTATTCTTCTCGAACTGAGTTTCGATTATCTCACCGTCGCTGTAGAGCGGCACGTACTCCCCGACGCTCTTTTCGGAGATAACGACTCCCGCAGCGTGCGTCGATGTGTTCCTCGGCATACCTTCCAGAGCCTTCGCCATATCGATGACCCGTCTCGTGTTCTCGTTCTCCTCATAAGAACGGGCGAGCTCCGGGCTCATCTTCATAGCTCTTTCTATCGTTATCCCGAGTACGTTTGGGATCGACTTTGCTATCCTGTCCGTCTCAGCGTAACTGACTCCGAGGACACGTCCGACGTCTCTTACGGCGGCTCTCGCCTTGAGGGTTCCGAACGTTATGATCTGGGCCACATGCTCGGTGCCGTACTTCGACACCACGTAATCGATGACCTCGCCCCGCCTGTCGTCGGCGAAGTCGATATCGATATCCGGCATGCTTATCCTCTCGGGATTGAGGAACCTCTCAAAGATCAGTCCGTATTTTATCGGGTCAGTGTCGGTGATGTCCAGTGCGTAAGCAACTATGCTGCCGGCGGCCGACCCTCTTCCCGGGCCGACCATTATACCGTGTTCCTTCGCGTAATGAACATAGTCCCATACGATCAGGAAGTAGTCGACGAAGCCCATCTGCTCTATCGTAGCCAGCTCTGTATCGAGTCTTTCAGAAAGCTCCTGAGTGACTGTCCCGTACTTTCTCTGCATGCCCTCTTCGCACAGCTCACGCAGATATTCGTCGTTCTTCTTCCCGTCCGGGACCGGATATTTCGGGAGATGCAGCTTGCCGAATTCGAACTCGACGTTGCAGCTCTCCGCGATCTTCATCGTATTGTCACAGGCCTCCGGTATCGCTGCGAAGATGTTCCTCATCTCTTTCTCGCTCTTGAGATAGAACTGGTCGTTCGCATATCTCATGCGGTCTTCATCGTCTACTTTGGCCCCTGTCTGGATGCACAGCAGCACATCGTGCGCCTCAGCATCCTTCTGCTCTATGTAATGGACGTCGTTCGTCGCCACGAACGGGATGCCCGTCTCCTCGTGCAGACGCTTCATCAGAGGCAGTATCCTTGCCTGCTCTTCGAGCCCCTGATCCTGCAGTTCGAGATAATAGTTTCCTTCACCGAATATCTCGAGGTGTTCGAGGGCTTCTCTCTTCGCCCCCTCATAGTCTCCCGCCATCAGAAGTCTCGGGATCACACCGGCAAGGCACGCGGAAAGACATATCAGTCCTTCACTGTGCTCCCTGAGGATTTCCTTGTCTATACGCGGCTTATAGTAATGACCTTCTATCCAGCCCGCCGAAACAAGCTTTATAAGGTTCTGATATCCCGTCTGGTTTTTCGCCAGAAGGACGAGATGGTACTGCCTTCTGTCAGACTCTTTGTCACGTGAAAAACGGCTGCCGGTAGCCATGTAAGCCTCACAGCCTATGATCGGATGGATCCCTTCCGCAAGGCACTCTCTGTAAAAATCGACGACGCCGAACATTACGCCATGGTCGGTGATGGCCAGATGTTCCATCCCGAGCTCTTTGGCGCGTTTTACGACCTCGCCTATTTTCGCCGCTCCGTCGAGCAGGCTGTACTGTGTGTGCACATGCAGATGTGTGAAAGCCATTCTATCTTTCTCTTTCTTCAGGCGGCGCTCCGTACCTGTCTTCCGTGTCCGGCACGGAAGCGATAGTGATATCCTGCGTCTTCGAGCGCGTCTTTATGCCTGCCGCCTGGAGGGCAGGTATTGCAGCTTCATTGATGGCATAGTAAGCAGGCCAGTATTCTTCCCTCCTGCACCAGACCATCAGATCTATCTCGCATACACCGCCGCCGGTCCTGATGACTTCAGCAGCAGGAGCAGGCGAATCGATGATATACGGATCCTTTTTTGCGGTCTCGATAAGGACCGCTTTTGACTTTGCGATATCTTCTTTTATGTCTATCGAAGCATGGACCACGATACGTCTCTTCTCGTTCGCGTCATGGTTCTTTACTATTGATGAATTGACTATGCTGTTCGGTATCGACACTATGTCGTTATCGTACGTCCTCAGCGTCGTCATGATGAGATCTGTCTTCTGGACGTATCCGCCGTACCCGCCGATCTCCACATAGTCATCCGCCTTGAACTGATGCGTAAGTATGATCATGATGCCGCCTGCAATATTTGCAAGGGAATCCTTGACTGCGAGTGCGACTGCGGCTCCGCTGACACCCAGCACCGTGACGAAGGATGACGGGTTCACCCCTACCTTTTCAAGTGCTGCTATCAGCGCTATCGCTATTACCACTACCCTGATGCATACCGTTGCGAACGATACGAGCAGCGGGTCCGCCCCCGCCTTGTTCATAGCGCGTCTTACGATCACAGTGATGATCTGCATCACGACGATACCTACCAGGAATATCAATATCGCCCATGCCCAGTTCATCAGGATCTGCAAATTCTTATCAGACATCTCTGTGTCTCCTTCTTTCGAGTTCCTTCAGATATTTTTTCCTCAGTCTGATGTCACCCGGAACGACCTCTACGAGTTCGTCGCTGTTGATGAACTCCAGCGACTCCTCAAGGCTCATGTCGACTGCCGGCGGCAGTTTGACTGCATCGTCGACTCCGGCGGCCCTCATGTTCGTCTTCTGTTTTGCCTTGCACGGATTGACGACCATATCATCAGATCTGGAATTCCTTCCTATTATCATGCCTTCGTACACTTCAGTGCCCGGCTCGATGAAAAGCGTCACCCTCTCGGCTATATTCGAAAGAGCATAGGGCGTTGCTGTGCCCTGCTCCTGCGCGATAGCTACTCCGCTGGTCCTCTGCGGTATATCGCCCTTGTACGGCTCGAAGCGCGCGAAGCGTCTGACCATCGTGCCTTCG
The DNA here is from genome assembly GCA_946410475.1 of uncultured Bacillota bacterium. GTDB lineage: Bacteria > Bacillota > Clostridia > Peptostreptococcales > Anaerovoracaceae > UBA3738. The sequence goes on from CAMKAM010000017.1 coordinate 7,804, forward strand.
CCTCTCGTTTCGTTGATGAATTCCGATCTGTATCCGAGAAGCCCTCTCGTCGGTACGTCGAATTCCATGTGGCAGAAGCCGTTCTCCGTCATCATCTGTGTCATCGTGCCCTTTCTGAGGCTGAGTTTTGAGATGACAGATCCGGAATACTCTTCCGGTACCTGACAGACGACTTCTTCTATCGGCTCTAGTTTTTCACCCTTTTCGCCTCTCTTAGTGATGACCTGCGGTTTGCTTACTGCCAGTTCATAACCTTCTCTTCTCATATTCTCGATGAGGATCGAAAGGTGCAGCTCTCCTCTTCCGCTGACCTTGAAGCTGTCAGTGCTGTCCGTTTCTTCTACAGTCAGGCCGACGTTGACCTCGAGCTCTTTTGCAAGTCTCTCTCTGATGCGCCTCGATGTGACATACTTTCCGGCTCTGCCTGCGAACGGCGAATCATTGACCATGAAGTTCATCGAAAGAGTCGGCTCTTCGATGCTGATCATCTCCATCGGCTGCGGATCGTTCATATCCGTGATCGTCTCACCTATCGAGATATCCGAGATACCTGATACGACGACGATATCTCCGCTCCTTGCTTCCGATACCGGCATTCTTTTGAGACCTCTGTATACGAATACCTGGTTGATCTTCTTCTGAACAGGGTCTGAGTCGATGCCCTGGCAGACTCCTACGGTCTGAGCTTCTTTCAGCGTACCGCTCGTGATCCTGCCTATCCCCAGTCTTCCGATGTAATCATCGTAAGCGAGGGCGGATATCTGCAGCTGAAGCGGCTCTTCGTCTCTGTCGGGATACGGATCGCAATGCTCGATTATCGTATCGAACAGAGGCGTGATATCGAGTCCGCCTTCGCCCTTCGCGTTCTTACGGCGTTTTTTACCGCCGCTCTCTATTTCTATGCCTTCGACTTCACTCGGGTCTCTGACGACGATACCCTGCCTTGCGATACCGTAAAGGATCGGGAAGTCGAGCTGCTTGTCATTGGCCTCGAGATCCATGAACAGCTCGTAGACTTCATCTACGACTTCATCGATACGCGAGTCCTTCTTGTCGATCTTGTTGATGAGCAGGATCGGGTTCAGGCCCTGCTCCAGGCTCTTTTTCAGTACGAATCTTGTCTGAGGCATCGGACCTTCGCTGGAATCCACCAGAAGGATGACCGTATCGACAGTCCTCATGATACGTTCGACTTCCGAAGAGAAGTCCGCATGTCCCGGTGTGTCGACGATATTGATCTTTGTATCACCGTGCATAACAGAACAGTTCTTCGAATAGATCGTTATACCTCTCTCCCTTTCTATGTCATCGCTGTCCATGACGCAGTCAACGACTTCCTCGTTGTCCCTGAATACTCCGCTCTGGGACAGGAACGCGTCTACCAAAGTCGATTTTCCGGCGTCTACGTGCGCTATAACAGCTATGTTGATTATCTTCTCACTTGCCACTTTCTTTCAGTCCTTTCCTTTATTATACGATAGAGTATTCTATCACAACGGACAGCCTATTACAAACACCGAAGTGCTTGTTTGGGGAAACAAAAGTACAACAGACAAAAAAGCAGGCGGGCGGCAATGCCGCCCGTTTTCTGCCTGTAGGTTTTTTGAAAAGTATCGTGTCTGCGGTCGCACTAAAGTGAACAGTATTTATATCTTGGAGGATCAAATCCCGCAGACTGAAAGTGATATGGCTATATCGTAAGATAACTTAGCATGTTGGCTTACTTTGGTTAGCGTTAACTAACTAACGTAAGTCTACATGACAAAACGGAGCCCATCCGCTCCAAAAGGCAAATGTATGGCTCCATTTAGACTTTTAATATTTGGTTGTCAAGATATCCAAATATGAAATAGTTTGATACTGTGATTATAACACTTTCGCTTACAGAGTCTACTCCAAAAGGACAATCAGCTTCCCAGGATCCCCTCGGCCACATCCTCGCTCGTCTCCCGGAATTCGCGCGGGCTCATGCCTATAGTGTCCCTGAACGCTTTCGCGAATTTGCTCCCGTTCTCATATCCGTACCTGCCGGCTATCTCCAGCACCGTTTCATCGGTCGATCTCAGCATCTTTGCCGCGGAGCGCATCTTTCGCGCCCTGATGTACGAATAGATCGATATCCCGTATACTCCCTTGAATATGTTTTTCAGCTGCGTACCTGACATGTGGAATACGTCCGTCAGCTCGTCCAGCGTCACCCTCGTGTCCATGTTCTCTGTCAGGTAATCGCACATCGCCTTCGCGAGACCGACCTGCGATTTAGAGAAGCTTTTTCTCTCGTCCTGCTCCGACTGCCTGTCCATGCCGCTCAGGAACAGCAGCAGCTCGAGGATCTTGACCTTGTAATACCCCTGCCGTATGCTTTCCGGCACGGAATAAAGTTCGGAAAAGATATGCTCGATGCTGTGATCGGATCTTGCGATGAAGCAATCATCCTCCCCGCAATACTTTCTGATAACGTTCTCCGGTCTGACGTCGACGTCATCAAGAAAACATGAAAGGCACTCCGGAGCGTTCCCGAGATCTATTTCTATCGTTACCCCTTCATAATGATTCTGTGGAAAGTACTGCTCCGGCTCCATATCGTCCCTTCTGTTGGTTGAGAGATCGCCTGCCGAAAGATAGTACACCTCGTTTCTGGAGACATACTCGATCCTGCCTTTCCTGCAATGGTCGATAACATAGATGTTCTCGTTCTTCTCTGTTTCCAACCTGCACCTGGAAAGACTGGCGCTCTTATAGATCAGGCGTATCCCCGGGAATACGTCGTAAGCCGTCATCTTGAATCCGCCGGTCTCGTTAGTTATGATCTTCTGTCTCCCAACTGCTTCTTCCATCGTCTTCCGTGTCTATCCTCTGTCCGCAGTATTCTCGCACCGTTGTGTTAGAAATGACTAACCTCCACTCTTAAAAAACGGTTAGCAATCACTAACCAATAATATAATATTTCCTTTCAGCCTGTTTGTCAACTTATCATTTTGCTCTTCACAACAGACTGAATATATGTTATAGTATTTCCATCGCGATTCGTTAGCTCAGCTGGGAGAGCGCCTGGGTGACAACCAGGAGGTCGATGGTTCAAGTCCATTACGAATCACCAGATAAAAACTCATTGTAAAACCCACAGTTCCGAACTGTGGGTTTTCTGTTACCGTTTTATGTTACCGCAGCCGTCTAGAATGTAGCGACCTCGGGATCAGGCGCTTCGCACTTCTCCACCCTTACGCATCTTACGACAGGGCCGACGCCTTCGTACGCCTCATGCTCTTCCATCTTTACTGTGCCTTTGAGTTTTACCCACTCTCCGACGTGAAGATCGTTGTCGTGCTGCCACTTGTATACGAGAGCCGCGAACTGTATATCTTCGACGCAGCACGTCATGACGTGGCGTCCGGCAGCGAACTCCCCTCTCGGCATCTCTTCGACCATAGCCGCCCTTACCTTGAGTATCAGAGTCTTGCCGTCATATCTTCCCGGGTTCTCGTTGATGTCCCTGTACCACTCGGCATAGTCTTCATCCTTTATCTCGATCTCAGGCGCGTCCATATCATACGGAAGAGGATCCGCTATATCATCAGGCTCGACATCGTCAGGACCGTACTCATACAGGATCTGCGCCCTTCTGTTCGCTACGCGGACTTCCTTGTGGAAGGCCATCTTGTCGAACCCGCGGACGCATCTGTTGAAGATGTCCAGCTCAGCCGTCTTCATCTTGTCGAATGTGAGCTGCCTCATATTCTGGTTGTACATCAGGAACGTCGTCGCATCGGCGAACGTCACTTCCTGATAGATTATCCACTCCGGCGGCATGTTCCTGAAAAGGCTCTCGAGCATCCACATGCCGTTGTATTCGACGATGACCCTCTCAGCCCGGGCTTCCTTCGCCAGATGAGCCAGATTTGCCTTCGTAAGATCCTTCTCTTCGTCTATTGCCGCTACGAGCACGTTCGGGAATGCGAACTTCTCGGTCTCGTATTCCACTTCACCTTCTTCACACAGAAGAAGCAGCGTATTCTCGCCTTCATTGAATTCCTCAGAGGAAAGTATGTCCTGGATGAACGTCGTCTTTCCTGCGCCGAGGAAGCCGGTAAAAAGATATACCGGTATATCTCTGTTATTATCCATCGTTATCAGATTCTCCTGCTGTTTTCCTTAAAGCCCGAACAGAGCCTTTATCCTGTCTTCCTCAAGATCCACACCTATGACGCAGATCATCCCTGTAGCTTCCGCTGTGCCTGTCCTTACCTCCGGCTCGCCCGGGATGTAGTCGAAGTGGATCCATTCGCCGTCTTCGCCCTCTACGATGCCCTTTGAGCGGAGCACCTGACCGTATTCCGTGAAGTTATCAAGTTCCTTGAGAGCTTCCTCGATCTGCTCTTTTGTGAACTTGTGGGTCGTCTGCACGCCGATCTCGCTGAACACTTCGTCGGCATGGTGATGGTCATGATCGTGATGATGATGGTGATGCTCGTGGTCGTGGTCGTGATCGTGATGATGGTGATGTTCGTGGTCATGATCATGCTCATGTTCGTCGTGGTCATGATCATGGTGATGATGCTCGTGCTCATGCGCATAAGCCTCTTCACGCAGCTTGTCGAGTTCAGCCGAAAGAGTCTTCTTCATCTCCATAGTATCGAGGATCTGCTTACCGGAGATCTGATCCCACGGTGTCGTGACCATCGACGCATGGTCATTCAGTTCGCGCAGCATCCTCACGCAGTCGTCCAGCCTCTCCTGATCGAGATCCTGGGTGTGGCTGAGTATGATCGAGCTTGCATGTTCCACCTGATTCTTGTAGAACTCTCCGAAGTTCTTCATGTAGAACCTGCACTTCTTCGCATCGACGACAGTCGTGAAACCGTTCAGCTCGATCTCGTCATTGTGCAGATCCTGAACAGCTATAATGACATCGCTGAGTTTGCCGACTCCCGACGGCTCTATCAGTATCCTCTCGGGGCTGTAATCCTCGATGACCTGCGCCAGCGCCCTGCCGAAGTCTCCTACGAGAGTGCAGCAGATGCATCCGGAGTTCATCTCGTTCACCATGACTCCCGTCTCTTTGAGGAAGCCTCCGTCGATGCCGATCTCACCGAACTCGTTTTCGATGAGCACCAGTTTTTCATCGCCGTACGCCTCAGCTATCAGTTTCTTTATAAGTGTTGTTTTTCCTGCTCCCAGGAAGCCGGAAAAAATGTCGACCTTCGTCATTTGGTTTTTCCCTTCTTTCTGTCTTTTAGTCTTCTATCCTTTTTCCCATAATGATTCTATCACTTGTGTCAATCCCTGCGTCCCGGCCGCTTACTTCATGAACATGCGAAGCATCTTCTCATAAGCCCCTTTGTAGGGTCTGTACCTCATCGGCACGTCGAGGATGAACGGTCTTTTGAGTATGCTCTTTTTGTGTGAGAACGTATCGAAGCCCGTCTTTCCGTGGTAAGCACCCATGCCGCTCTCACCGACGCCGCCGAATCCCATCCTGCAGGTCGCGATATGGACGAGAGTATCGTTGACGCAGCCTCCGCCGAAACGGACCATGTTCATGACGAATTCTATGTTCACCTTGTCTTTAGAGAAAATGTACAGAGCGAGCGGCTTCTCGCCTTCGTCTATCTCCGACGCCAAAGCGCCGAGTTTGTCATATGTCATGACCGGAAGTACAGGTCCGAATATCTCTTCTTTCATGACCGCATCCTCGCGCGTCACGTCTCTTAAGACCGTCGGCTCGATCTTCAGCAGCACTTCGTCGGCCTCTCCTCCGCATGCGACCTTTTCCGGATCGATAAGAGCCCTCACTCTGTCGAAATGCTTCCGGTTGATCATCTTTCCGTAGTCACTGCTTCTGAGAGGATCATCTCCGTACTGGACGGCGATCTGTTTTTCCAGTTCATTTATCAGTTTGTCGGCAACGCTCTCGTGGCAGCAAATATAGTCCGGCGCCACGCAGGTCTGTCCGCAGTTGATGAATTTGCCGAACACTATCCTTCTTGCCGCCATTTTGATATCGGCCGTCTCATCTACGATGCACGGGCTCTTGCCGCCGAGCTCAAGCGTGACGGGTATCAGTCTCTCCGATGCTTTTGCCATCACCTCGCGGCCGACAGCTTTGCTTCCTGTAAAGAATATATAGTCGAAGTCGCATTCCAGCAGCTGTCTGTTCTCGTCCCTTCCGCCTGTCACTACAGTTACGAGACCGGGCGGGAACACTTCGCTTACCAATTCTTCCACCAGAGCGGACGTCGCCGGCGAGTAAGCGCTCGGCTTTATCATCGCAGTATTTCCCGCTGCAAGCGCATCGACGAGAGGACTCATGGACAGCAGGAACGGGTAGTTCCACGGACTCATGATAAGGACGCAGCCGTAGGGCACGCTCTTCGTGATGCTCCTTGCCGGCATCAGCGTCATCGGAGTCAGATGCTCCTTGTTCCTCGCGTAGGATGATATATGGCGCAGCATATGGCGGATCTCTTCTCTTACGAGTCCGATCTCGCACATGTACGATTCCTGCATCACTTTTCCAAGGTCAGCATCCAGCGCCTCGCATATCTTGTCTTCGTTCTCCACTACATAGTCGTAGAGAGCCTTCAGCGCTTTTTTCCTGCTCCTTACGGGGAGAGTCTTCCCCGAAGCGAAATATCTTTTCTGTCTCTCCAGCGCGAGCTGCATATCCAGTTTTTCCATACTAAGCCATTACCTCCGTGTTATTCTCTTCGAATTGCTCCGCGTTCCATAGTACACGTGCCGTCTGCTACAGCAGCGGCGCGACCAGCTTCGCGACAGGTCCCATGATCTTGTAATACATCTCCGTGTTCTTGATCGTCTCTTCTGTGACCTGACTGCATTTTGCCAGCGTCTCGTTGAAATCACGCTCTATATCCGCGATACAGTCCGTCTTATACATATATGTCGCGCACTCGAAATGATGATAAAGGCTGCGGTAATCCAGATTGATCGTTCCGACGACAGCCTTTTCATCGTCGCTCACGCAGACCTTCGCATGGACGAATCCCGGCGTGTATTCATATATCCTGACTCCCGCGTCGAGCAGACTGCGGTAGTGGGATTTCGCCAGCGAGAACGCGATCTTCTTGTCCGGTATGCCCGGAAGGATCAGTTTGACGTCGATGCCTCTCTGCGCGGCATATCTCAGCGACGTCTCCAGTTCTCCGTCCAGTATCAGGTACGGTGTCATAATATGAACATACTCACCTGCTCTGTTAAGGATATCCATATATACCGCTTCTCCCACCTTGTCCTCATCGAGCGGGCAGTCGCAGTACGGGATGACGTATCCCGATGGACAGACAGAGCTGTCTGCTGCGCCGATCGGCAGTTCAGCCGCTTCCTTGAAGTCCGGCTGCTGCCCGTCCAGATTCCACATCTGAAGGAACATCAGTGTGAAGCTTTGCGCCGCGTCGCCTTTCAGCATGACGGCAGTATCCTTCCAGTGACCGAACCTTTCTTTTTCGTTTATATACTCGTCTGCCAAATTGACGCCGCCGTTGAATGCGACCTTGCCGTCTATGACACAGATCTTGCGATGGTCCCTGTAATTGTAGTGGGACGAGATCAGAGGCTTTATCGGAGCGAATGACTTTGCTTTTATCCCCTGCTCCCGGAGCAGCCTGCTGTAATAAGGAGGCAGATTCGATACCTCGCACATGCCGTCATACATAACACGCACGTCGACCCCTGCCTTTGCTTTCTCGATCAGGATCTCCAGGATCTTGCCCCACATATATCCCTCTTCGATGATGAAGTATTCCATGAAGATATATTCTTCCGCCTTAGCGAGTTCTTCAAGCATAGCTCTGAATTTCTCTTCACCAAGCGGGAAGTATGTCGTTTCCGTTCCCGCATAGGCAGGAAAACACCCGCTGCGGTTCAGATATGTCACAAGATCGTCCGTGTAGCTGTCTTCGGCCTTGCCAGACGCACATAATTTTCTTTTTCGCTCATTTATCGTC
>CAMKAM010000018.1 GCA_946410475.1 uncultured Bacillota bacterium
ATCCGGGTCGCAGTTCGTGTCTACGATACCGACTACCGGGATACCGAGGATCTTAGCTTCTCTTACAGCGATCCTTTCTTTCTTCGGATCTACGATGAAGATAGCGCCCGGCATTCCTTCCATGTCTTTGATACCGCCGAGGAATTTTTCGAGTTTGTCAGCTTCGTGGTTCAGTGTCTGGACTTCCTTCTTCGAAAGCTTTTCGAATGTTCCGTCCTGCTCCATAGCACGGATATCAGCAAGTCTCTTGATCCTCTTTGAGATCGTCTTGTAGTTCGTCAGCATTCCGCCGAGCCATCTCTCGTTTACGAAGTACTCGCCGCAACGGAGAGCTTCGTCTTTGATAGCTGTCTGAGCCTGCTTTTTCGTTCCTACGAAAAGTATCGGTTTGCCTTCTTTAGCAACGCTCATTACAAAGTTGAATGCTTCTTCGATTTTTTTGACGGTCGTCTGAAGATCGATGATGTAGATCCCGTTTCTCTCCGTGAAGATGTACGGAGCCATCTTCGGGTTCCATCTTCTTGTCTGATGTCCGAAGTGGACACCTGCTTCCAAAAGCTGCTTCATTGAAATTACTGCCATTTTTACCTCCTGGTTTTGTCCCTCCACCGATGCGTCCTTTCGCGGCCAACCTCTTTCAAACAGAGGCACCCATCCGCGATCCGCACGGGTGTGTGAATTTGATCGGCGCACCTTTTTGTGACACCGGGCAATATTTTATATTAAAACCGTTGACGTTTCAAGGTTTTTTTGACCTTCCGGAGGAAAAGACGCCATTAAACGTCTTTTCTCCGTTTTTTGAGCTTATCTCCGCAGTCTTATGGCCTTAGTCAGTATATACTCGTTGAACCTTTTCCTTGCTTTTGAAAAGCTTCTCTCACCGAGATATCTGCTTTCTTTGTTGTCAAAACGGATGTACCCGTTCTGCATGCGGAGCACATGACTGAAATTGATGATCAGATATGAATGACATATGCCGAAATCCTCTCTGTCTTCCAGGATCCCGGCTAACTGCTTCATGCTCTGATACGTGAATATGTCCCCTTTTTCAGTCACGATCCGGACGCGGCCCTCGCTCTTTTCGATCAGGATAATGTCTCTTGTGGGAATAACATAAGAATATTGCTTCGTCACGACCGGTAAAAAACAATCAGTCTTTCCAAAGATGTCACTTGCCATTTTTTACCACCTCCATCTTCATGGCAAATCAATTAGTGAAGACATATGCTTCTATTGCTTTCACATAAACGACCGTTTTAAACATCATTTTGCTAAATTTGTATAATTTTTGTAGATTTTTTTGATTTGTAAGCAAAAAAAGACCGCCAATGGCGGTCTGATCGTCGTGTTTTCAGTCTGAGGCTCAGTCCTCTTCTCTGCTGTAGCCTACGAGGTCCTCTGCGATCTCAGTAGCTGCGATCGATACAGGATTCTCCTCTTCCATTCCTTCTACCAGAAGAGGCTTTCCGTCGATTATGTCGCGGGCGCGCTTCGCTGTAAGGATGGCGAGCGTGTATTTGCTGTCTGCTTTTTTCTTTATCTCATCTATTGCCGGATATAGCATTTTGTTTCCTCCTTGGTCCCTTCTATGCGGAATGTTCGTCCGCCATTATTTTCTTGACTTTTTCAACTGCCTCGTCGAGATCGTCGTTGACGACGCAGTAGTCATATTCATCTGCGAGCTGCATTTCCTTTTCGGCCTCTCCAAGCCTGAGTTCGATGATATCGGGATCGTCTTTACCTCGTCCCTCTATCCTTTTTCTCAATTCATGCATCGAAGGCGGTTTGATGAAGATGAACACTCCTTCAGGGTACTTTCTCTTGATGTTCATCGCGCCCTGCGTGTCTATCTCAAGGATGACATCCGTTCCTTCGCTGAGTCTTGCGAGCACAGCCTTCTTCGGTGTGCCGTATGAATGTTCATAGACTCTTGCGTATTCAAGGAATCCGTCTTCGGCTATCGCCCGTTCGAACTCCTCGTCGGTCACGAAATAATAATTGACTCCGTCGATCTCGCCTTCACGGGGCTTTCTGGTAGTCATCGATATCGACAGTGCTACATCATCGTTCTCCTTGATGATACGATCGCATATCGTCCCTTTACCGGTCCCCGAAGGTCCCGAGATCACGAACAGTTTTCCTTCTCTCATCGGTCCTCCTTCTTGCTGCGGATAAATATTATACCACCATCACAATCAACAAACAAGGAAAAACTACTCTATATTCTGCACCTGTTCACGTATCTTCTCGACTTCGCTCTTGATCTCGAGAACAGCACTCGTGATATCGTTGTCGTTGGCCTTTGACCCTATCGTATTAGCCTCTCTGTTCATCTCCTGCACCAGGAAATCGAGCTTCTTTCCGTCGGACTTGGGAGCTCCGAGTATCTGGTTCAGCTGCGAGATATGGCTGTCGAGTCTTACCAGTTCCTCTGTGATGCTGGTCTTGTCAGCAAATATAGCAGCTTCCATGAGGATCCTCTCCTCCGGCACCTCGATCTTGCCTTCGAGCAGTTCGTTCAGCCTTTCCTCGAGTTTGTCCTGGTAAGCCTTCACGACCTGAGGCGACCTTTCGGAGATCTCCTCGACATATTTCCTGACTATCTCGCCCCTCATGATGAGGTCTTCTCCCAGCTTCTGTCCTTCGCGGAGCCTCATCTGATCGAGATTGTGAAGAGCCGCCTCAACGGCTTCGATAGCGGAAGAAGTGATCTCCTCCTCGTCATCGACATCCGGTATCGCCTTGAGGACGTCCGGCATACCGGCGACCATCTCGAGCGTTATCTCGCCTGCGAGAGAGAACTCTTCCTTCAGTTCCTTCAGATTGTCGATGTACTGCTTTGCTGCCATGGTATTGAGCCTGACGTTGATATCGTCTTCTGTGAGGTTGTCGACCATGATCGACACCTCGACCTTTCCTCTTCTGACTGTCTTTTTGACCGTCTTTCTTACGACTTCTTCGAGGAAGCTGTATCTGCGCGGCATCTTGACCGTCACATCCGCATATCTGTGGTTGACGGATCTGATCTCACAGACGAAATTCCTTTTTCCGTCGCTGTATTCACCTTTACCGAATCCTGTCATGCTTTTTATCATCAAAATTCTCCTTTTCGTCTTCTTTTTATGATAACATTGGTTATTATATCACGAAGAGTACAGAAAAGGGAGTCACCAAAACACAATGGCATTCGATGGCATAGTCACAAGAGCGATATCATATGAACTGAGAAGGTTCCTCCTGGGAGGCAAGGTCGAAAAGATCTACCAACCCGAACGGGACGAACTCGTTTTTTTCGTTCACGGACCTCTTGGCCGTGTCAGATTCTACGCCTCTTCGTCAAGTGAACACTGCGGCATATATATGACGGACGACGATTACAAGAACCCTGACATGCCGCCCGCCCTCTGCATGCTTATGCGAAAGCATCTGCAGGGCAGCCGCATCGTCGATATCTATCAGACAGGCTCCGACCGCATGATAGAGATGCTGTTCGAATCTCGTGACGAGATGGGCTTCACCGTCGACAAGAAACTCGTGATCGAGATAATGGGCCGTCACAGCAATATAATACTGCTTGAAAAAGAGACAGGACGGATCCTCGGGGCAGTTAAACACATCACCGGTGAAGAGAGCCGCGCGCGCCAGATCCTCCCGGGAGGCACATATGAATATCCCCCCGCCCAGGGCAAGATCCCGTTCGATTCGGTGACTACAGAAGATATCACCGGCTTCATCGATGACGAGCGTGACGTATCAAAAGCCCTTCTGAACAATATATCCGGCATCTCACCCGTCATGGCAAGGTATCTTGCTTACGGCAGCGGAGAGCCCGGCGCCGATCCGGATGGCGAACTGAACGGTCTTTGGAGACCCTCACCTTCCGACATCTCGGCAAGGCTTTCAGATGTCCTTGGTCGTATCGAAAAAGGAGACCTCGACGTAACGGTCTATCTTAAGGAGAACGGCACGCCGGCGGATTTCTCGGTCGTGAAGATACCGGAGTATGAGGCCCGTTATGAAGCCCTCAGGACCGATACAGTAAGCAGCGCGATCGCTTACTACTACAGCAACCGCAACACATCGAACAGGATCAGGCAGAAATCGCAGGCCCTTTCGAAAACGGTCACTGCAGCCCTCAAAAAGGCGAGACTCAAAAAGCAGCGTATATCAGAGGATATCCTCGCCGCAAAGGACTCCGAAAAATACAGACTTTACGGAGAACTGATAACAGCCAACATCCATCTCATCAAAACGGGCGACAAGGAGGCTCATGTCACGAACTACTATGACGGCGAGCAGATCAGCATCCCTCTTGACGTCAGATATGCGCCTGCAAAAAACGCGCAGATATATTTCAAGAAATACAGCAAGAGCAAGACAGCCCTCGTCGAAAAGCAGCGCCAGCTCGAGCAGACAGACATCGACATCTCCTATCTCGAATCCGTTTCATCTTTCATCGAGAATGCATCGACCGTCGAGGACCTCGACGACATCCGTACAGAACTTATCGAAGAAGGCTATGTCCGCGCCAGAAAACAGAAAGGCCGCACGAGAAAAGCCAAACTGCGTTTCATCGAATACAGGACCACCGGAGGTTTCCGCGTCCTGGTGGGCAGGAACAACAAGGAGAACGACCAGCTTACTCTTAAGAAGGCTGCAAGGACGGATATCTGGTTCCATACCAAGGATATCCCCGGTTCCCATGTCATCCTCTTCCCGGAAGGACGCACCGTCGATGATGCTTCCATGCTCCAGGCCGCCAATATCGCCGCCTGGCACAGTAAAGGCAGGAGCTCGTCGAACGTTCCCGTCGACTACACACAGGTACGGTACGTAAAAAAGCCCTCCGGAGCCAAGCCGGGGATGGTCATCTTCACTGACAACCGCACCCTCTACATGACTCCGAAGGACCCTTCGGATCTCAAAGTATGATCATTCTTTCTCGAATGTGAGCTTCATTCCTGAATAGTTCAGGGTCAGATTTCCGTCTTCTTCGACGAAATTCAACTCTTCGTCGCCTTCTTCGAATTTGATTCCATTATCGGTCTCACTCCATTTACCGGATTCTTTATCGCCTGTCACGACCACGTCCACCGTGCCGTCAGCATTCAGCGTGAACGAGAACTCTCCGCCCAGCGCGTCATCCACACCAAGTTTGAATCCGCCGTACTCCGCTATCGTCGCCTGCCATTTCCCCAGATATTTGCTGTCCGACATGTCCGTGCCTCCGCAGCCGGCCATGAGGAAGCAGGAAGCAGCCATTACCATGCAGCATATCACCGCGATCACTCTCTTCATAACTGTGATCCTCCTTTCCTCTCTCTTTTCATCATTCTACCAAACCCGCGCTTTTATGTAAATCGAAACGATCTGCCCTCTCCGTCACCGGGGTCAATGTCGCAAAAAGGGATTTAAACCGCTTTAAAACGGATTTCGACCGCTTTTTGTTGAAATCCATATTTTGGAAGTTTATCATTAGGCTGACCCTTAGAGCAGATCGGGGATGTCAGGATAACAGACGTTTATGGAGGATGATCACAATGGTTTCTGAAAGATCGGACTATTACAGGAAGCCAAAGTGCAGTCTCTGCGAATCCGTTAAAAAAGGACGTCCTTTCAAAGGCGGATTCATATGCGAAGACTGTCTCAAATACGTTACAACGAAATGAGCCGATCGGATACCGACCGCCGGTGCCGAAATGCTTCCGAACATCCCCGATCGGTCTGCATAGTGCGGCGGATCACATCTTACGAAAACGTTCCAGCATATTAGAAAATTCTTCAGGCAGTTCGCTCCTGAATTCCATATAGTCACCGCTTATTGGATGGATGAAACCAAGAAGATACGCATGGAGCATCTGGCCCATCTCCCTGTATTTCGATCTTGCCGGGCCGTACAGCGGGTCACCGACCAGAGGGTGCTTTATATATGCCATATGGACTCTGATCTGATGTGTCCTTCCGGTTTCCAGACGGGCTTCTATCAAAGTGGCCTTTCCGAATCTTTCAAGGACTTTATAATTCGTTACTGCCCTCTTCGAGTTTCTGCTCGTCACCGCTCTTTTGAACCTGTTATTCGGATCGCGTCCGATCGGGAGATCGATACGTCCCTCATCATCCTTGATATTGTCGTGGACGATAGCCTTATATGCCCTTGTCATCGAATGTTCGGCAAGCTGGGTCGCCAGAGATTCGTGTGCGACATCTGTTTTGGCTATTACCAGAAGACCGCTCGTATCCTTATCGATGCGATGTACTATCCCCGGCCTTTCGACCCCGTTTATCGATGAAAGTCTCCCAGCGCAGTGATAAAGCAAGGCGTTCACCAGGGTTCCGTTCGGATTGCCCGGAGCGGGATGCACTACCATGCCCTTCGGCTTGTCGACTACTATGATATGATCGTCTTCGTAGACGATATCGACCGGGATATCTTCAGGTTCAACATCGAGTTTTTCCGGCTCAGGAACAGTTATCAAGATCTCATCGCCTTCCCTGACCTTATACTTTTTGGAATCGCAAACAACGCCGTTCACCGTAACGGCGCCGCTCTCTATCAGCTTTTGGATGCCGCTCCTCGACATCCCGTCTGTCTCAGAAGATAAAAAGGCATCGATCCTTTCATTTGCCGGACCGATGCCTTTGATCGTTATGATCTTAGCGTTATCCACGTCTGCTTCCTCCTCGGCTGAGCGCCGTTATTACGATGCACAGGAAGAGCGTGCCTACTGTGACACATATGTCAGCGAAGTTGAACACCGGTATGATGTTGATATCGATGTAGTCGATCACATAGCCATGCGTCATTCTGTCGAGCAGGTTGCCGTTTGCTCCGCCGAGTATCAGCGATATGAAGGTCTGCATCAGAGGATTGCCCCTGAACACAAACAGGAAATAGAAACCTACCGCGACTATCGCCGATGTTACTCCCATGATCACCTGCGGCTGATCCGCCAGGAAGCTGAATGCCGCTCCGGTATTATGGACATTCGTCAGGACAAGATACTGTTCTACGATATATACCTTGGCTCCAACGGCTATGTTGTTTTCGACCAGCAGTTTCAGACACTGATCGATAGCAACTATGATGGCTATCATGATCAGGTAAAACCAGAAAGGATGCGATTTCAGATTCGACTGAGGCATCTCCCTTCTTTGAGCCGCCGCGGCTTTCGACGCCGTCGACTCAACTACCGGCCTCTGCCTTGCAGCCTTCTGTTCTTTCGACATCCTGGTCTTATGTTTTTTCTTACTCACACTTCTTCTCCCATATTAACGATGACTGTGCGTCTGTCTCCGTCTTCGGCAAGCCCGGGCGCGTCGGGTATGGAATCCGAAATAATGGTCGGCATGTCGAGTGTATCTGTCTTCTTCTTTGCGGGCTGAAACTCGATGTCATCGAACAGATCTTCCAGTCTCGTCACTTCTTCAATTTCTACACTCTTATTATCATTCTTCTCAAGTTTTGCAAGTTCGTCTTCAAGCATACTTCTGTATCTTGATTTGAAGTTCTCAGCAGACCTTCTGACACGGTCGTTATCTTCATCTATCCTTGCGGCCCTTTCTCTTGCTTCACGAAGGATAGACTCAGCTTCGATACCTGCGTTCCTGATAGCCAGTTCCGCTCTCTTGTCAGCGCTGTCCGAAATATCTCTCATCAGTTCCTGAGCCTGCTTGAGAAGTCTTTCAGCCTCACTGTCAGTATTATGGTAACTCTCTACCTTCCTCTGAAGATCGGCGACCTGAGACTTGAGTTCTTCATTCTCTTTCAGTATCTGTTCAAGGTCAAGAGTGATCAGATCGAGGAACATGTCGACCTCTTCATCCTTGTAACCTCTCATCACCTTTGAGAATTGCTTTGTCTGTATCTCTTTCGGAGTGATCATGATCTACCTCCAGTTTTCACTGTCTTTGCTGAAATCGAAACCTTTGGTTTCAGGTGCGTTAGCAGCAATATCGATGTTCTCAGGTGCAAATACGAAAATATTGTTCGCTACTTTCTGAACTGTTCCATTGAGCGCATATGTCGCTCCGCTGAGGAAGTCGAAGATCTTTCTTGCCGTATCCGAATCGATCTTTTCAAGATTGATGATAACGGGCTTTCTCGCTTTCAGAGAATCCACCAGCTTCGGGCACTCTTCGAAACCCGCCGGCTCTGTAACAACCATTTTCATAGCATCGTCCCCCTTCTGCATGGACAGTACCTTCTCTCTTGTCCTCTGCGAATAATTGTTTCTGGGTTCGACGTTTCTCGGTTCGACACGCTGTCTTTCCATCTGAGAAACGACCGGTCTTACATCTTCTTCAAGATAGTCATCTTCATCATATTCCTCAATACCTACAAGATCTTTGAACTTGTCAAAAACACCCATGTTTCTTTCCTCCTGCTCACTATCAATATACTCTCGTTCCGAATATGCCTGTACCAACTCTGATCAGATTCGAACCTTCCTCCATGGCAGTGACATAGTCATGCGTCATGCCCATTGAAAGATATTCGAAGTCCACCATCTCTCTGGCATCGCCTGCATATCCATCGTACATCTCTTTGACTTCAGCGAAATATCCTCTTATCTCTTCCGGATCGTCCGCATACGGAACGACCGTCATCAGTCCTTTTATCCTGACGTTCGGGCACTCAGAAGCGATCTGGTCGATAAGGCTGTTTACCTCATCCTTTGATACGCCCCACTTGCTTTCTTCGTCAGCTATGTTCACCTGTACAAGGATATCCATCACTTTTTCATGCTGCGCCGCTCTCTTGTTGATCTCCTT
Source organism: uncultured Bacillota bacterium (assembly GCA_946410475.1). GTDB lineage: Bacteria > Bacillota > Clostridia > Peptostreptococcales > Anaerovoracaceae > UBA3738. The sequence continues at coordinate 8,773 of CAMKAM010000018.1, forward strand.
CGCGAGTTTTAGCGAGTCGACAGAATGGATGAGGACCACCTTGTCTATGATGTATTTTACTTTGTTAGTCTGGAGATGCCCTATCATGTGCCAGCGCACCGGCTTGACACTTTCGTATTTATCCAGGATCTCCTGGACTTTGTTCTCTCCTATATCGGTCACACCGCAGTCGATAGCTGTATTTATCTCAGCCGGCGTATGTGTTTTCGTTACAGCGACAAGATGGACGCCGTCCTTCATGCTGCTTCTTACATTTTCAAGATTGGATTTTATATCGACCATTTTCCGCACTCCTATTTAGGTTCTGTCAGAACTTCATCATATGCCTTTACTGTATTGACGGGCTTTCCGTCCTCGTCAAAGAACTGCGTCTCTGTCACGAGAGTCTTCTCACCATCGGTCGCCAGAGTCTGCACGCGGCGGAACACATAATCCCCCGTCGTGGTCTTCACATAACAGCCGACCTGTTTTTTCTTCGTTGTCAGGCACTTGTTGCTGATCAGAAGACCTTCCATGTCCGTCGTGACGATCTGAACATCGGCTTTCCTGATCTTCATCAGATTCTTGTAATACCTGTTCGTACTGACGATGGTCCTGTATCTTTTGCCATCCTGGTCTACAGAGTAAACTTTGCCGTCTATGTCGCCGTCCTCGAACGCGATCTTGACCGGTGCGCCCTTTTCGAATTTACTGATATCGCTGTCCTCGATCCAGAACAGAAGATACCACTGACTGTTGTCAGCGATCTTGTAGATCGGCTCTCCGGCGTGAGCCTTTTTCCTCTTCAGGTCTTTAGGCTCTTTGTCTATACCGTTCACATCGCCGTACTCGAGTTTTCTCATTTTTCCGGGTGTGAAGGTGCTCTCATACCCGTCTATATAACAGGAGAAAATGCCTTTTCTCTGCGCTTTCTGGTTCTTGTCCTCCACAAGCGCATCTCCGAGCCTCTCCCTTATTCCCTTGTATTTTGAACCGCTGTCATTCACATCGTCTTCTTCGCTGCCGCCTTCCGTTTTCGTGAAATCGACGACTTTGCTTCCGCGTTTCACCAGGGTGCCTTCATCGGCAAAGCCCTTCATTGTTCCGTCGGCAGCCGCCTTATAGCATGTCTCGTCTCTCACGACCCAGCTCTCAACAGGTACGGATACCTTCAGTTCTCCGTACTGCAAAGTCTCTGTGCCTGTAAGGGCGCCTGTGACGCGCGGCACGACTTCTATCAATATGTAAAGAGCCACCACAAGAAGTATGAAGATGACTACGGTCTTTTTGTTCAATCTGGTCATTTTCTAATATCTTTTTCCCCTAAAGATTCTACACCATCATATGAACTTTTCCAATATCGTTTTTTCATCCTTCGCGAGCTCTCCGGCCCTCTCAAGAAACGCTTCGAAGAGATCCGGACGCCTTTCTTTCGTTATCTCGAGAGCCTTCTCGAACCTCCACAGATAGATGTTCCTGTGGTGTCCCGAGAGCAGCACTTCCGGCACTTCCATGCCCTCATACTCTCTTGGATGAGTGTACTGCGGGTATTCGAGCAGACCGGAGTATATCGACTCCTCCATCGCGGATTCCTCCGACGAGAGCACCCCCGGAAGCATCCTCACGACTGAATCGATCAGGACTACTGCCGCAGGCTCCCCGCCTGTAAGGATGTAGTCGCCGATGGAGATCTCCTCGATATCCCATTTTTCGAGTATCCTCTCATCGATCCCCTCATAGTGGCCGCAGAGGATCACAAGATCCTTCTCTTCCGAAAGTTCCGTTATCTTTTCCTGATCGAGCACCCGCCCCTTAGGCGACATGTAAACGATCCTTTTGCTTCCCGCGTCTATATCTCTGAGCGCTGAAAAGACAGGATCGGCCATCATGACCATTCCCTGTCCCCCGCCGAACGGATAATCATCCGTCCTGTTATGTTTGTCTTTTGTATAGTCGCGGATATCTATGAAAGACATCTCGACTATCCCGTTCTGCCTTGCCCTTCCTATCATGCTGTGTTCCAGCGGTGAGAACATCTCGGGGAAGAGCGTCAATACCTGGATATTCATCGCTATATCTCCTCGAGCCCTTCGGGCAGCCTTACTACGATCCGTTTCGCTTCCGGGTCGACGCTTATTATGAATTCATCTACGCCCGGGATCATGAGGTCCGACCTTCCCGGATCCTCCTCCGCCCTTGAGACGATATAAAGATCCTGAGCCGTGTTCGTCCTGACGTCCTTCAGAGTGCCAAGCTTTCTGCCGTCCTCCAGCAGGACGTCCGATCCTGCTATATCCCTGACATAGAACTGACCCTCTTCGAGCTCCGGCAGGTCTTCTTCGTCCATATACACGAACGATCCCTTCATCGCCTCCGCGGCGTTGCGGTCGTCTACCCCCTCGAGTTTGAGAATGATGCTTCCCACTTTGTACCTTACGTCTTCGATGAAGTACTCGCTTACCGCATCCGCGCGGTCTCCGGCAGGGCCCTTCACGATGATGCTTTCGAGCATCTCAAAGCGGTCAGGGTCATCCGAATAACTGATGAGCTTGACCTCTCCCTTGATACCGTGGGCGTTCACTATCTTTCCTATCCTGATATCTGCCATGCTTTCTCTCCCCGCAGGATGCTGATTTTGAAAAAGGCACATATTCGACATATGTGCCTTGCCAGTCACTGTACTATTTCAACTACGACCTTTTTATTTGCCTTGACAGCCGCTGCTTTCACGACGGTCCTGATCGCCTTTGCGATCCTGCCCTGCTTTCCTATGACTTTTCCCATATCGTCCGCGGCGACTTTTAGCTGTATCACTGTTACGCTCTTGTCTGCATGTTCCGTCACTTCAACAGCGGACGGGTCATCGACCAGTGACTTAGCGATCTGTTCAACTAATTGTACCATTCGCTTCCACCGCTTTCTTTACTGGAGTATACCTGCTTCTTTGAAGAGAGCCTTTACTCTGTCTGTGGGCTGTGCGCCGTTGTCGAGCCATTTCTGAGCTTTCTCAGCGTCGATCTTGATCTCGTTGGGCTCCTTGAGGGGATCGAAGTATCCGAGTTCTTCGATGAATCTGCCGTCTCTGGGCTTTCTCGAGTCAGCTACGACTACTCTGTAAAAAGGCTTCTTGTTTGCTCCCATTCTCTTAAGTCTGATCTTGACCATTGGTTGTTTTCCTCCGTTTCGATTGTGTTACTTGATATATTTCATTTATGTCGTATGCCATTTGATTTTGATCTGTGATATCAACCGGCTTACTGACGTTTATCTGAAGAAGTTCGGAAGTCTCGCTCCCGGCTTCATCATCTGCTTCATCATCTTTTTCGATTCTTCGTATTTCTTGATCGTGCTGTTGACCTTGCTGACTGCAACGCCGCTTCCGGCAGCGATCCTCTTTCTCCTGCTCGCGTTCAGGATCGAAGGATTCCTTCTTTCCTCCTTCGTCATCGAGCGGATGATCGCTTCCATCATGATGAACTCTTTTTCACCCTTTTCGATGTCGACGCTCTTCATCGCCTTTGTGTGCTGTCCCGGAAGCATCGAGATGATCTTTTCAAGACCGCCCATGTTCCTGACCTGCTGCATCTGATCGAGGAAATCTTCGAGATCGAATTTGTTTTTCTTTATCTTTTTCTCGAGCTTTGCCGCCTGCTCCTCGTCGAACTTTGTCTCGGCCTGCTCGATGAGGCTCATCATGTCGCCCATGCCGAGGATCCTGGAGGCCATCCTTTCCGGATGGAACGGTTCGAGCTCGTCCATCTTCTCGCCCATACCGACGAACTTGATCGGCTTGCCTGTGACCTTCTTGACCGAGAGAGCAGCTCCGCCTCTGGAGTCGCCGTCCATCTTCGTCATGATGACGCCGTCGATGCCGAGCTTGTCGTTGAATCCCTGAGCCGCGTTGACCGCGTCCTGACCTGTGAGAGCATCGACTACCAGCAGTATCTCATGCGGCTTTACGATCCTCTTGATCTTTGCGAGCTCTTCCATCAGCTCCTCGTCTATCTGCAGACGACCGGCCGTGTCTATGATCAGTGTGTCAAAGCCTTTCTGCTGGGCTTCCTTGAGCGCCGCGAGCGCTATGACCTCAGGCTCTTTCGACGATCTTAGCGTATACACCGGAGTGTTGACCTGCTTTCCGACTACCTCGAGCTGGTCGATGGCCGCCGGTCTGTAGATATCGCATGCGCACAGCATCGGCTTCTTGCCTGTCGTCTTCAGCCAGCTTGCAAGCTTGCCGCACGTCGTCGTCTTACCTGTACCCTGCAGACCCACCATCATGATGACTGTGACCTGGGACGATGAGAACGTCAGCTTGCTGCCCGCGCCTCCCATCAGATCCGTAAGCTCCGCGTCGACGATCTTTATGACCTGCTGCGCAGGGGTAAGGCTCTGCATGACCTCTTCTCCGAGGGCCTTCTCCTTGACGGAAGCGACGAACTCCTTTACTACCTTGAAGTTGACGTCCGCCTCGAGGAGTGCGAGCTTGACCTCTCGCATCGCGCTGTCTATGTCCTGTTCAGTAAGCGAACCCTTGCCCTTAAGGCCCGAGAACACTCCATTCAGTTTTTCGGATAATCCTTCAAATGCCATAATGTATCTCTTCTTTAATCATTCAGCGAATCGATGATCTGTTTTATCTCTTTAAGTCCGCTGCAAGTCCCTTCATCGTTCATTCCGTCAATGATCTCATCGATCCTTGCAACAGCGGCGTTCGTCCTCATGAACCTCTCTACGAGACCGAGCTTTTCCTCGTATGTCGTAAGAGCTTCCTGCGCGTTCTTCAGCGCGTCGTGAACGCCCTGCCGGCTGATGCCGAACTCTTCGGCTATCTCGGAAAGAGACAGGTTCTCTTCGTGATACAGCTGCATCACTTCGCTCTGCCTCTTCGTGAGAAGAGCTCCGTAAAAATCATATTCAAGACTTAGTTTCGTATCACTGTTCATCTCCGTCTCCATGTCAAGCCGTCCGGCTTGTCACCTTGGGTAGACTACCACAGTGCCAACTTGCTGTCAAGCACTTTTGCTTGTCAGCTTATTTCCCGATCCATTCGGTGATAGCATCGGCGGTTTTTTCGATCTGCTCTTCGCTTCCCATCGATGGCTTTCCGTCGCCCTTCTGCGGACCGTAGTCTCCGAAACCCGCATGGCTTCCGCCTTCGATAATGACTTCATCCGCTTCTTTCGGCCAGAGCTTCTTTCCTTCTTTATAACTGTCCATATCCAGAACGCCGTCTTCGCTCCCGTATATCGAAAGCAGTCTCATTTTCCCTGGCACCTCTTCCGCCGGATATGCTCCGAGAAGGACGATGCCGCTGAACATGAAATCGTATTCGGCCGCTGTCATCGAAGCTGCAACGCCGCCGAGTGAGTGGCCTCCGATGTACCATTCAGCATATTCATGGTCCTCTGCGACTTTGACAGCTTCCGATCTGTCAAAGAGCGCGAAATTCGCAGGGCTGCTGATCAGGAAGCAGTCTGTGCCGCTCTGCGCTATCCTCATCATCAGCGGTGCATAAGCTTCCTCTTCGACCTTTCCTCCCTGAAGGAAAGTGAAAGCTCTGTCCTCTCCGGGGCCGTCGAACAGATATCCCTTTCCTCCTCCGAGCTTTTCCACCTTTACAGTATCCGAGCCGGCCATCGCGGCCTGCGCACCATGTGCCGCATGGTAGAACTCACTGAAATACACTGCTCCGCATGACGCAGCGGTCATCACCAGAGCGATCGCGGCCGCAGCCGCTTTCAAGATGATCGTTTTACTGCTATTCATTCTTTTCTTCATATGCCTGTCCTTGCCTGCTTCCGGCAGTTCTGCCATTTATCCTGATCAGCCCTGCCATATACCCGACGATCCGGGTACCCGCCCGCATTATATCACTCACATACCTATCAGTATACCCGCTGACAAAACATGAATATCATCTTTCAAGTCAATGTGTACGAAGCACGAAGAAAAAAAGATACAAAAGTACACTTTTGCGGAAACAAATAGAATGATTGCTGCACCTCATCTATCATTCTGACGATATATCGCTAACCGGGCGGCCGAACGACCCCATTTATCCTTGAAAAGTGCCGTCCGGACACTTTCGAACTCCAGAAGCAGAGCGTCCACAGCCTCAAAGTGTACTTTT
>CAMKAM010000019.1 GCA_946410475.1 uncultured Bacillota bacterium
GTCCCGTGCTTCCGTACTTGTTCGTTCTGGAGGAATCCTCCTGGCTGAACATATCGAACATCTTCGGGATGTATTCCTTGTCCATACCGATCCCCGTATCGGTGATGGCGAACCTCATAGCCGTCTTGCCTTCGTATTCGGCAGCCTTCTCCACCGTGAGCGAAACGCTGCCGCCCTCAGGTGTGAACTTGACCGCGTTGCCGAGGATGTTCAGCAGCACCTGTCTGAGCTTGAGGTCGTCGCCGATATAGTGGTCGCTTATCTCGCCGTTGATCACGCAGTCATATGAGAGACCCTTCTCCGCGCACTGCGTGGAGACCATGGCGTTGATCTGCTCGAGGAACTTCGAGAACGAGAAGTCCGCTTCCTTTATCACCATGTTGCCGGACTCTATCCTCGATACGTCGAGGATGTCGTTGATCAGGCTCAGCAGGTGGCGGGCAGCTCCGCCTATCTTCTCGAGGCTGTTCCTCGTCTTGTCCGAGATCTCATCATCGCTCAGAGCTATGCTGTCGAGACCGATGATAGCGTTCATCGGTGTCCTTATCTCATGGCTCATGTTCGAGAGGAAGGCAGTCTTGGCTTTGTTCGCTTCCTCTGCGACCAGCAGCGCGTCCCTGAGCGCCATGCTCTGCGACATCTGCTTCCTCATCTCCTCATCCACGTCACTGAAGCCTATGCCGAGCGCGTGGACCTCTTTGTCGTCACGGTCGTCTGTGTTCCTTACGTCAGCCATCCTCAGCATCTCGTAAGCCTCTACGCCGTTCCTGACCGTCAGATATCTGTAGGAGATCATCACTTCTTTTTCAAGAGCTTTCCTTATATTCTCCGGATCGATGAATTCGAGGAATCCCTCCTTGTAATCGTCCGCTACATAAAGATTCGCATACTCTTTGAAGCTTTCGCTGAAGCAGAATGTCCCGCCTTGGCCTATGATATCCTCCTTGTTCTCGCTCGTTCTGTAGCACCTGCCCTTATCGCTGTCGAGGTCTATATAGAAGACGCTCCTGTAGTCCGAAGCCATTGCGGTGATCATATTGTCGAGCTGTGCTCTCTGCTTTTCTTTCTCAAGGAGCTCTTCCTGCAGGGCGAGCTTCGCTTCCGCCTCTTCGCGCTTCGCCTCGATCTCTGCGTCCTTCCTTGCCTGTGTCACCATGTACAGGAACACCAGCAGGAGAGCCGCGATCGTGATCAGCGTCTGCAGCACGCTCCTGAGAGTCAGCCTGTTCGATATGCCCCTGATATTGTCACTGATGACGCTCTCACGTATGAGGTATGTCAGCATCCAGTCAGTCCCTGTGACCGGAACGTAGTCGAGCGTTTCCTGTATATCGCCATATGTGAAGGAAGCGACTCCTGCCTCTCCCTTATCGAAATCCTCTTTGATCCGGTCGTACGAATACCCTCTATCGAAATCAGCCTTCTTCAGCGCATCGTACAGGTTGGTCTCGCTTGCCTGTCCTCCGAGTATCGCATCCGAAAGAGCTACACCGTCCTTCGTATATATGTTGCAGAATGTCATCTCGTTCGTGTCAGACTGCAGCGACAGGCCTGTGAACAGCCTCTTCATACCGATCTCCATGAAGCAGGCTTTGATATCTTTCCCTTCGAACTTGATGCCTTTTACCGGCACCGCTATTATGACCTTCTTGTTCTTGGTGTGAAGATCCTTCACCGAAATATTCGGCTCCGACATAGTCTTGTAATCAAACGAGTAGTCATCGATATTGTTCAATGTGCCCTTCGACGTATATATCAGGCCATCCGAGTCGACTAGTGCGAACTTGTCGAGATCGTAGAGCTGTTTTATCTTGAGATCGAAAGCCTTCAGATGTTCCATGTTGCTCAGATCTTCGTCCGTTATCAGTTCGAGAGCGTTCTTTATGGCGTTGACGTTCGTCTCAAGGTTCGAAGCCACCACCTGCTCTCGCCTTCCTGTAAGCTCGTCCATGAACATCCTGCTGACTGACCTTACAGCATCGTCAGTCGCTCTCCTTGCGCTCATGCCCATCCATATAGTCCCGAACAGAAGGGTCACCGTTACTACCAGTACGATGACAATGGCTAAAGGATTCAGTTTGTTGTTATCATTTTTCATTCCCATGGATATCACACCTTGTTTCTTTTGCTATCGGCACGGTTATGTCATGACCCGCCCGCCGCCGGCAAATATACAAAAAAGCCAGAAAGGTTTTATAAGCTTTCTGACCTAATTGTATCAATAATGTAGACAAACACCAATAGAAAAATCTCCGTTGCTCGTCTTTCTTACTGTTCCTCCGGCTCGTACGTATTGCTGTTAAGAGAATGCATCTCCGGCATCAGCTCCGATGCGATCACTTTCAGCATCTCATCGAACCTTTCTATGTCCTCTTCCGGGAAGCGTCCCCGCATCCTGTCCGCGACCGTGTTGATGTACTTCATCGCAGAACCGTAGTTCTGTCTGTACTTCGGCGTAGGGTGCAGGTGGAACTCCCTTTTGTCGCGCTCCGACTGGGACTTCCTGACGTATCCTTTCTGCACGAGCCTGTTGACCCTGTAAGCAGCGTTCGGTCCGGACAGCTTCGCGTACGAAGCGAACTCGTTCACCGTCGGATGACGGAGGGCCGTGATCAGTTCGAGATACACCACTTCCTGTACCGACAGCGGCTCGTCTTCCTTGTTTTTCATGTCTCTGAGTATCTGACCGTACAAGTGGAGTTTGAACTTGTTATAGATCCTTGCTATATTCTTTTCTAACATTTCTGACATTTCTGACATCTCCCTACCAAAACGTCATTATATCAGAGCTCTCCCTGATACTCAATCCTTAATTACAAATGACAGTTCCGCTTCGCAGGCGACTTCACCGTCGACCGATGCAACGGCCTTTCCGAAGCCTGCCGGGCCGCGTACCGCTGTGATCTCGCAATAGAGCTCCAGCACGTCTCCGGGCATGACTTCGCGCTTGAAACGGCACTTCTTCACTCCTCCGAACAGAGCGATCTTTCCTCGGTATTCCTCGGAGTAGAGGATGGCGCATCCGCCTGCCTGCGCGAGCGCCTCGAGGATGAGGACGCCCGGCATCACCGGATAGTCGGGGAAGTGTCCCTGGAACTGCGCTTCGTTAGCCGATATGCACTTGATACCGCGTGCGTATTTTCCCGGTTCCATGTCCGTGATCCTGTCTACCATCAGGAACGGATATCTGTGCGGGAGTATCTTCTGTATTTCATGGATGTCCAGCTGCATTTCTTATCCTTTCTTCTATTCGCTTACTCTCTTGAAGATCAGCGATCCGTTGTGTCCGCCAAAACCGAACGAGTTGCTCATCGCATACTCTGTCTCGATCTTCTTCGCCTCGTTCGGGCATACGTCGAGATCGCAGTCCGGATCGGGCACCTTGTAGCCGATCGTCGGCGGAGCCATCTGTCTTGAGAGGGCTTCCATCGTCACGATAGCTTCGAGGGCTCCTGATGCTCCGAGCGTATGACCTATCATCGACTTCGTCGACGAGATCACGAGATCTTTTGCATGCTCTCCGAAAGTGCTCTTGACAGCCGCCGTCTCGCAGCGGTCGTTCATCGGAGTTCCCGTTCCGTGAGCGTTGATGTACTTCACATCCTCCGGAGCGATGCCCGCGTCAGCGATCGCATCTTCCATCGTCTTCGCAGCGCCGGATCCATCCTCGAGAGGCGCCGTCATGTGATGAGCGTCGCAGCCCACTCCGTATCCGACGATCTCTCCGAGGATCTTTGCTCCTCTTGCCTTGGCGTGCTCGTAAGTCTCCATGATGACGACTCCTGCGCCCTCGCCCATTACGAATCCCGCTCTTTCCTTATCGAACGGTATCGATGCTCTCTTAGGATCTTCCGAACCGGAAACAGCCATCATCGATGCGAAGCCGCCGACTCCGAGGTCGGTGATGCTCGCCTCTGTTCCGCCTGCAGCCATGACGTCTGCATATCCGTCGCGGAGCGTGCGGAACGCCTGTCCGATAGCGTCCGTACCGGAAGCGCATGCCGTCACGATGCAGTTCGCGCTGCCCTTGAAGCCCAGCCTTATAGCAGTGAGCCCCGAGGCCATGTTCGCTATTATCATCGGGATGAAGAGCGGCGATATCGAATCGAAACCGCGTCTCTTTCCCTTCTCATATTCTGTCTCTATCGTCTTGAGTCCGCCGATGCCGCTCGATATCGAAACGCCGCATCTCGAAGCGTCTTCCTGCTCCATATCGATGCCGCACTGCTCGAAGGCTTCGACTGCTGCGGCCACTGCGAACTGCGAGAACCTCGCCGTCCTTCTGGCTTCCATCTTCGTGAACACCGTCAGAGGATCGAAGTCCTTTACCTCAGCTGCGACCTTGACTTTTCTGTCCGTCGTATCGACCAGCGTCATCGGTGCGATGCCGCATACTCCGTCGAAGGCGTTGTCGCAAAGCTCCGCCGCCGAGTTGCCTATAGGTGAAATAGCGCCTATACCTGTTATCACTACTCTCTTTCTCATTTTCTTCCCTCCGTATCACATGCACATGCCGCCGTCGACACAAAGTACCTGACCTGTGATATACCCCGAATCACGCGATGCCAGGAATGCCGCCGCGTTCGCTATATCCTCCGGCTCTCCGGCTCTTGCAGCCGGGATCTCCGCCTTGATCGTCTCTATCGCTTTTTCCGTCATAGCATCCGTCATGTCCGTCTTTACGAATCCCGGAGCGATCGCGTTGACAGTGATGCCTCTTGCAGCGACTTCCTTCGCATAGGACTTCGTCATGCCGATGATGCCGGCCTTGCTCGCGCTGTAGTTCGTCTGTCCGGGGTTGCCCATGATACCGGATACGGACGAGATGTTGATGATCCTTCCGTATCTCGCGCGGATCATCATCCTTGCCGCAGCCTTCATCATCCTGAAGGCTCCCACCAGGTTGACGTCGAGCACAGCCTGGAAATCCTCTTCGCTCATAGTCATCAGGAGACCGTCTCTGGTGATGCCTGCGTTGTTTACGAGGATGTCGATCTTTCCGAACTCCTTCTTCGCCGTCTCGACTATCTTAGCGCAGTCCTCTTCAGAAGCGACGTTTCCCTGTACCGTTACCGCTCTTACTCCGAGAGCTTCGCACTCCTTCGCCGTCTCCTCCGCAGCCTCTTTGCTTCCGGAATAGTTGATGACGACGTCGCAGCCCTTTGCCGCGAGCGCGAGCGTGATCGCTCTTCCTATACCTCTTGCTCCGCCTGTGATGACAGCTGTGTCGTTGGCGGCCGCGTTATCCTTTTTCATTGTTTGCTCCTCCGTTTCAGAAGCTGCTTACTCAGCGCCGAGCTTCGCCGCAGCCTTCGCAATGTCTTTTTCTTTGTCGATGTTGATCGTCTTCACGGATCTGTCCGTCTTCTTTACGAATCCCGTCAGGGCTTTGCCCGGTCCGATCTCTACGAACGTATCGACTCCCGCCGCGATCATGTTCCTGATCTGGTCTTCGAACATGACGCTGCTCTTCACCTGCTCTACCAGAAGGTCCTTGATGCTCTCGCCCTCTGCGAGTTCTTTTCCCGTGCAGTTGAAGAGCACCGGTATCTGCATCTCGCCGAACTGCTCGCTTTCGAACAGTTCCGCAAGGCCTTCCGAAGCAGGCTCCATGTATGATGTGTGGAACGGTCCGCTTACTGTAAGACGGATGCAGCGTCCCGCGCCTTCTTCTTCCATCATCTTCTCAACGGCCTCGACTCCCTCGCGCGTTCCCGCGATGACTATCTGTCCGGGGCAGTTGTAGTTCGCTGTCTCGACATGGCCGGCAGCGTTGGCTTCCTTTACGAACCTCTCGACGTCTTCCCTTGCCGCTCCGATGCATGCCGACATCTCAGTGTCGGTGCCTTCTGCGCACTCAGCCATCAGGCGGCCTCTGGTCCTTACGATGTCCAGGGCCTGCTCTGTCGTGAAGACTCCTGAAGCAGTAAGCGCAGAGTACTCGCCGAGGCTCAGGCCCGCCGCCATAGCGGGATCGAATCCCGGGACTTCCTCCTTCAGCGTCTCGTACACGCCGAGCGCGAACGCGAGCAGTACCGGCTGCGTGATCTCAGTCTTCACGAGCTCGCTCTCCGGTCCCTCGAACGCCGCGTTTTTCTCCTCGTCGGTCAGAAGATCGAACACTCTTCTGAAGGCGGGGTGGTTCTCATATATGTCTTTTCCCATTCCCGGGCGCTGGCTTCCCTGGCCCGCGAACAATACGGCTGTTTTCATTTCGTTCCTCCGTTTTCATCCAGCGGTCGTCCCGCCGTGGCTCTATTTTCCTGTGACCGCTCTGTATTCCTCATCGAGGCGCTCGAGGATCTTTCTGACCGGCAGCACTTCGCCGATCATTCCCGATACCTGGCCTGCCATGAGGGAGCCCGTCTTCGTATCTCCTTCGAACACGGCCCTCCTGAGCGATCCGAGAGTGTACTGCTCCAGTTCCTCGAGGCTCGCGCCTTCCTTTTCCTTTTTCAGATACTCTCTCGCCATCTTGTTCTTGATGATGCGGACCGGCGCTCCTACGCTCCTGCCCGTGACGACCGTGTCGTTCGACTTGGCCTTCAGGATGGCTGCTTTGTAAGCCTCGTGGATCGGGCATTCGTCGCTGGCGAGGAATATAGTTCCCATCTGTACTCCGTCCGCTCCGAGGATCTCAGCCGCCGCCATCTGTCTTCCGCTGGCTATTCCGCCCGCTGCGACTACCGGGATGCTTACTGCATCTACGACCTCAGGCACGACTACCATCGTCGTCAGTTCTCCGACATGGCCGCCGCTCTCGCAGCCTTCGGCGATCAGGCCGTCGGCTCCGGAGCTTTCGAGTCTCTTCGCGAGAGCCACCGTGGATACTACCGGGAATACTTTGATGCCGGCTTCGTGCCACTTCTCGATGTACTTTCCGGGGTTTCCCGCTCCCGTCGTTACGAGAGGCACCTTCTCCTCGCATACGAGCTCCGCCAGATCGTCAGCGTGCGGGTTCATCAGCATGATGTTCACGCCGAACGGCTTGTCCGTGAGGCTCCTTGCTTCATCTATCTCTTTTTTCAGCGTCTCCCTGTCCATGCTGCCGGATCCGATGATTCCCATCGCTCCCGCTTCGGAGATCGCCGCAGCGAACCTGCCGTTCGCTATGTTCGACATACCGCCCTGAAATACTGGGAACTCGAGGCCGAACATCTCTTTGATCTTTTCCATATCTTTGTGTCCTTCTCTTCTGTATTTCGTCACTGCATCCGCAGATCGTTCTGCTTACACACGGAACAGTACGGATCCCCATGTGAGGCCCGCTCCGAACGATGTGCATACGGCTGTCTGTCCGGACTTCAGAAGGCCCTTGTCCATCATCTCTCCGAGGCAGATCGCGATGCTCGCCGCCGACGTGTTGCCTGTGTACTGGATGTTAGTGAAGACCTTCTCCTTCGGCGCGCCTACCTTTCTGGCTACGCTGTTGATGATCCTCATGTTCGCCTGGTGGCAGACGAACCAGTCGATGTCGTCCTTCGTCAGTCCCGCGTCGCTTATCGCCTGGTTCATCGACTCGGGGATCTTGCTTACCGCGAAACGGTAGACTTCCTGACCGTGCATGAATATGCCGCCCTCGCCGCGCTTGCAGCCGAGGATGTGCTCGTCAGGATGGCAGCCCGCGTTCGATACGAACAGGCCGTCCGGGTCGTATTCGCAGATCAGAGCGCCCGCGCCGTCTCCGAAGAGGACGCATGTGTTGCGGTCGTTCATGTCCATGACGGTCGTGAGCTTTTCGCTTCCTATGACGAGCGCCTTCTTGCATCTGCCGCTCTCGAGCAGGGCGTAAGCAGTTTGGAACCCGTAAACGAATCCCGAGCACGCGCCGTTGACGTCGATCGCGAGGACGCCGTCGCCGATGCCGAGTTTTCCTGCTATACGGCAGGCTACCTGTGGCGTCGCATATACTCCTGTGAACGTGCAGACTACAATGAGGTCTATGTCCTCGGCTTTGATGCCGGCCGTCCTGATCGCCATCTCGCCGGCTTCCATGGCCAGATCGTCGTCATCTTTTTCTTCTGCGAAGTATCTCTTCTCGATGCCGCTCTTCGATCTGATCCATTCGTCAGTGGTGTCTACGATCTTCGACAGATCTTCATTCGTTACCTCGCGCTCACCATGCGCGTGGCCGTAACCCAATACTTTAATTCCTGCCATATTTGCTCCCTGTTTTTCTCAACTTCAGATATCTGTCTCTGACCAGCTCGCCCTCGTCCTTTGAGAGAAGCGGTCCGAGATTCCGCCAAATAGTGTCTGCTACCGTATCGAAGAAACGCCTCTCATGCATCTGAGATGTTTCCGCAGGTTCCGGGACGATCTCGTCGCAGACTCCGAGATCCTTTATGTCTTCGGCAGTGAGCCTCATCACTTTGGCTGCTTCCTGCCATCTCTCCGCATCATGCCAGAGTATGCTCGCGAACCCTTCCGGAGAAAGGATCGAGAATATGCTGTTCTCGAGCATGATCAGTCTGTCGCCCGAAGCGAACGCCAGCGCGCCGCCGCTTCCGCCTTCTCCCGTAAAGACGGTCACGACCGGTACAGGCAGCCGGCTCATCGTCTTGATGCATTCGGCTATGGCCTGGCCCTGGCCCCTCTCTTCGGCTTCTTTTCCGGGATAAGCCCCCGGTGTATCCACGAAAGCTATCACGGGTCTTTCGAACTTCGCCGCCTGCTTCATCAGCCTGATCGCCTTGCGGTATCCCTCCGGGTCCGGCATGCCGAAGCGGCATTTGATGTTCTCTTCGAGATCGCGGCCTTTCCTGTGCCCGATGAATGTCACCGGTATGCCCTTGAAAAGTCCGATGCCTCCCGTTACGCTCTCGTCCTCAGCGAAGCATCTGTCACCTGCCAGATACATCGCATCGTCTATGATGTTGCTAATGTATTCGATCACGACGGGCCGCTCTTTGCTGCGCGCCTTCATGACCCTTTCCACCGCGTTCTGCTGAGCCGCCTTCTCGGCTGCTTCCGAGATCGCATTTATCTCAGCCTCGCGTCTTTTGTCTTCTTTAGGACTCAATACGACCGCCCCCTTCCGTGCATGTACAGGAGCCTTGCGAGCACCGTCTTCATGTCCTGTCTTTCGACGACCATGTCCACGAAGCCCTTCTCGCGCTGGAAGTCAGCTCTCTGGAATCCTTCCGGAAGTTCCTCGCCGATCGTCTGCTCTATGACTCTCTGTCCTGCGAATCCTATGAGGGCTCCCTTTTCCGCCAGCGTTATATCCGCCAGGCTGGCAAAGCTCGCCGTGACTCCGCCCGTCGTCGGGTCGGTCATGACCGCTATGTACAGCAGGCCCGCTTCATCGTGCCTCGCCGCCGCGGCCGACGTCCTCGCCATCTGCATCAGAGCCATGATGCCTTCCTGCATCCTCGCTCCGCCCGAAGCGGTGAAGATGACTATCGGAAGTTTCTTCTTGACGGCGTATTCGAACGCCAGGAAGACCTTCTCTCCTACGGCCGTTCCCATGCTCGCCATCATGAACCTCTTGTCCATGACGCACAGCACGGCCTTTTCTCCGCCGATCTGGCACGAGCCCGTTACTACGGCCTCCTTCAGTCCGGTGTCCTTCCTCATCTTCTGGATCTTTTCTTCGTATCCGGGGAAGTCTATCGGATCGTAGCCTGTCCTGCCGCGGTTGAATTCTCTGAAGGTGCCTTCGTCGGCGATCTTCTTTATCCTCTCCGCAGCCGTCATGGAGATATATGCTCCGCATGACGGGCAGACGTAGTCGGCATGCGCCCACTCGTTCGAGTCGTATTTCTGTCCGCAGCCGGGGCAGGTCTTCATGACCTCCGAAGCCTTCTCATCCGATGAGAACGTAAGCCTCGTCACTCTGCCGATCGCGTCCAGTATGTTTTTTCGTTCTCTGAATGGATTCATTCTTTGCCTCCTGCTGCTTCATACAGTTCGAGGAATCCCGCACCGTACTTCTCCATGAATCCCGTATCGTAGTTTCCTCTCAGGAACTCGCGGTTGTACAGGATGAGGTGCTGTATCGGCAGCGTCGTCTTTCTTCCTCTGATGATCGTCTCTCCGAGCGCCCGGCGCATCCTCCTGATGGCCTCGAGCCTCGTGTCCCCGTAAGCGATGATCTTGCATATCATCGAATCGTAGAACGGACTGATCCTGCATCCGCTGTAGAGCGCGCTCTCGACCCTGACGCCGAATCCGGAAGGCAGATGAAGGAAATCTATATCGCCTGCGTCCGGCGCATATCCCCTGAACACATCCTCGGCGCAGATCCTGCACTCGATGGCGTGTCCCTTCGTCTGTATGTCTTCCTGCGTCTTCGTGAGCGCCAGCCCCGAAGCTATCCTTATCTGCTCCTTGACGATGTCTATCCCCGTCACCATCTCAGTCACGGGATGCTCGACCTGGAGCCTCGTGTTCATCTCTATGAAATAGTAGTTGTTGCCGCTCGTTATGAACTCGACCGTTCCGGCGTTCTCGTAGCCTGCCGCCTTCGCGATGTTCACCGCGTCGCGCCCCATGGCTTCCCTCATCGATGCAGTAAGCGTCCAGTCCGGCGCCTCCTCCATCATCTTCTGGTTCCGCCTCTGGATCGAGCAGTTCCTCTCTCCCAGATGGATGACGTTTCCTTCCCTGTCAGCGAGGATCTGTATCTCTATATGACGCGGATCCTCTATCAGCTTTTCGATATACAGCGTCCCGTCGGCGAAGCATTTTTCGGCTTCCTCGCCTGCTTCCGCGAACGCTACCCCAAGCTCTTCCGGCATCCTCGCGATCCTCATGCCGCGGCCGCCGCCGCCCGCCGCCGCTTTTATCAGCACCGGCCAGCCTATCTCCTCGGCGCAGCTCATCGCATCTTCCAAAGTCCTGACCGGACCGTCGGAGCCGGGCACTATGCTCGCGCCGGCTTCTTTAGCGATCTTTCTCGCCTCCGCCTTGTCGCCCAGCTTCGAAATGACGTCACCTGACGGACCGATGAAAACGAGTCCGTTCTCGGCGCACTTGTCAGCGAAGCGCGCGTTCTCGGAAAGGAATCCAAAACCGGGGTGCACTGCATCGCACCCCGTCAGTTTTGCGGCTTCTATGATGTTGTCCATATCCAGGTATCCGCACGAAGGAGCATCCTCTCCTATGCAGACGGCGCGGTCGGCCATCATCGTGTGAAGGGCCTCCCTGTCGCCTTTCGTATATACGGATACCGTCTCTATCTCGAGCTCTCTGCAGGCCCTCAGCACCCTGAGCGCTATCTCGCCTCTGTTCGCGATGAGTATCCTTTTTAGCATTCTTCCACCTCTGTCAGCATTTCTCAACTTCGAACAGCGCGCTGCCGAATTCGACCATCCCGCCGTCGGCAGCCAGGACCTTCAGGATCCTGCAGTCATATGATGCTCTGATCTCGTTCATTACCTTCATCGCCTCGACGACGCACACGACGTCGCCCTTGCTGACTCTGTCGCCTTCCTTGACGAACGGCTCTTCGCCCGGAGCCGGAGCCTGATAGAAAACTCCGACGATCGGCGAGTCGATCGTCTCCGCCGAAGCTTCCGCGCCGGCCTCTGCGCCTGCGTTGCTTACTGCCGCGCCAGCGACATTTGCGCCCGCGCCATTCGCGCCAGCGCCATTCACGCCTGCATCGCTTACTGCAACGCCTGCTCCAACGCCATTCACGCCTGCGCCGCTTACTGCCGCCTGCTGCATCTGGATCGGTGCAGCCGCTCCGACCATCGCGACATTCGCGCCGGTCTGAACAGCGGGAGCCGCGAATACGACGGCAGGCTCTTTCTCGATACGCAGTCTGAAGCCGTCCTCTTCGTATTCCATGACGCCGAGTCCCGAGTCCTTGAACTTTCCGATCAGTTCATCGATGTCCTTTTGATCCATTTTCATATCAGCACCTACGCCTAGATCCTTCCGGAATCAGCCCTTGTACTTCTCGAGGCAGTCGATAACGTCCTGAACTGTCTTCAGGTCAGCAAGTGCTTCGTCCGGGATCCTTACTCCGCAGCTCTCTTCCAGAGCGAGTACGAGTTCTACAGCGTCGAGCGAGTCGATTCCGAGATCGTCTGCGAGCAGAGCTTCCGGTGTGATGTCTTCTTCGTCACAGCTAAGTGTTTCAACGATTACTTCTTTTACCTCTTCAAATGTCATTGTCTTTTCTCCTTTGTTTCCTTTGTTGGATCTCTCTGAAACCGCCGGTCATTTCGAAGTCTGTTCCATTCTGATCTCCGCTCTTTTCCGCTCGTTTGCAGCCCGGCTGTTTCATTCATAAATTTTAACTAAAATTTTTTAGCTAAATTGCTTTAAGTATAATATCCGCTATATCCCCCGATGTCAATACATTTTCCTGCGAATTCTCACCTTCCGGAACGATTCATACTTTGAACGTATAAAACTGCAATAAAAAGGAGGCTTTCTAAGCCTCCGGTATCCTCTTTATCAACCTCTTTCGCCTACTTCCTGATGATCCCGATCGGCCACGGGAACCCCGGCTGCGGATTCAGGATATATTTGTTGCCGGCCAGCCATATCTTCGTGTTCTTGTGGCCGGACCCGAACGACACGTAGTACCCGAACGCATCCGTCGTGTCGCCGTCACCGCCGGCGAATCTGACCTTGCTCGAGATGCCCAGGTCTTTCATGAAATCATTCATCATCTTCGCCCCCGAAACGCACGTGCCCTTGCCGGTGTACCACAGCGTCCTGCCGTTGTTGTTCCCGACCGACGCGTACTTGCCCGAGCTGATCAGGTATCCGACCGCGTCGATCACTTCCCACGTGGTCATGTCCTGAGTGACCGCATTCTTCACCCAGGCCCTGCGCCACTTCCGGTAATTCGCCTTCGTGTTCGCGACGCTCTTGCCACCGCGGAATCCCGGCACGATGTGGAGCGTAACGGGCTCGTACTCTCCGGTGTTGTAATAGACCTCAAGGTCGAACTTTCCGGCCTTCTTCCCCTTGACTTTCAGAGTAAGCTCCGTGCCCCTCTGACTGCGGGTCACCTTCGCGCGCTTGGTATCATATTTCAGTTTAACTACCTTCATCCCCTCGTCGAGGTCGCCGCCGATAGTCTGCGTCTTCCCGACGATCACCGCCGGCAGCCTGTTCTCCATCAGCTTCCCCCTCTTCTTGTTGAGGACGCGGATGGTGCATTTCAGCTTACGGCTCCCCGACTTGCATTCAAGCACCGTCGTTCCCGGCTTCCTCGGGACGACCTTCACCGAACGGCGCTTCTTGCTCTTCAGCGCTGCGATCTCCGTATTCTTTATCTTCCACTTGCCGGACCCCGCCGACAGCTTGACCGTCTTGCTTCCGCCCTGCACCAAGGTGACGTAGGAAGCCGACAGTTTCTTGGCTTTAGCCGCTGTCGGGACCGCTGTGTAAGCCGCCCCTGATAAGCACACGCACACTGCCAGCAGCACTGCGGCCGCACTTCTTAATATCCTGTTATTCATCGAGCCACCTCACTTCGCCGCTTGCGATATCGTAGATCGCGCCCTCGATCAGCGCGCCGCCGATCTCCGGATGCTCATTGAATTCTTTCTTCAATATACCGACCGCGTGTTGCACGTTCAGACAGCTCGCTTTGTACGGATCGCGCTCGTCGCCCACCGCCTCGAGTATGTCGTCGGTGATGTACTGTATGAATCCGTCTCCGCCGCCGCTGAGCGCAGCAGTCACCGCACCGCACCCGGTGTGACCGAGCACGACTATGTGATCGCAGTCGAGATGGCCGGCGGCGTATTCGATACTTCCAAGCTGGTGCCTGTCGAGCACATTGCCCGCGACCCTTATCACGAACAGATCGCCGATGCCCGCGCCGAAAATCTGCTCCGGCACGACCCTCGAATCAGCGCAGCATACCACGATGGCATACGGATGCTGCCCGTTCTCCGCCGTATCCTTCAGCCTCGCGCTGTCGACGACCTCGATATATTTCCTGTTTCCTTCTTCAAGCCTGATACGAATATTGTCTCTCATTGTCCCTTCTCTTCTTTCGTCTCTTTCGTCTCTTTTGTCCCGCTGTTCCCAGCTCTGCTCCCAGAATCTGTTCCCCCATAGTTTTCCTAGACCATTTTATCACCATTCAAAACATATCTATACTGATTATGCAAAATAAATAGTTCATTATACGAGATCGTCCACAAAAAAACCCCCTCCTGTTTTTTGTCCTCCGCCCGCAG
>CAMKAM010000020.1 GCA_946410475.1 uncultured Bacillota bacterium
GATCGGGAGAAAGATATGGGCAAGAAGATTCTGGTTATAAACCCGGGCTCGACTTCGACGAAGGCGGCTCTGTTCGATGATGAAAAGGAATTGTTTGAAAAGACGATCAGGCACTCCACGGAGGAGATAGCCGGATTCGATTCGATAGCCGACCAGCGCGAATGGAGAAAGGAAATGATAGACGATTTCCTTGACGAGTGCGGCTTCGAAGCGTCGGATCTTGATGCCGTCACGGGAAGGGGCGGCCTGGTGAGACCGATCGAAGGCGGTACGTATACTGTAAATGATACTCTTGTTGAGGATCTCAAAGAGGGGATAGCAGGCCAGCATGCTTCTAATCTCGGCGGCCTGATCGCACGGCAGATGGGAGACGAGCAGAACATCCCTTCGTTCATAGTCGATCCGACTGTGGTCGATGAGCTCGAGACCCATTCGAGATATACGGGCAATCCGGAGTTCCCGAAGGTGGTAGTCTGGCACGCCCTCAACCAGAAGGCGGTGGCGAGAAGATACGCCGCGAGCGTCGGGAAAAAATATACGGACATTAACCTGATCATCGTCCACATGGGCGGGGGCCTGTCCGTAGGCGCTCACAAGAAAGGAAAATGCGTCGATGTCAACAACTGTCTTGACGGGGACGGACCGTTCTCACCGGAAAGGTCGGGGGACCTCCCTTCCGGAGCCCTTATAAAGATGTGCTTTTCGGGAGAGCATACGGAAGACGAGGTCTATCATATGGTATGCGGAAGCGGCGGCTTCAACGCCTACTACGGAACGAACAATACGATAGAGATACAGAAGGACGCCGAGGCAGGAGTCGAAAAGGCTCAGGAACTGTTCGACGCATTCACATACAGCATCGCGAAAGAGATAGGCGCCCTGGCGGCCGCTCTCAACGGAAAGGTCGACGCGATACTGCTGACGGGCGGCATCGCTCACTCCAACCTGGTGGTCGAGGAGATAGAAGAACATGTCAGCTGGATCGCGCCGGTGAAGGTCTATGCGGGCGAAGACGAGATGCTCGCTCTGGCGCAGGGCACGCTGCGCGTACTCAACGGTGAGGAGGACGCAAAGGAATACTGATGATGAGAGCGCCTTCCGGGTGTTTGAACAGTCAGTAAGCGGATATATATATGATAAGGTTAGCGTTAACTAACTAAACGCCGGGGCGGCGGATAATAAGAAAGAGACCGGGAGAGAAAAATGTGGATACGGATAATAGAAGGAATATCGATACCGTTCATCGGAACGGTGCTCGGAGCGGCGTGCGTACTGTTCATGCGGCCGGCGGCTCCGGATATTGGTACGGGTGTGAGGAAGAAGCAGGCGCTGACAGGGTTCGCGGCAGGGATCATGGTGGCCGCGTCCTTTTTCAGCCTGCTGATCCCGTCGATCGAGTATTCGGACGGCATGGGAAAGCTGAGCTTCGTTCCCGCCGTCACCGGATTTCTGGTCGGGATGCTTTTCATGCTGGCCTTGGATGTGCTGATACCGCACATCCATTCGGACAAGAGTGAGGAGGGACTGCGGAGCGGCCTTTCAAAGACGACGAAGCTGGTGCTGGCAGTGACGCTCCACAACATTCCTGAGGGGATGGCCGTGGGCGTAGTGTTCGCCGGCTGGCTCTACAGCGGGATCGGACCTGCCGGGGCGATGGCACTTGCGATAGGCATAGCCCTTCAGAACTTTCCTGAGGGAGCTATTGTCTCTATGCCGCTGAGGGCCGAGGGCCTGCCGAAGGGGCGGACGTTCCTTTACGGAGTCCTGTCAGGCGCCGTCGAACCTGCGGGCGCGATAGTCATGATACTGGCTGCAGGAATACTTCTTCCGGTGCTGCCGTATCTGCTGGCCTTTGCAGCGGGAGCTATGCTCTATGTCGTGGTAGAGGAACTGGTGCCTGATATGGCCAGAAGCGAGCACTCGAACGTCGGGACGGTCTGCTTCGCGCTCGGCGCCGCGGTGATGATCTGCCTTGACGTCGGACTCGGTTGACAGGCCTGGACGATCGATCTGGATCAGATGAGATAAAGCGTCACACGATTCATCATTGCGTGACGCTTTTTGTGACTATATATTCTTTACTTTCCTTCTCCTCTTTTGTATAATTTTAATGTAATTATTGAATATACTGATAATTGCTTCCGGACCCGGAGCGGGTCCGGAGAAAAGAAACGGAAAGAGAAAGAAAAGTGGCACGCAGATCGACAAAGAAAAAGCCCGGTGTGGCTGTCATATCAAAGACGATGATGCTCGTGCTCATTCTGTGTCTGCTTACTGTCTTCACGGCGGGCTGCGGCGGAGGAAGCTCCGGGAGTGCAGACGATGCGAAGCCGCCGGAAAGCGCTGAAGCAGTCGATACCGCCAAGGCTGCAGACAAGGAGGACGGCTTTGAGACGCCCAAATTCAGGAAGGCCACTTTCAACAAGAGCAAAGCTGAAGGTAACGAAGAGGTGCAGGTTGACCTCTCTTCGGTGTCCAGCGGATACATAGCCCTTGTGTGCAACAGCGACGCGCGCGTCAAGCTGCAGGTGATCAAGGACGAGGACACATATACCTATGACGTCGTGATGGGAAAGACGCAGATCTTCCCGCTGCAGTGCGGCAACGGCAGCTACACGATCAAGGTGATGAAGAACATCGAGGACAACAAGTATTTCGAGCTTTACAAGTGCGAGGCGAAAGTCAAGCTGAAGGACAAGCTCGACCCGTACCTCAGACCGAACCAGTACGCGGATTACACCGAAAAGTCAGAGTGCGTGAAGGAAGCTGCGGATCTCGCCAAGAAGGCGGAGAGCGAGCAGGAATTCGTGCAGGCTGTCTACGATTTCGTGTGTAAAAATATAGATTACGACAAAGAAAAGGCGGAGACGGTACAGTCGGGATACATACCCGAGCCTGATGAGATACTAAAGAGCGGCAAGGGGATATGCTTCGACTACTCGAGCCTCGCGGCATCGATGCTAAGGAGCCAGGGCATACCGACAAAGATCATATTCGGATATGTCGCGCCGAACGATCTGTATCACGCATGGAACATGTTCTATACCGAAGAGACAGGATGGACGAAGGTCGAGTTCAAGGTCAGCGAAAAGGACTGGAGCAGGATCGACCTGACTTTCTCAGCCAACGGGGAAGACAGCAAGTTCATCGGAGACGGAAAGAACTATACGGATGTTTATCAGTATTGACCGGATGGAAACCGGATAGAAAAGCAGAAAGGAGCTTCATATAATGAGTTCTGAAGTAAGGAAAAAGAGTAAAGCGCTGAGCTACGAGGAGATGGGCTCGTTCTTCGAGAACATGGGAATGATGGTGAGAGCCGGCATCACAGCAGGCGAGGCCGTCGAACTCCTAAAAGACGATGTGAGAGAAGAGATGGGCGAAGGGGCCCTGGCGGATGTCTACGCAGGAATGGCGGAGTCGATGCAGATGGGATCGTCGCTCGAAGACGCCATGAAGCAGGCCGGAGCCTTCCCTGACTACGCAGTGGACATGGTTGGTGCATCGGAGTACACAGGGCGGCTCGAGGATACGCTGTTCCACCTGTCCGACTATTACAGGACGGAGAATTCGATGAAGAACACCTTCGTCTCAGCGGTCAGGTACCCGATCATCCTGCTGTTCATGGTAATAGCAGTGCTGGCGGCGATGCTGGCCATGGTCTTCCCGGCATTCAAAGGGGTATATGACAACCTGACGGGCAGCCTGTCATCATCATCGTTCAACTACATCAACGTATCCTTCACGGTATGCGTGGTCCTGATGATAGTGATGATCGTGCTCGTATGCCTCATGCTCGCCGGAGTATCGATGTGGCGAGGCGGAGGACAGCAAAAGGTGAAGGGAGCGCTGTCGAAGATCGGCACCTTCCGCGACCTGTTCGCGAATCTGGATCTTTACCGCTTCACTTCATGCTTCGACATGTTCATCGCCGGCGGCGAGATGCAGGATGAAGCCCTGAAGAAGAGCCTGACCGTGGCGGAGAGCAGCGAACTGAGAGAAAAACTCGAGCGCTGCATCGAGAAGACGGATCAGGGGCTCAGCTTCTCACAGGCGGCCTGCGAGGAAAAACTGTACGATCCGATCAACAACAGGATGCTGATCCCCGCAGAGAGGAGCGGCATGCTCGATCAGGTGCTGAAGAAGATACTCGGCAATCTCAGAGAGAACAACGAAAAGTATATCGGCAGGATAGCCAATACCGTAGAGCCGATGCTCACCGGCTTCCTGATGATAACGATAGGGCTGATGCTCATAAGCCTCATGGTCCCGCTGATCGGCATCATGAATTCGATCGGGTGATATGCGGCCTTACAGTAAGCAGATTACGATGAGTTGACGCGGAGGATGGACCTCCGCACCGAAAAAGAAAGATCAAATGAGAGTGATAAAAGAGCACAAATTCATATCGGTGTGCGTCGCGGCGGCTGTCATAGCAGCTGTCCTCATCCTTTGGTGCGTCCTCAGGACGACGGATGAGGATATTCAGCAGCAGGCGGAAGCCATAAAAGACGCAGTAAGCGAAAGAGCCCTTCAGTGCTACGTGATAGAGAATGCTTACC
Organism: uncultured Bacillota bacterium; assembly: GCA_946410475.1. Lineage (GTDB taxonomy): Bacteria > Bacillota > Clostridia > Peptostreptococcales > Anaerovoracaceae > UBA3738. The sequence goes on from CAMKAM010000020.1 coordinate 4,563, forward strand.
CGGAGAGCCTCGCTTATCTTGAGGAAAACTACGGCCTCACGGTGAACAAAGAGGACTTCAAGATAGTGTATACGCCGTATGCGGAGAACCTTCCGCCCGACGTAAGGGTGATATGGAGAGGAGGCGATGATCAGTGACGAAGACAAGAGGCGCTGCCGATATCATATCCACGATCACTGTCGCCGTTCTTTTCATAGTGATACTCCTGCTCGTCGTGTTCGGGGCTTCCTCGTACAGACACGGCACGCAGGCGAGATCGGACAGCGACAACGACAGGGCCGTCCTGTCGTATGTGATCACGGCGGTGAAGGATTCTGACGGAGAGGTCAAAGCGCGCGACTTCGACGGCGCGCCGGGTATATCGATCCCGGGCAAAGGCGGATACGAGCAGAAGATATACATGAAGGACGGCAGGCTGCTGCAGGAGTACAGCAGGACGGATGCATCCCCTGATCCTGAAGATGCGCTTGAGATCGGGAAAACAGATATCTTCGAGGCCGAGTTCATAGACGGCGGCCTGCTGAAAATAAAGACGAGCTCCGGCTGTTCATATGTGGATACCGGAAGATAGACGGAGCGATGAGATCCGGACACGGGTCCGGACTGGAGAAGGATAATGAAGACAAAGAGAAACACAGCGTTCATAGTGGAGCTGATCATCATGTTCCTGCTGCTTCTCCTCGTGATATCGGTCATAACGACCATATCGATGAAGACAAGGCAGCAGAGCATAGATGCGAAGCATCTGACAGAGGCTGTCATCTGCGCCCAGAATGCGGCGGAGGTAACGGCTGCTGCTTCGGATGCCGAAAGCTGCGCTGCGCGTCTTGAAAAAATGGAAGAGGCGAAGGACGTGAAGGTGAACGGATCCTCTGTGGAAGCCGGCATCACATCAGGCTCCGGCGAGAAGCTGCGCCTTGTGATAGATGTCGGTACGGAGAAGGGATCCACAGGAAAGTATGTGACGAAAGACATAGCTGTCTTTCTGGATAAGGACAAAGGTGCGGATGCGAAAAAAGCCGGCAGCGCAAAGCCGGTGTATACGCTCAGCACAGGTGATTTCGTGAAGGGAGGAGCGTCATGAGCAGAAAGATAAGACTCGGACCGATCGCTGTATTCCTCGCGGTAGTCGCAGTTGTCCTTGCTACGCTGGCCGTGCTCACGACGGCGACGACGAATGCGGACAAGGTGCTCGCAGAGAGGTTCGCAGGCGTTACGCAGTCGAGGTACGCGCTCGAGGCTGAAGGAGAAAAGTTCCTGCAGCAGTACGACGAGCAGGCGAAGAGCGGCAGCATATCGGCCGGAAGCCTCGGAGCTGAAAAAGCAAAGGCGGGATATACGAAAGAGATAGAAAAGGACGGATATACGCTGAAGATAACGGTCTCGGAGCCGTCCGCGCAGGGCAGATACGAAGTGACCGAGTGGAAGGTGACAAAGGACTGGAACGCGGATGATCCGTATCAGAACATATGGAAGGGAGACGAATGATGACACTGAATGAAATGCTCAGAGCGGCGACGGAAAAGGGCGCCTCGGATATATTCCTGATTGCCGGCCTTCCGGTGACGTTCAAAGTCAAGGGCGCTCAGGACAGGCAGGACGGCGGCATCATGAAGCCGATGGATATAGACCCGATGATAGAAGAGATATACCAGGCGGCGAGAAGGCAGAAGACGAACCTCGAAGCGGGACTCGACGATGACTTTTCATTCTCGATCCCGGAGCTTGGAAGGTTCAGGGTCAACGTTTTCAGACAGCGCGGTTCGGTGTCGGCTGTCATAAGGGTCATCAAGTTCGGCATACCCGATCCCGAAAAACTCGGGATCCCCGAGAGCGTACTGTCGCTCGCGGACAATATGACAGGTCTCGTTCTTGTAGCGGGAGCGGCAGGCTCCGGAAAGTCGACTACGCTCGCATGTATGATAGACAGGATAAACAACTCGAGAGAGTCGCACATCATAACGATGGAAGACCCGATCGAGTATCTCCACTCGCACAGAAAGAGCATCGTCAGCCAGAGGGAGGTATTCATCGATACTCCGGGATACCTCGAGTCACTGAGGTCGGCCCTGAGGGAGAGCCCGGACGTCATCCTCCTCGGTGAGATGAGGGACTACGAGACGATCTCGAGCGCGATAACTGCGGCTGAGACGGGAGTCCTGCTCTTCAGCACGCTGCATACGAGCAGCGCGGCGAACACGATCAACAGGATAGTAGACGTATTCCCGGCTACGCAGCAGGTGCAGGTGAGAGGCCAGCTGGCTCAGCTTATCAGGGGAGTCGTCTGCCAGCAGCTCGTGACGACGGAAGAAGGGCATCTCGCCCCGGTGTTCGAAGTCATGAAGAGCACGCCTGCGATACAGAACATGATCAGAGAAGGAAAACTCCATCAGCTCGAGTCAGCCATGCAGGCTGCAAGGGGAGAAGGCATGGTCACGATGGATCAGAGCCTGCTCGAACTGTATGAGCAGCAGCGGATAACGAAGGAGACTCTCCTTTCGTGCTGCAACAACTATGAACTGGTATCTAAGAGGGTACGATGATGGTCACGGAAGATAATAACAAGTTATTCGTCAGGAACTTCGGCGGCTTTTCCGCCAAGTACGGCGGGGCAGAGATCGCAAAGGGGACGCAGGGCGAGTCGCAGGTCGGCATGCTCCTGCTGCTTCTGATCCACTTCGGTAAGGAAGGAGTGCCAAGGAGCTTACTCAAGACGACGCTCTTCGAGGACCGCGATATCGAGGACGTCTCCCATGCGATAAGGAACATACTCTACAATGCGAGGAAGCAGCTCCGTGCCAGCGGTCTTCCGGAGGCATCTTTCATCAAGCAGAAAAAAGGAGTCTACTACTGGACGGACGAGGTCGAAGTCATCGATGAGGCGAGGGTATTTGAAGAGGTTTACGAAGCGGCCCTGGCGGAAGAGGATCCGGAAAAGCAGTGCGATATGATGACTGAGAACTGCTACCGCTATTCGGGAAGGTTCCTGCAGGGGATGGACTCGGTGGTGTGGATATATCAGGAGTCTGAGCGCTACCGCGATATGTTCCATGAGTGCATGGAGATCGCCCTCGACTATTACCGCGAAAAGCATATGTTCAAGAACATGTATGATCTGGGCACGTATGCTGTCTCGGTCGATCCGTTCTCGGAATGGGAGGTCGTGGTGATGGAAGCCCTTACAGGGCTGGGACGCTATGCGGAAGCAGAAAGATACTACGACGATACCGTGGATCTCTACATCAAAGAGTACGGCAACAGACAGAATGATTATGTAAAGGACATCATAAGGAAGCTGGGGGAGCATCTTTTCTATCAGCACGAATCGATAGATGTTATACAGGACAAGCTCAGAGACAACGAGGATCACGAGGGCAGAGGATATTACTGCTCGCTGCCGGTCTTCCAGGAACTCTACAGAACGGTAGAGCGTACGATGGAACGTTCCGGGGAGAAGATCTTCCTTATGCTGTGTACGATAATAGACAGCAAGGGCAACCCGATGAGGGAGGGAAGCCGCCTCGACGAGCTGTCGGAGCGACTGAAGCGCGCGATAACGGAGTCGGTACGTTATACAGATACGGTCACGAAGTACGGACAGGGACAGTATCTGGTGCTTCTGATAAACACGACCAGAGAGAATTGTTCAGTCGTAGAAAAGCGTATCAATTCAAAGTTCATTATCGGAAGACAGCGTACAGGTATAGAGTTCTCGGTCAACGGTCTTCTGGAGAACAGAGATATACCTGTGTTTGGATAATGACCGCGCAAAGCGACACTTTGTGACGGCTTAAGTGACGAAATGTGAGATATAATCAGCATATAGGGAATTTTTATGTGATGATGATGCGGTCCGGACAGTCCGGACCGGATAAAAAGAGAAGGAACAGGTTCATGAAAAACATCAGAAAAAGGTGGATCGGAAAAGTGCTCGCGCTTTCGCTGACAGTGATTCTTGCTTCAGGAACGGGACTCTCGGTGTTCGCAGCCGAGGGCGCGCAGCTCTCGACGGAACAGTTGCGCACTGAGGAGACTGCAGGAGAAACGACAGACGTGGCGGGCGGACAGAACGCTGAAGCGGCTAATACTGAAGACACAGAGAATGCGGCAGAGGCGGAAGCTGCCGGAGAGACTGCAAAAGATACTGCAGAAGAAGGAACTTCTGAGGAAGCGGCTGCTGATGAAACTGCAACAGAGGGAAACGCTGCCGGTGAAGCTGCCGCAGAAGGCAAGGCGGCAGAGGATCAGGTATCCAAAACTGCTTCCAAAAAGACCATGAAAGCTGCTGTCGAAGATAAGGAAACCGGAGACTTCAAGGTCACCGGAGATGATGAAGACTTTTCATTTGAGGACGGCGTCCTCACGATCAGGGGCGATGTGAAGGTCGCGATGGCTGACGGAAAAACTTCGACGGCGCAGAGGATCGTCATCGCTGATGATTCGAACGTGACGATAGACGGACTTGCGGTCTCGGCATCGGACGGACCGGCGATAAAGGTGGAAGCCGATGCTAAAGCGACACTTACTCTCAAGGGAGAGAGTACCCTCACGGGTTCGTCAGGATATGCTGCCGTACAGGTTTCGTGGGCGAGCGACTCATCGTATGCTGATCTTACGATCAAAGGCGACGGCACATTGAACGCGACAGCGGGAAGCCAGGCAGCAGGCATAGGCGGCAGCAAGTCGGATAAATCTGTGTATGGAAATATAACGATAGAGAGCGGAACGATCAACGCCACAGGAAGCAACGGGGCTGCGATAGGAAGCGGCGCGACGAACGCCGGATCAGGAAAGCCCGCAGCGAATCAGTGGGGCAAGATAACTATAAACGGCGGCACGATCAAAGCTGTCGGAAACAACGGTCAGTCAGCCGGTATCGGCGGCGGCAACCATGTGGACAGCGGCAAGATCGTGATCAACGGAGGAACGATAACAGCATCCGGATACACCGGGATAGGCAGCGGCCTTGGAGGCAGCAAGCATATCAACGGAGACCCGGGTCCGGGCAGCGTATTCGCTGATATAGAGATAAACGGCGGTACGATCACTTCGACAGGCTCTGATACAGGAGCCGGGATCGGCGGTGCGATGTACTGCGACGCTATAGTTGTGATCAACGGCGGTGATGTTACGGCATACGGCGCCGGAAGAGGGAACACTACACACGGAGGAGCCGGGATAGGCGGCGGATATCAGGGCGCTGCAGATGTTACCATAAACGGAGGAACTGTCCACGCTTATGCTTCGGACTCGAGTGCCGGGGCAGGTATAGGCTCGGGAACTGCGGCAAATTCCAGTTCGCTCCACACGAATGACGGAAGGACCGAAGATTCGAAACTGGCCAAAACGACTGTAACTATCACCGGCGGCGAAGTATATGCTTACGGCGGCGGAATGGGCGGAGCAGGCATCGGTTCGGGTTCCGGATCAGACAAAGCCGGCGTCGTGATCAGCGGAGGCAAGGTCTATGCCGAAGGAGCGAAGAGCAGCGAGTCCGAAATGAAGGGCGGAGCAGGCATCGGTTCGGCTTACGCTGGAGCAGACGGCTCTGAGTTCAATGAAAACGGTGAATGGACAAAGAAGCATCTGGTTCTGACAGATGCTGATGTGACTGTCACGGGCGGCACTGTCACAGCCATCGGCGGCTGGGGAGCATCGGGCATAGGCTCCGGAGCGGAGAACAGGACGGCGAGATCGATCACGGTAGATGCTGAAGAAGCGGATGTGGAGGCTTACTCGGACGGAACGAAGTTCGCGATCGACACCAGGACGATCAACGACGGAGATGAATCCTTCGACCGCATCGTTACAGGCGACCTCATGCAGGGGACATTCGTCTTTCCGTACACTTCGGAGGACGGAGTCGAGCAGGATACGGAAGGTCTCGATACGATCAAACTGGTAAGCGACTCGGGAGCAGGCAGCACGGAGCTTACTAACATGCCGTCGGGATACAGGTCATTCGCAAGAACTGTCCCGACAGACGGACTGTACAGCGTGTATACTGATTCTCAGCAGATAGCTGAGGGCGGCGGCCGATTCTTCAACAAGTGCACCGACGATACGAGGACTGCTGAGGATGTTGAAACGGGGCAGGATATAGTTGAGAGAAACGTCAAATACACTGTATCGGGCAGCGATCTTTCGGACAACTTCTACCTCTTCCCGGTCAAGACTGTGGTCGTCGACAAAGAGGTAGTAGCGGACGATGACACAATGGGCAAGATAGATACGACTCTCTACTTTGCACTCTGGAACGATGTCACAAAAGATTTCGTGAAGGATAAGAACGGCGGGATCTGGACGGAGAGCATCGAGGTGGTCGACGGCGTCGCGCAGGGCAAGGCTTACTTTGCGGGTATCGACGAAGGAACATACGGCATCTGGGAGATCGATCCGGACGACCCGAACGCTGACTTGATCGGAACGAAACTCCCCGGATCCGATACGATCATACTGAAGGATGTCACGACAAGACATGGCGACACTACAGAAAACGATGCTACGATAGATGATAACGTATGGACGGACTACGTCACGGTAGTCAACGAATATGAAGATACAACAGTGCCGATAGACGATCCGAACGTTCCGGAGACGACCCCGCAGGATCCGAGGGATCCGAGCGACCCGGCTGACACGAATGACACGACGGCTGATGATCCGAAGGCAGACGCCGGCAGCTCCGGCAAAGCGAGGACCGGTGACGAAATGGATCTTCAGGCAGTCATCATGATCCTCATGGCAGCGGGCTGCGTGATGGGAATAGCCGGGATATCAGGCAGAAGGAGAAGGAGCAGGTAATAAATTACAGACAGTTGTTGATGGCCAAAGCTTGGTTTGGAAAATATGGAAGAGAAAAAACGCAGAATAAGGATAACTAACGTTTATACGTGGTTTATCATAGTGCTGGTCATTTCATCAGCACTGCTTCTGTTCTGGTCATACAAATCAGGACAGAGTATCAAAGCCATGCAGGATCAGACGAACGAGTATATCGCGGAGCAGCAGGCGATCGACGGAATGAAGGATGCTTCGGATCTCCTCACGGAAAAATCCAGGTCGTTCATAGCGACAGGAAATGTCGCGGCTGCGAAGCTGTACTTCGTTGAGGTCAATGTAGACAAGAACAGGGAAAAAACTCTTGAGGAACTTGCAAAGTACGAGACCGGAGATGAGATCTTCGAGTCTCTGAACGAAGCCTTGAAAAAATCGAACGACCTTGCAGAGGTGGAGTGTTACGCGATGCGGCTGGCAGCAGAAGGTTACGGTATAGATCCAAAGACTATATCAAAAGACCTCGCTGCGGTGAAACTGACAGATGCGGACAAGGCTCTGAGCAAGCGTGAGCAGCGTGTCAAGGCCAGGAATATGGTGTTCGATGATAACTATGAAGCCATGAAAGACGACATCATCGATGATGTGATATCCGGTCTTGAGAAACTCCTTGATGATTCGCATCATGAGCAGGTAAGGACATACAACAGGGCGGTACTGCTTTCCAGAGGAGTACATATCATGATGTTCGCGATACTCATTTGTGTGTTCGCGCTGCTGCTTCTTACATCGGGAAAACTCATCGTGCCGATGAGAAGGAGTACAGTTTACATAGAGAAGAACGAGCCTTTGCCTACGGAAGGCGCTGAAGAATACGGATATCTGGCGGAGACATATAACGGCATGCTCGAGAAGACGAAGAGAAATCATGAAGAGCTTTCGTATGAGGCGACCCATGATGAACTGACGGGACTCTTCAACAGGAAGATGTTCGAGAACCGGAGAAGCGAACTTGCCGGCTCTGATATAGCGATGCTGATAGTAGACATAGACTATTTCAAGAAGATCAACGATGAGAACGGTCATGAGATCGGTGACAAGGTCCTGAAGAAGGTGGCGGATATCCTCCAGTCATGCTTCAGACTCGAGGACTCGGTCTGCAGGATAGGCGGAGATGAATTCTGTGTCCTGATGCTGCAGATGACACCTGATATGAGAGATGTCGTCAAGGCGAAGATAGACAGAGTGATGGACAAACTGCTCATACCGGACGATCTGCCGAAAGCAACGCTCAGTATAGGAGTGGCCTTCTATGCTGACGAAGGCGATGAAGACCTGTTCGTGAAGGCGGACAAGGCTCTCTACAATACCAAAGAAGAAGGGCGTGACGGATATACTTTCTATAGTGATATCGCAGAGAAGCTGAATTCTGAGAATGACTGATTCTTGCGAAATCGGATACAGACAGTCAGAAAACCAATTGGCAAGTATAAGGATATACAGTACAATGAATAAGACGGGAACAATAATTGTGTGATGCGACCGTTTTGCTTGAAAGGAACATTGTGATGCTTAAGAGTCATGTAAAATTCAACTCGAAGACCGGGAAGAGACTGATACTGATCGTCGATGACGAACAGGTGAACCGCGAACTTCTCGGATTCATAACCGGTGATGATTTCGACGCACTGTACGCCGGTGACGGCGCGGAAGCCATGAGGATCATGAAAGAGAACGCGGATTATCTCTCTCTCGTGCTCCTCGATCTGAAGATGCCCGTAATGGACGGCTTCGAAGTGATGAAGACGATGAAGACGACGGAGAAGCTTTCGGATATCCCGATCATCGTCCTGACATCAGATGAGGGGGCCGAGGTGGAATGCCTGAGGCTGGGTGCTTCCGACTTCATCATAAAACCATTCAACGTACCTGAAGTCATCAGGGCAAGGATGATGAAGACGATCGAACTTTTCGAAGACAGACACATCATTCAGTCGACTGAAAGAGATGTGATGACGGATCTTTTCAACAAGGACTTCTTCTTCAGGTATGCAGAGCAGTTCGAAAGATATCATCCGGAAATGGAGATGGATGCGATATCGCTGGATATCAACCATTTCCACCTGATCAACGAACTGTACGGAAGGCAGGCCGGTGACGAGGTCCTCATCCACCTGGCGGATTACCTGAAGGAACTCAGGGAGGAAACGAACTGTATCGCCAGCCGTATAGAAGCTGACAAGTTCTACGTATACGCACAGAGCGGTTCGATGGACTACGAGAAGGTCTCGGAAGAGATCAACAGCCACTTCGAGGATTTCAAAGACATATTTGTCAGGGTCAGGAGCGGTATCTACCTCAACGTTGACAAAGAAATAGACATAGAGCGCCGTTTTGACAGGGCGGTGCAGGCATCGAATACGATCAAGGAGAATTACTCGAGACCGATCGCATTCTACGATGCGGCGATACATGAAAGAAAGATATTCGAGGACAGGCTCCTCAACGAGATCGAGGATGCGATGACGAACGGACAGTTCTTCGTGAACTTCCAGCCGAAGTTAAACGTCGAGGGCGACGAACCTTTCATCGCCAGCGCTGAGGCTCTGGTCAGATGGAAGCATCCGCAGCTGGGCATGATCAGCTCGGGCGTGTTCATC
>CAMKAM010000021.1 GCA_946410475.1 uncultured Bacillota bacterium
GGAACGGCCTGAGTAGTCGACACGTTTTCCGAGGAGGTTCTGTCTGAATCTTCCCTGCTTACCCTTGAGCATGTCTGAAAGCGACTTGAGCGGTCTGGATCCCGGGCCTGTTACGGCGCGGCCCCTTCTGCCGTTGTCGATCAGAGCGTCGACCGATTCCTGCAGCATCCTCTTCTCGTTCCTGACGATGATGTCCGGAGCTCCGAGGTCGAGCAGTCTCTTCAGTCTCTTGTTTCTGTTGATGACCCTTCTGTAAAGGTCGTTGAGGTCCGATGTAGCGAACCTTCCGCCGTCGAGCTGGACCATAGGTCTTAGATCGGGCGGTATCACCGGGATGACTTCCATGATCATCCATTCAGGACGGTTGTGGGAGTATCTCAGTGCTTCTATGACTTCCAGCCTCTTGACGATCTTCGTCTTTTTCTGACCTGAGGATTTGTTCATCTGGTCTCTGAGGTCCTGTGACAGTTCCTCAAGATCGATGTCGCAGAGCAGCTCTCTGATGGCTTCCGCGCCTATGCCGGCTCTGAATCCCGGCGTGCGGTTGTCGAGCTCGTTCCTGTATTCGAGCTCAGAGATGACCTGCTTGCGGGCATACTGCGATTCGCCCGGCTCGAGGACGATGTATGACGCGAAGTAGAGGACCTTCTCGAGGTTCTTCGGCGTGATATCGAGGCAAAGGCTCATCCTTGACGGAACGCCCTTGAAGTACCAGATGTGAGATACCGGAGCAGCCAGCTCGATGTGGCCCATCCTCTCTCTTCTGACCTTCGACTTCGTGATCTCAACGCCGCACTTGTCGCATGTGATGCCCTTGTAGCGGATCTTCTTGTATTTTCCGCAGTGGCATTCCCAGTCCTTCGTGGGTCCGAATATGGCTTCACAGAAGAGGCCCTTCGGTTCCGGCTTCAGAGTTCTGTAGTTGATAGTCTCAGGTTCCTGGACTTCACCGTGCGACCATTCGCGTATCTTGTCCGGGGAGGCCAATCCTATCTGCAGAGCATCGAAATTATTCAGCTCGTAGCTTCTATCTTTTTTCATGTTCATGATCTGCCTCCGTTATTCTTCAATATCAGCTTCTTCAGCGTCTGCTTCTGCTTCTGCTGCTTCAACTTCCGCTTCAGCCTCTTCGGCTTCTTCCTCAACTTCGACCTCGACGTCAGCTTCTTCGGCTTCTTCAGCTTCTTCAGCTTCCTCGACCTCTTCGATCTCTTCTTCGTCGTCGTTGGCCATCACGCGCGCGAGCCTCTCTTCTTCCATGGCTCTCTCGCTTGCAGCCGATTCGCGGTTGATGAATTCTCTTATGTCTGTAGCTCCGTCGACTTCGCTGGACTCTATGAGGTGGACCTCACGGTCATCCTCTGCGAGCACCTTGATGTCGAGACCGAGAGCCTGCATTTCTTTGATAAGTACCTTGAACGATTCGGGGATATCCGGCTCCGGAATGTTCTCGCCCTTGACGATGGCTTCGTAAGTCTTGACACGGCCTACGATATCGTCGGACTTGACCGTCAGGATCTCCTGCAGTGTGTACGCGGCGCCGTAAGCTTCAAGCGCCCATACTTCCATCTCTCCGAAACGCTGTCCGCCGAACTGGGCTTTACCGCCGAGCGGCTGCTGCGTTACGAGGGAGTACGGACCGGTCGAACGAGCGTGGATCTTGTCGTCGACGAGGTGGTGGAGCTTGAGCATGTACATGTAACCTACTGTTACAGGACTGTCGAAGTACTCACCTGTTCTTCCGTCTCTGAGCGGGAGCTTTCCGCTCTTGTCGAATCCGCACTCTTCGAGCAGCTGGATGATATCCTTCTCGCTTGCTCCGTCGAATACCGGCGTAGCTACGTGCCATCCCTTTTCCTTGGCCGCGAGACCGAGGTGGACTTCAAGTACCTGTCCTACATTCATACGGGAAGGTACGCCCAGCGGGTTCAGCATTACCTGCAGCGAACGACCGTCTTCGAGGAACGGCATATCCTCTTCCGGAAGTATCCTGGAGATAACGCCCTTGTTTCCGTGACGTCCGGCCATCTTGTCGCCGACGTTGATCTTTCTCTTCGTCGCGACGTATACTCTGACGACCTTGTTGATGCCCGGGCTCATCTCGCCGCCGTCCTTGCGGTCGAAGACCTTGACGTCGACAACGATACCCGTCTCGCCGTGAGGCATCTTCAGCGAAGTGTCTCTGACTTCCTTCGCCTTCTCGCCGAAGATCGCTCTGAGCATCCTCTCCTCAGCGGAAAGTTCTGTCTCGCCCTTCGGTGTGACCTTGCCGACGAGTACATCCTGCGATGTGACCTCAGCGCCTATGCGGATGATGCCGTCTTCGTCGAGATCCTTCAGAGCGTCGTCACCGAGGTTCGGGATGTCTCTTGTGATCTCTTCAGGTCCGAGCTTCGTATCTCTTGCTTCCGATTCGTATTCAACTATGTGCAGCGATGTCAGCACGTCGTCCATAACGAGACGCTCGTTCAGGATGATAGCGTCCTCGTAGTTGTAGCCTTCCCACGTCATGAATCCGATGAGGAGGTTCTTTCCGAGCGCGACTTCGCCTGTATCTGTCGACGGGCCGTCGGCGATGACTTCGCCGGCTTCGACATGCTCGCCGTGGAAGACTATGGGTCTCTGGTTGATGCATGTGCCCTGGTTCGATCTTCTGAACTTCAGGAGTTTGAAGTGATCGGAACCTTCGCCGTCGTCTCTCTTTATCTTTATCTCATTGGCGTCGACATATTCGACTACGCCGTCGTGTTTCGCGAGCACTACTACTCCCGAGTCCTTGGCAGCCTTGTGCTCCATGCCCGTACCGACGATAGGCGCCTCTGTCACGAGCAGAGGAACAGCCTGTCTCTGCATGTTCGATCCCATCAGAGCACGGTTGGCGTCGTCGTTCTCGAGGAACGGGATCATTGCCGTGGCTACCGATACGACCTGCTTCGGCGATACGTCCATATAATCTATTCTCTCTCTCGGCACGAGGTCGATCTCGCCGCCTACGCCTCTCGAAGCGACCCTCGCGTTGACGAAGTGTCCTTCTTCATCGAGCGGTTCGTTGGCCTGAGCGATGATCATTCTCTCTTCTTCGTCTGCCGACAGATATCTGATCTCTTCAGTTACGACTCCGTCGCGTACGAGTCTGTACGGTGTTTCGATGAATCCGTACTTGTTGATGACTCCGTATGTAGTAAGCGAACCGATAAGACCGATGTTCGGACCTTCAGGAGTCTCGATCGGGCACATCCTGCCGTAGTGGGAGTGATGTACGTCTCTGACTTCGAATCCGGCTCTCTCTCTGGAGAGACCGCCCGGTCCGAGCGCCGAGAGCCTTCTCTTGTGAGTGAGCTCCGCGAGCGGGTTCGTCTGGTCCATGAACTGCGACAGCTGCGAACTTCCGAAGAATTCCTTGATCGCTGCCGTGACCGGTCTGATGTTCATAAGAGCCTGCGGCGTCGTGACTTCGACGTCCTGTACAGTCATCCTCTCCTTGACGACACGCTCCATCCTCGAAAGACCGATACGGAACTGATTCTGGAGGAGCTCTCCGACAGTCCTGAGTCTTCTGTTGCCGAGGTGGTCGATATCATCCACATTACCTATACCGTAGTTGAGGTTGAGGATGTAGCTGACGGAAGCGATGATGTCAGCAAGGATGATGTGCTTCGGCGAAAGGTCGTTCTTCCTCGCCTTCAGCGCAGCCTTGATCTCATCTTCGCCGCTGCAGTCCTTCAGTATATTCTGGAGAACAGGATAGAATACCTTGTCAGCAACGCCTGTTTCGCTGATATCGAAATCGATATAGCCGGCGATGTCTACAAAGTGGTTGCCTATGATCTTTGTGACGTTCTCCTGCGCCTCGTCCGTGTAAGCAAGTACGGACAGTACGCCTGCGTTCTCGATCTCATAAGCCTTTTTGAGATCGATCTTCTCGCCCTGCTCAGCAAGGATCTCGCCCGTATCCGGGTCGACTACATCCTGCGCAACGATGACGTTCTCGATGCGGTTGTGCAGACCGAGCTTTTTGTTGTATTTGTATCTTCCGACGTTAGATATATCGTAACGTTTCGGGTCGAAAAGGAGTGAGCGGATAAGCGAGAACGCGCTCTCCTTCGTGAACGGCTCGCCCGGTCTGAGCGTTCTGTAGATGCTCTGCAGACCTTCTTCGGCGTTCTTTGCCGCATCCTTTTCAAGTGTCTTCTTCAGTCTCTCATCATCGCCGAACACTTCGAGGATATCCTCGTTCGTGCTCAGGTTCAGATCCTCGTAGCAGCCGAAGCGTTCCTGCTCCTGAGGAACATAAAGGTCCATCGCCCTGATGAACGATGTGATAGGCTGCTTTCTCGTCCTGTCCACCCTGACGGAAATGATCTCGTTCGAGTCTGTCTCGTACTCGAGCCATGCTCCGCGGTTCGGGATGACAGTAGCCTTGTAAAGTCCCTTGCCCGTCTTGTCTCTTTCGACATCATAATAGGGGCCCGGTGATCTTACGAGCTGTGTTACAACGACCCTTTCGGCACCGTTATATATAAAGGTACCTTTTTCAGTCATCAGCGGGAAGTCTCCCATGAATACTTCCTGCTCCTTGACCTCGCCGGTCTCATTTGTTATAAGTCTTACTTTGACTTTCAGAGGAGCCGCGTAGGTAGCATCTCTCTCCTTGCATGTCTCCTGATCATACTTCGGAGGCTCGCTCAGAGAATAATCGATGAATTCGAGTACGAGATTCCCTGCATAATCCTGGATCGGGGATATGTCTTCAAAGACTTCTTTCAACCCTTCGTTTATGAAATTCTCATAAGATTTGGTCTGGATCTGGATCAGGTTGGGCATCTCGGCAACTTCGTTTATCTTCGAAAATGTCTGACGCTCTTTTTTGCCTAACAGAACGGCTTTTGGCATAATCATCACTCCTTAAAAACTAAGAAACATATTAAATCGCAGTTTAATATGATACCACATAGTCTTCAAGGGGTCAACCAAAAAAGAGAATACCAAGGATGTTTTTTTCAAGCACCCTCGGAAAAAATCTTTAGAATATTTATAATTTACTATATCGTCTTAATACGGCCTTCCGTAATACTTCTTCGCTCTCCAGATGTTGATCGAAGTCACCCTGAGCGGGCGGGCAGTATGCACGATAAGTCCGTTGCCGACATATACAGCGGCATGGTAGATGCCTTTGTATCTGCCGTTGTTCCAACCGCCGAAGAAAACGATATCTCCCGGCTTCAGGTTCTTTCTCTTGACCGTCTTGTGGTGCCGCACGCAGTATTTGTACTGAGTCGCAGCGGTGTACGGGATCGACTTGTTTGCGCCCTGTTTGTAACTCCATCTTACGAGCCAGCTGCAGTCCGTAAAGTTCAGTTCGCCTCTTCTCGGCTGGCTGTACGGGTCGCCCCTTCTCGTAAGACCCCATTTCACGATCTCTTCGCCCTTTTCCGATCTGGCGGGAGTGCCTCCGACCTTGAAGTCGTGCTCGTAGAGAAGAGCCTTCCCCCTGCTGTTCGAGGCCCAGACCTTGATGGTCTTGTTGCCCTTCGAAAGATCGTTGAATTCTATCGCGTTATTGAGTTTCGTGAGGTCGTATGATCTCGAACCGATCTTCTTTGAATACTTCAGTTCAGTATCGCCCGATTCGTCATATATCTTTACTGTGAATCTCTTTACTCTCGTATCCGAGCGAAGCGTTCCGTTCAGTCTGTTCTGTCTGCCCTTGATCATCTCATCGGAAGCCAGCAGCGACTCCATGTTCGCGTACTTGAGGTTCTCGATGTACATGCTTCCGGCAGCCCTTCCGAAGAACGGTACGCTGACATGGCACGTTTTGTGATATCCTGCAACGTCATAGAACGTGATGTCGCATTCACCGTGACCTACAGCTTTGACTTTGCCGGAGCTGCTTACAGTCGCCACGTCAGTATCAGAACTCTTCCATTTGCCCATCGGCGCGTTTTCGTAAGCGAACAGATTAGGCGAATCGATGCCCCAGCTGACATGGAGCTTGCGGCTCTTGCCCTTATTGATAGTCATCTCCTCCTGACTGATGTACATGCCGTCCGGAGAAACATACGAAAAGGCAAGCGTCTTGGTCTTACCTGCAGCCGCGTTGTTCTGCGCTCTGAGATAGTATTTGTATGTTCCGGTCTGATCGAGTTCGGCCCCGTCTTCCGTGTACGAGCGATGTTTGCCTCTGTATACCGTGACGCGATCTCCTGACGGAGACTTTCTTACGAGCACGTATTCCGTCGCTCTTTTGACCTTCGACCAGCTGAACTCCATCTCGCCTTTGCTGCTGATGTCATAAGAAAAGGACTTCGCTGTTCCGGGTGCCTTTTTTGCCTCCGTTGTCTTCGATCCTTCATCGGAAGCAACAGCAAAAGATGGTGCAAAGCACATCGTAAATGCCAGCACCATTATCATCGCCACTATGAAACCCTTCCCTCTTCTCATAACCATGGGGAAATGATACTTTCCTTATGTGATGGGATTGTGATTTTTTTGCCCGAAAAGTGTTCTTTTTGCGTCTTTATCATGTCGGAACTGTGCCGGAAAAACACATATCCTTCTCCATGCTCAATATCTGCTGTCTCTCCTTCTTCGAGCCACAATATCTTCTTCCCCGTGCCGGGCCGCCTGTGCCTCTTTAGGCATAAAAAAGAAGCTGCCGCTTCTGCGCCACGGCGCTCCGGCAACTTCTCTCTTTTCGTTTCAGTTTAGTGCTTTTCAGTAAGCAGCTTATTTCAGCTCTACTGTAGCTCCTACTTCTTCCAGCTGAGCCTTGATAGCGTCTGCTTCTGCCTGGTCTACGTTTTCCTTGACAGGACCCGGAGCTCCGTCTACTACAGCCTTTGCTTCCTTCAGGCCAAGACCTGTGATCTCTCTTACAGCCTTGATGACCTTGATCTTCTCACCGCCAACTTCTGTCAGCATTACTGTGAATTCTGTCTGAGCATCACCAGCATCAGCACCACCGTCAGCAACAGCGCCAGCAACAGCTACCGGAGCAGCAGCGCTTACGCCAAACTTCTCTTCGCAAGCTTCAACGAGTTCGTTCAGCTCGAGAACTGTCATGTTCTCAATGGCTTCCAATATTTTCTCTTTATCCATTGTTGTTTCTCCTTTTTAAAATTTCGAAGTATTTCTTCGTTTTGTTCTTTACCTTTAGCAGGCGCCGATATTATTCAGCAGCCTCTTCTGCCGGAGCAGCTTCCTCAGCCGGAGCTTCTGCCGGTGCTTCTTCTGCAGCCGGAGCTGCGTCGCCTCCTTCAGCTTTTGCTTCCGCGATAGCAGCAAGTGTTCTTACAAACTTGCCTACCGGCGACTGGATGCTTCCCATGAACTTGGCGATCAATGTCTCTCTCGACGGGATCTTGGACAGGCTCTCAAGTCCTGCAGCATCATAGTAGTTTCCTTCAACGATTCCGCCCTTGAACGCCATCTTGTTGAGATCCTTGATGCTCTTTGCGATAACTCTTGCAGGAGCTGTAGCGTCTTCATCGCTCATTGCGAATGCGCTCGGTCCTTCGAGTACCTGAGCGAGCTCTTCGTAAGGTGTTCCTTCGATAGCTCTTTTCACGAGAGTATTCTTGTAGATTTTGTAATCAACATTCTCGGCTCTCAGATCACTTCTCATCTTGTTGGCTTCTTCAACAGTGATTCCTGCATAGTCGATGACTATAGCGGACTGAGCTGTTTCGAGCTTGCCTTTGATCTCATCGATGATCTGCTGTTTTTCAACATGCGCCGCTCTTGTGACTTCACTCATGCGTCTTTGTTCTCCTTTCTGAAGACGGCCGTTTCCGTCCTCGAATAGTGTTACCTTGGGGTACGCCATAAAAATGCCCCTGGGCCATAGACCCGGGGGACGATCATTTTATATCGTACCTCGGCGGGATGATGTTTTAAGCCCCTTGGGGCTCCCGCTGTCTACGGTTGTGTTTTCGTGTTTTAAGTTTTTCTCTTCAGCTTAGTTTGCTACTCTTGCCGGATTGATCTTGACTCCGGGGCCCATTGTCGATGCAACGACTACGCTTCTCAGGTACTGACCCTTTGCAGCGGCCGGCTTTGCCTTGACGATGGCGTCCAGAAGAGCATCAAAGTTCTGCTCGAGTTTTTCTGCGCCGAATGACGCTTTACCGATAGACGTGTGGATAATGTTGGCTTTGTCCAGACGATACTCGACTTTACCGGCTTTGATGTCAGCGAGAGCTTTCTCAACTTCCATCGTTACAGTACCGGATTTCGGGTTCGGCATCAGACCCTTAGGTCCGAGCAGTTTACCGAGACGTCCAACGACGCTCATCATGTCCGGTGTAGCGACTACTACGTCGAAGTCGAACCAGTTTTCAGTCTGGATCTTCTGAGCCATTTCCTCAGCGCCTACGTAATCAGCACCGGCTGCCTTGGCTTCTTCAGCCTTCGGTCCTTTTGCGAAGACGAGTACTTTCGTCTCTTTACCGGTACCGTTCGGAAGAACGATCGCGCCTCTGACCTGCTGGTCTGCGTGTCTTCCGTCAACACCCAGTTTGACGTGGACTTCTACAGTCTCATCAAAATTGGCTTTTGCGTTGTCTGTCACTATCTTCAGTGCTTCAGACACATCGTACAGCTCTGCTTTGTTGTAAGCGGCTGCAGCTTCTTTGTACTTTTTGCTTCTCTTAGGCATTTTGTTACCTCCTCGTGGTACTAACGGTCCCTCTCGGGCCTCCCACTGTCCTAATCTTCAACTACGATTCCCATGCTTCTTGCTGTACCTTTGATCATCTCCGTAGCTGCTTCTATTGTAGCTGCGTTCAGATCCGGCATCTTTGTTTCAGCGATCTCTCTTGCCTGCGCTGTAGTGATCGTTGCGACCTTAGTCTTGTTCGGCTCACCCGACGCTTTGTCGAGACCTGCTGCTTTCTTAAGAAGCACTGCTGCGGGCGGTGTCTTGCATACGAACGAGAACGATCTGTCAGCGTATACAGTGATGACTACCGGAATGATCATTCCCTGCTGGTCCTGAGTCCTTGCGTTGAACTGTTTGCAGAAGTCCATGATGTTTACGCTCTTCTGACCCAGTGCCGGACCAACCGGGGGTGCCGGTGTCGCTCCGCCTGCGGGGATCTGCAGTTTGATATAGCCTTCTATTTTCTTAGCCATATCTTACATCCTCCTTTCCTCAAGTATTCTATTCTTTAACGGCATTTCGCCTGTGTTTATCTTGACATCTTGTCGATCTGCGCGAACTCGAGCTCTACCGGGATATCTCTTCCCATCATCGATACCTTCGCCTTGACCGTTTCCTTCTCCTCATTGACATCTTCTACGACGCCCATGAAGTTCTCGAACGGTCCGTTGATGACTCTGATGTTGTCACCTACATGCAGGTCGAGGTCTATCGACACCTTCTCGATACCCATGCGTCTTACTTCTTCGACCGTCAGAGGTACAGGATCGGCGCCGTGTCCGACGAATCCCGTAACGCCCTGTGTGTTCCTTACAAGATACCAGGATGCGTTCGTTACGATCATCTTTACGATGACATATCCCGGGAACACCTTGCGCTTTTTGATGACCATCTTGCCGTTCTTCGGCTCGGCCTTGTCCTCTGTCGGTACCACTACCTGCAGTACCTGGTCCTGAAGATCGCTGGATTCGACAAGTTTTTCGATATTAGCCTTTACTTTGTCTTCGTGGCCGGAATATGTGTGCACTACATACCAGCGCGGAGTCCCGTCGCCTCGAAGACCCTCGAGTTTGTTCGATACTTTTGCATCTTCTCTCTCAGCCATTGTTTCTCCTCATCTTGATCACATGGAGATGCCGAGCAGCTGCTTGAGCACTGCAAGGAATCCCGTGTCGATCGCCCAGAAAGCGATAGCGAAAAATGCGCATGCAACGACGACCAGAGCCGCGTACTGCCACAGTTCCTGTTTAGTCGGCCATACGACCTTCCTCATCTCGAGTCTGACATTCTTCAGATACTCGATGAAACTGCCGCGCTTTCTCTTCGCGTTCTGGCTTCTGCCCTGCTGCCTTTTCTGCATCTTGTCGCGCGTATCTTTAAGATTTGATTTTTTCTTGTTGTCCTTTGCCATTTTATTTCCTCTTCAATAAGCGAAAACACCAAGGTAAGCAGCCGGTGCTACTTCGTCTCCTTGTGAAGTGTGTGTTTTCTGCAGAACGGACAATACTTTTTCAGCTCGATACGCTCCGGATTGTTCTGTTTGTCCTTTACTGTATCATAGTTTCTCTGCTTGCACTCCTGGCAAGCCAGTGTAACCTTAATTCTCATGTTGCGTTTCCTCCGTCAACTCAAAACAGAGCCTTTTTTATCAGCTCTAACGTTAAATATGCATAAAGTCGCTTAATAAGTATACTCACGTGCCCAGTCAAAGTCAAGGAAAATATGCCTTGCTTTTATGGCTTTTACATGGGCAGGCATATTAAGGTGCGATACTTGAGACAAATGCAGCAGACTGCAAAAGGAGCACTATGATAACCACTATACATATAGTCCATATAACAGTCTTAAAAACAAGTTTGCCAAGCATATCTTTTGCTGCTGCTTTGTCGGTCTTCCACAGCCTGCATATTCTGACCACTGTAATGATCCATAAGACAAGAATAACAATTGCCAGTATATTGACCATATAGATCGATAATTCAGTTCTGCTCATCCGTTATCACCTCCCTTACCGTCATATATCCCATTCAGACATCATGCCCAGCGAAACGATCGCCGCCAGCAAGACAGGCACTCCGATGATGACAGCAGATGCGATCAGCACCCTTTTCCTGGTTTTCTTCTTGTCTTCGATATCTGTGACAGAGTTCCCCACAGCAGCGCCCACGGCCGCCGCAACGGCGCCGGCGATCAGCTGACCGACAGAATCAGGGAAATAAGCAAATACACCTTTGATCCCGCCGCCACCTGCCAGACCGAATATCAGCATCGGCAGGAGCATGGACATGATCCCGAAAGAAAGGATCATTATCACATTCCTTTTTGCTGCTGAGACAGCAGGACTGCTCTTCTCACAGATCGTGACGATGTCTGTTTCCATGAGCATAGCGATGATGCATGTCACCACGGGAATGACCAGCCAGAAATATGTGATGACCATACCCATCTCATTTCCGGGAGGCGCAGTAAAGAATGCCGCAATAACGAATACCCATAAGGCCAGATAAAAAGCCGTTTTGATTATCAGACTTTTCTTTGGACTCATCAAGATCACCCCCCATACACACTTTTCCAAAACAAAAAACACATGCATGCCTCATCTCTGTCCGTCTTCCATGTCTGCCTCCAGCATTCCATATGTTTTTGTCTCGCTATAGATATATTCTAACAGACAGCGCCCGATGTATCAAATCGCGGCCGTCATTCCAGTGCGACTGCCGTATCGTCTGTCTTTCTGACCTCTTTCGGGACGCTGCCCGTTTTGCCTGTCTTCTGGTAGTAGTACGTCCCTTCCGTATATATGAGCGATGCCAAGACGCCGTCTTCATCATAAAGCACAATGCAGTTCTTTCCGCCCGGCTCCGACTCGCCGGTCACCTGCACCTTGAGACTGTCGTCATCCGGATCGTCTGACATTTCATATATATAGAACGGAGCCCTGCCGCCGTCAACGTCATCCTCACCTGGAAGCAGGCTCAGCCTTATGCCGCTTCCGATCTCATATACGCCTGCAAAGTCTGCAGGCGCCTGCCCGCCGTGCAGCCCGTGGCCGGTGTTTTCGAGAACGACTAACGTCATAAGTGCTGAGACTGCCGCTGTCAGGACTATCGCGCAGACCAGCGCCGCCGCTATTTTGTATCTACTTATTCCAAAGCTGTTCTTTTCTCCCATTTCCATCGTTCCTCCTTCACTGCCTGATCAGCTGATACTTGAACGCATAGGCGCTCTTCTCAGTCAGCCCTCTGCCGCTGTACCTGGTCCACTTCGTATATTTCCCCTTCTCTTTGTTCCAGATCCTCCTGAACGTCGCAGTGGTGTACACGTCGTAGACGACATGCGAGTAAGCCTTGTAGTAACCGCTCCGTGGCGCCTTGTTGTAAGTCGGCGCCATAGTGGACGACTTGGCTCCCTGCTTTCCCAGCGGGATCTTCACTGAAGCGCTCACGCTCGCGCCCTTGTATCCGAATCCTGCGGAGACAGTCACCGACGGACCGTTCCTTGGATTCTTCATCACATACAGCCTCTGACCTTTGCTAAGGTAGATCCCTTTTCTTCCCTGCCCGCCTGCGTATCCGCATCCGTAGACCCTTTTGTGGGATCTTACCACTCTGTACTGCCAGGGTCTGTTGTCTCTGGGCAGAGAATATGTCCTGCAGACGGTGGTCTTCGCAAATGTCTTCACGTCGTGGGCACCGCCGAACGAGCACGCGTCCGCAGATCCCGTCGCCGCAGCGAGAGAGGCTCCTCCGGAAGCTATCATCATAGAGGCTGCAAAGACGCAGGGCATCATCTTTTTCATTCTTCTCACCCTTCTCATCATCTGCCTCGCTTTCTCCTTCCGACAGTCAGTGCCGCAGTCCCTGCAGCGAAGGCGCACGCCATCATTATCACCGCGAATAACGGGAAAGACTCATCACCTGTCCTGACAGGCTTCGATGATGCCTTTCTCTCTTTTTCAGGAGTCTTCGGTCCTTCTTTCGGCACATACCTTTTTATCTCCTCTTTAGCCGGCGCTTTCCTTGGGATCGCCACAAGAGTGACCGCCGTATCCTCTACCGGCTCCGGCAGCTTCTGATCTTCCGTGATGTATCCGTCGACCGAAGCAAGATTCACGAGCTCACCTTCGGTCCCTTCATCGACGAGCGCCTCGAACGTCACATCGAATCCGGTCTTCATCACTCCCGACTTTATGACTATCTTTCCATCTTCTATGGAGACTTCGGGCTCTGCCGAAACGGTTTCGTCCTTCTCCGCCGTTTCAACGGACGTCTTATCCGCTTGTTCCTGACCGTTCTCTTTATCTGCAGCTTCGGTCGGTGCTTCTTCCAAAGCGCCTTCGCCGCTGCCTTCATCTTTACTGCCGGCAGGATCTGATCCGCTTTCCGCTTCTGCAGCAGCATCTTCACCAGCGCCACGCATGCCTTCGCCGGAGCTTTCTTCAACAGGGCCTTCCTCATCGGTCGCAGTTTCTTCTGCCTTTGTTTTCACTTCCGTTTCCGTTTCCGGTTCCGCCTCTGCATCCGCCGCTGCCTCAGCTTTTGCCTCTTCTTCCGTTGCAGTTTCCGTTGCAGCTTTTTCCTCCGCCCCGGCTTTGGTATCTTCCGCATCCGCTTCTGCTTTTTCCTCCGCCTCGGGTGCAGCGTCCTCCGCTTTCATCTCCGCTTCCGGACCTGCCGCTGTTCCTGCTTCCGGCTTCGTCTCAGCTTTTCCCTCAGCCGCAGACTCCTCCTCTTCAGGAGCATCAGGAGCATCGTCTCCCGGCAGCCTCGTCAGGACTATGCTGGCCTCGTCGACCGTTATCCCTTTCGGAAGAGTATCGACGAACACCACGTTCCTGAGAGCAGCGCCTTCATGCGTCTGCCTGACCTTCACCGTATAACTGAGCGTATCACCGGGCCCGGCGCGCTCTTTATCCACCAGCTTTTCGAGAGTGACCTCCGGTACATGAGCGTCCACCGCCGCCTCATCCGTGACATTCCCCGGCACGTTCTC
>CAMKAM010000022.1 GCA_946410475.1 uncultured Bacillota bacterium
TATACGAGATTGTTCACAAAAAATGCCTATCCTGTTTTTGATTCCCTCCCCGCAGCCCGCTTCTTTTATGTACTTTCCATATATACGAGATTGTTCACAAAAAAAGAGAAACCTATACGAAAATAATTGTCACTTTTCGTATAGGTTTCTAATTCAGAGTTTCACAGCGGCCTAACACAGACCGCAACGCGATCCCGGTCCGCGATCACTCGATCGTTCCGGTCCGCGATCGCCGTTCCGTTTTCACTCCGCCTGTGCAACGATCTCAGCGATCTCTTCCAGGCTGCTTACGAAATATATCCCTGCCTGCCGTCTGTCCGAGGACAACCCCATCTCTTTCATCTTTTCCAGCTGCGTCCGCAGACCTTCGTAATACCCGTCGATATCATACAGCATGCACGGCGTGCCAAGAAGCCCAAGCGACACCATCGACATCACTTCTGAGATCTCCTCAAGAGTGCCGGTCCCGCCCGGGAAAGCGATGAAAGCGTCACCCATTTTGATCATCTTCTGTTTTCTCTCGGCCATCGTCTCCGTGACGATCAGCTCCGTCAGATCGTCGTACTGCAGCTCCTTATCCATGAACATCTGCGGCTCCACGCCGATGGCCTTCCCGCCGTTCTCGACAACAGCGAATGCCAAAGTCCCCATCAGCCCGGACTTCGAGCCGCCGTAGACCAGCGTGTGCCCATTGGCCGCGATCCAGACTCCGAGTTCCTCCACCGCCTTCCTGATATGCGGATCTTCTGTTTTGTTTGCTCCCAAGTAAACTGTGATATTCATATCCTCATTCTATCTGCCGCGCTCCGATTTGCCAAGACCGCATTCTGCCGAAGGCGTCCGGGGATATCCTTCGTGTGCGCGCTTCATCGCCTCCCGTGTGTACGATTTGACTCTTGTAAATAAGCTAAAAGTACACATTTTCAAGGTGTGTATACGAAAACAAAGTAAAATCCTCTCTAAAAGTACATTTTGATCTATGAAGTCCCATCTGATAGTCAGATTTTCACCGAAAATCTCTTTATTATCAGGTCTCATCTGCCCGACCAGGTCGTCAGCTCCTCTCGTTTTGGCCCACGGGTCCGCATCCCGGGCTGAAAAGTGTACTTTTCCTTCAAATGCACTCCCAAATTCGTACACTCGCCCGCTCAGCCATCGTACACTCGCCCGCTCAGCCATCGTACACTCGCCCGCGCAGCCACCCGCGCAACCACCGCATGACCACTGCAAACCACCGCGCAACCACAACGCGATGACCTCAGCAGCCCTTCAGCCGTGCCCCGCCCAAAAAAACAAAAGAGGCGGCCGCGCCGGCCGCCTCCGATAATTATCTCTGTCCTGATCCGGAGAGCTTACTCTTCAGCCTCTCCCATATTTCCAACTACTACAGCTACTGCCGCGCAAGCTGCTACGGCAACGACAGCGATGGCTGCGAATTTTGCGAATGCTTTCATTTTGCTCCCTCCTTGTTCTTTTGATTTCCTTTACCGCGGCTACGCCGGAACCAACCAGGCTGCGCCGGAACCAACCGGACTGCGCCGGCACCCACAGGACTACGCCGAACCTCATCGGACTGCCCGGGATCCGCCAGCCTCATCTCACACTTCAGACACATCATACACAAAAGCCGCAGGACAGACTGTTGTCATCTCTTCTGCGGCCTCACTGCTGTATCATGGCTTGATTGTACCACATGTGCGCAAAGATGTCA
Source organism: uncultured Bacillota bacterium (assembly GCA_946410475.1). Classification (GTDB taxonomy): domain Bacteria; phylum Bacillota; class Clostridia; order Peptostreptococcales; family Anaerovoracaceae; genus UBA3738. The sequence goes on from CAMKAM010000022.1 coordinate 1,712, forward strand.
GCAAACTGATGTCAGCAAACTGATGCCGGCAAATATCTGCGGACTACTGTATCTCATAACTCGTGACTTTCCAGCCGTGATTTCCCTTCTTCAGAGTCATCTTTGCGTCCTTCGTCACTTCGCCGGCAAAAGCCTTCCTTTCATAGGCGCGGCAGACATCGTTTATGATCGCCATCATCGTATCGAATTTCGACGCGCTCTTGTGATCTTTGCGATAAGCCTCCGCAAGCCCTTCCACGTCCTTGCTGATATCGATATCGCCCACCTTCGTCACATCGAATCCGTAGTTGACCTTCAATTCTGCCTCCGCGCTGTGCCCGTCCTGGAACACGTGCGTCACCTCATACGATGTCACGAGTTTTGCCAGAAATCTTTCCTTGAGCAGAATGATAGCCTCATCGAAATTCTCGGTATTACTGCCCTCATCCGAACCTTGCCGGATCCCGTAATCCTCCGAGAGCTGCTTCTCCAGATCGTCGATAGCCGCGAACCCCAGTATTGCGCAGTCGCCTATCGCCTCGTCTTCAGCGTATTCGTACATCCCTGCAAGATCCGCGATCTGCATGGATCCCATAAAGCCGTTCACCGCATCGGTGACTCCGCTGTCGACCTTTGGTTCGTCTGATCCGCATCCCGTGATAATGCCCGCAGACATTACGATCACCGCTATCAGTACCGCTATTAAAGATTTCGATTTTCTCATTTTGCTTACATCCTTTGATCAATACACATCTTTGTCCGGTCCGCCGTACCGGCCGCTACGAATCGATCACCTTCCGGATCACTCACCGTCCATCATTCCGAGCATCGTTGCGAACAGAGCCGTCTTCGGCGGCAGTGTCTCAAGAAGCAACCTCTCCTCAGTCGTGTGCATGCCCCTCTGGACCGGTCCGAAAGCATCGACAGCCGGCACGCCGTAATAGCAGAACCAACAGGCATCGGTAGCCGTCGGATCGACTGTCTCGCTGATGTTCATGCCGATCTTCTCGCCCGCTCTCCTCGCAAGATCGACGAGAGCGGCGTTCTCCTCCGTACGCTCAAGGGCCGGGAAAAGAATGTGGTGCTCGACCGTCGTCTCACATACCGGGTCCTCGTTGGAAGCAGCCAGCGAGTCGATGTTCGCCTCTGCTTCCGCAAACGAATCGTTCGTCGGCAGTCCCGCCACGCAGAACTCCATATGAGCGTCCCCCGCGACGATGCCGTTCGGCCTTCCGCCTCTGATCGGCGCTACGTTATAATATATCTCTCTTTCGTAATCATAGAAACTGTAATATTTCAGGATCTTGTGTGCGAGCTCCTTGACAGCGCTGTGACCGTCCATGTAAGCCCCTCCCGCGTGGGCCTCGACACCCTTGATATCGAGAGCTCCGAGGATGACTCCGTCTCTCTGCGTTACTATGCCATAGCTGTTCGGCGCAGCGGCTCCTGCGTCCGACTGCGCTCCGGATACAGCGTTGCCGTCCGCATCCGTCTCGATCGCGGCTTCGAATACGTAAGCGCATTCGGCCCCGACCGCTTCCTTCTCGAACACCTTGCTCGACGTCGGCGAGCCGATCTCCTCATCGCAGGTATAGAGCATCACGATCTCCTTGTTCGGAAGGATCCCGAGCTCCGAAGCTATCTTCACCGCATAGCACGAGGTGACGAATCCGGCTTTGCAGTCACCGGAGCCGAGGCCCCAGAGCCATCCGTCCTCATCGATGTGCGGTGGGAACTTCTCTGCGTAACCCACCGGGAAAACCGTATCGAGATGAGCGTTCAGAACGATCTTTCCGTCCGGGTTTTCCGGTTTGATCTTAGCGATCACATGAGTACCGGTCCCCTCGAAGAACATCTCATTTATCTCTATCCCGGGTATCGTCCTCAGCACCTCTTCAGCTATATCGACGACCTGCCTGTTGCCTTCGACATAGTTCGATTCACTGTCGAGCGCGCAGAACTTCATCAGAAGATCCGTCTGCTCGGGGAGATAGGCGTCCGCCATCTCCTGTATTTTCTTTACATCTACACTCATATCATCCACGCGGCCGCGGGCGTTCCGCTTCCGCGTCCTCCTTTCCTAGTAGTTCCAGGCCATATCCCAAAAGCCGGTCTCGAATCTGGAGCAGTCGACGAAGATCCTCTCGAGGTGGGCGTAAGCCTCTTCGCTTATCCCCTCAGTCAGACGATTCGTCATCGCCATCAGACCCTTGTTGAACTCTGAATACTCGTCACTCGCATAGCCCCTGACCCAGTCTCCGTAAAGCGGATCGTCCAGGCACTCCGGCCTGTCCGCAGCCATCCTGCGGGCGAGGACCTCGTAGCTGTAAGCGCACGCCAGTATGGAAGCGCAGATCGCGCCGGCTTCCTCTTCGTAAGCCACGCGCAGCATGTAAGCCGTATACGACGCGTTCTCTATCGCCATGGGCATCGTGTCGAGTTCTTCCTGCTGTATATTCAAAACCCCCATATATCCATCGTGGATATCCATTTCGTTATCGAGTATCGACACGCACTCATGCGCGAACATCGTCATCGCAGGAACATCAGGCGCCTTTGCCGCGCCGATCGCAAATACCCTCGCGTAATCGATCAGGTACATATAGTCCTGCATGATATAGTACTTGAATTTTTCCCTGTCGAGGGTCCCGTCCCTGAGTCCCTGTACGAACGGATGCTCATAGTATCCGTCCCAGATGTCCGAGACCGCCGCAAGCAGTCTGTCAGTGACTTTCATCTTTTCCATCTTCGTTTCTCCTATGATCTTCTATGATCTCCTTTGCGGGCGCGCGCCCGTTCTCATGCCTGCGCAGAGCTTTTGCTCCTGACGGCGCGCCTTACGAGAGCGACCACGATGCAGAGCACGACCGTCAGAAGTATATCCATCACCGTGCTTCCTATCGGAAGGTCTATCGTCATCAGCTTCCTGTACATCAGGAATCCGATGAACCATACGGCGAGGCTCTCCACATTGACCGCTCTGTCTGAATGGTCTTCCTTCAGGATGAAGAAGTCAGCTATCATGATCGCGATCATCGGCGCGAATACCGAACCGATCAGATAGAGGAATCCCGTGATATCATCCATCGGGAACAGTATCGCAGCTATAGTTCCAAGCACAGTAGCTGCCATAGCGACTTTCTTACCGTTGACTTTTTCCGAGAAGATCTCACTCGAAACACCCGCCGAGTAAGCATCCAGGAACGTCGTCGTTACAGTTGCGAGGATTACTATCACGAGTCCTGCGATGCCGAGTCCGGCCCTGAGCATGATCTCTGCTATATCGCTCGTTCCGGCGAGCAGGGCTGCTCCGAGTCCGATGACATACATCCATGCGCTTACGCAGCCGTAAGCCACCGACGACCAGGCCGCAGCCGCTGTCGGTCTCTCGGCTTCACGCGTGTAATCACTGATCAGCGGCACCCATGAAAGCGGCATCGCTACGTTCAGCTCTATAGCCGCTCCGAATGACATGCCGCCTGCTGCCGGCGCGGAAAGATCCCCATCCCTGAATATGATGAATGAGAGAATTATCGTCAGGATGAAAAGTGCGCTCATTGCTACAACGTTCACTTTTCCAAGGCTCCTGATGCCGATTATGATCCAGACGAGGATCAGTCCGCCGATAACGACAGCCCACAGCCAGTGACCGACTCCGAAGACGCCGTTTGCCGCCAGCGCCCCGTCATATATCATGATCGCGGTCCATCCCACGAGCTGCAGCACATTTAAGAATGCAAACAGGAACGCCCCCTTGCCGCCGAAACTGATCGTTACGGTCTGCATGGCGCTCATCCTCTTTTTTCCGCCGATGTATCCGGCGAGGAAGAGCAGGAAGCATCCTATCACATGTCCGATGATTATAGATAACAGGCCTTTCTGGAAACCGAGGGGCGTAAGGAACGTGCCCGACAGTATCTCAGCAAGACCGACCGCCGCTCCGAACCATATCAGAGCGTTCTCGAATATCGATGTTCTTTTCTCCTCCACAGCCTATACCTCGCTTTCTTTGGCGAATTCGCCGGCGAGATCGAAGTTGTGCTGCAACGGACCGGAGCCTTTGCCGAGATCCATCATAGCTTCGAGCGCCCCCGAAATGTATGCCTTAGCTCTCTCTACCGATGTTTCCAGGTCGTATCCCTTTGCGAGATTCGATGCTATCGCGCTCGAAAGCGTGCAGCCCGTCCCGTGAGTATTGGGATTGTCGATCCTTCTTCCATGGAACCATCTGATAGTTCCTTCACCGGATCCGTCCTGTCCGCCCACGAAGAGCACGTCGTTTGCGTCGCTTATGCTGTGGCCGCCCTTGATCAGAACGCCGCATCCAAAGCGCGCAAAGATATCCTTTGCCGCCTTTTCCATCTCCTCTTCAGTGGTAATAGAATAACCGGTAAGGATCTCCGCTTCGGGAATGTTCGGTGTGATCACTATGGCAAGAGGAAGCAGTTCTTTTTCGAGCGTCTCCACCGCTTCTTCGTCGATGAGACGCGAACCGCTCGTCGCTACCATTACAGGATCCACTACGATATTCTTCGCTCCGTAGTGCCTGAGTCTTTCACCGATGACTTCGATGAGGCCGATCGATGATACCATACCGATCTTTACGGCGTCCGGGAAGATATCCTCGAATACCGCATCGATCTGCTGTTTGAGGAATTGAGGCGAAGCCTCCATGATACCTGTGACGCCGGTCGTATTCTGCGCAGTAAGCGCCGTTATAGCGCTCATCGCATATACCCCATTCATAGTCATCGTTTTGATGTCTGCCTGAATGCCGGCGCCTCCGCAGGAATCCGATCCTGCGATCGTCAATGCTTTTTTCATGTTGTCTCCTTTCGATCTGTTTAAAGCATCCACTTTTGTATAGCGACAGAGAGTGGTGCCCCCGGTCTGCCGCTCGGGCGCAGCCTGACCTTTCCCGATCCCTGCCGGACCGTTTCAGGATCCATGCTGCGCTCCCTGAAGGCGGGCGCGTTATGCCCGCCGTTCAAACATATTTACTTTTGATCAATGCCTCAGATGGCAAGATCGGTAAGTTCTTTCAGATATATCTCTCCTGTTTCTTCGACGCCCTTCTGGTTAGATTCCCCATCGGCATCGAATACTCCTACCGCTCTGAATCCCGCGTCAGCCGCCGTCTTCAGCGCGTAAAGCGAGTCCTCGAAAACGAGCGTCTCGCCCCGCTCCGTCCCCATGAACGAAGCCGCGGCGTCGTAGATCTCCGGCGTATGCTTGCTGGATCCGACCTCGGCGCTCGTGAATATCTTCGGGATGTATTTAAGAAGCCCGTTCCTTTCGAGCGCCGCCTCGACGTGGCCTCTCGGACTGGACGTCGCAGCGGTGATCTTCACTCCCAGCTTCTCAAATCCGGCGAGCAGCTGCTCCGCCCCGGTCTTGGCTCCGACTTCGTCGTAGTAGAAGTCCCGGAGCATATCGCGCATCCCGGCCCCGGCCTCTTCGGCCGTCTCAGTAAGCGGATAGTTCTCCACGAGATATTCCGCTCCCTGCTCCATACTCATCGAGAACAGGATCTCTGCAAGTCCTTCCTCTGCCTCGATCCCATGCCCCGCGAGATATCTCGCTCCGAGATCCGTCCAGATGCTCATAGAATCGAGCAGGACGCCGTCAAGGTCGAAGATCGCTCCTTTGATCTTTCCTGTTTTTATATCTGCTATCAGGTCTTTGCCTTTTTCCATTTGCTTACCTGCTTACTTTGCTGCTTACTTGCTTACTTCGCTGCTTACTTGCTTACTTCGCAATCTGCTTCGCGACCTACTTCGCGATCTACTTCGCGACCATCTCTTCGGTCACTTCCTTGAGGCGCTTCGTCGCCTCGGGTATGTCTTTCTGAGCATAGATCGCGCTGATGACCGCGATGCCGCAGATTCCGCTTCCCGCGAGTTCGGGCGTGTTGCCCTCAGTGATGCCGCCTATCGCGACGACCGGGATCGATACTGCTTCGCATATCTCCTTCAGAGTCTCGAACGACACCTCTTCAGCATCGTCCTTCGAGCCTGTCGGGAATACCGCGCCGACGCCGAGGTAATCCGCGCCGCGCTCTTCGGCGAGCTTCGCCTGCTCGACCGTTGACGCCGATACTCCGAGGATCTTGTCCGGGCCGATCAGGGCTCTGACGTTGCCTGCTTCCATATCGCTCTGGCCGACGTGCACACCGTCAGCATCCATGCGGACAGCTATGTCTACATCGTCGTTCACGACGAACGGCACGCCGTACTCTTTGCACAGCGCCTGCAGTTCGACGGCTTCCCGGTAGAACGTCTCTTCATCAAGAGTCTTTTCTCTGAGCTGCATGAATGTCGCGCCGCCGTCGAGGCTCTCCTTGACCACTTCGTACAGCGTGCGTCCGTCCAGCCAGTGGCGGTCGGTCACAGCGTACAGCAACAGCGATTTTGTCAATTCTTCACGTGTCAGTTTTTTCATTTTTTCACCCTATACTTTGATTTGTTCTCAGAATTTTTTCCGCGAACTACTTGATCTCGAATTTTGCTCCATTGTCCAGCGTCTCTTCATCCATGTTGAAGATCGCGTCGATGATGCGGTTCCTGTAAGTCGAGTTCCCGTCGCCTTCCTGCATCCTGCTCCAGCCGATCTCGCCTGCGAGACCCATCGTGCAGACTGCAGCTGCAGCCGCTTCGAGCTTGTTGTCCGGATTAGCTACGAGGAATCCTGTCATCATGCCTGAAAGCTGGCAGCCCGTTCCCGTGATCTTGCCCATTTCCGGACGGCCGTTCCTGATGACGAAGCATCTCTCACTGTCAGCAACGAGGTCGATCGCGCCTGTGATCGCGATGATCGAACCTGTCTTAGCCGCGAGTTCCTTTACGAAAGCTACTGCGCTGTCCAGCGACTCTTCTGTGACCGCATCGGCGACGTCAGCATCGACGCCCTTTGTCGTTCCGCTTCCGAGAGCAAGAGTCTTGATCTCGGATATGTTTCCTCTGATGACATCGAACTTGATCTCGTCCATCAGCTTGACAGCCGTGTTCGTTCTGAGTGCGGAAGCGCCTGCGCCCACCGGATCAAGAAGTACTACGTGTCCCAGTTCGTTAGCTTTCTTTCCTGCGAGGAACATTCCCTCGATGCTGCTCTTGTTCAGCGTTCCGATGTTGATGTTCAGTCCGCCGCAGATAGTCGTGATATCTTCGACGTCGTCCGGCTCGTCGCTCATGATCGGGCTGCCGCCGCATGCGAGCAGAACGTTCGCAACGTCATTGACCGTTACATAGTTCGTGATATTGTGCACGAGAGGCACGTTGTTTCTTACATTAGTTATGCATTTTCCAAGCATTGTTGCTTCCTCCTTGTCATCCGCCCGCCCCGCAGTCATTCATGTGCGATCCACGGCTGCGATCCACGGTCATCCATGTGCGATCCACGGTTGCGATCCACGGTCATCCATGTGCGATCCACGGTCAGGCATCAAAGAAAAACAGATATGTCCCGGGACATATCTGCTTGATATCGCATTGCCTTTCACCCTGCCGTATCGATAAACTATATTGATTTTGGCTTTGATCTTTATTATATCGGTGAATGAATATGTCCCTACGTTGGCATTATCCAAATCAGGTTTTATGGGTCCGGACTGATCGGTCCGATCTCAGCCTGCTCATGCAAGCTCCCCGTTTGTTATTTCCGATTATTACAATACTACTAACTCTTTGAAAAAGCAACCATTTGAAACACCTTTGTGCCCATTTTTCATCGCCCTCCCGCGTATCCGTTCTTCTGCTCTTCCGCGCCCCTCTCCCGCGTATCCGCTCTACCGACCTTCCGTGCCCCCTCCCGCAGACCACGCCGCGGCAGATCTGCAGTTCTATACGAAAACAGTGCTGCTTACGCCGCCCCTATCATCCTTCATTGTCATGATGCAGTCATAGTACGGTCATGATGGCAGACAGTGTCTACGAAAACCTTCACTTTTTCTGCCGAAAAGTACACTTTCTGCCACCGCAGACCCCTGCCGCTGTATCTGTCTGCTTCCTGATATCCGACCGGTACACAAAGCCTTTGCCGCCAAAAAAGAGAAACGTTGAAATTCCAACGTTTCTCACATTTCCATTTTTCACTTTGTCATGCTGCTCCGGCACGACGCGCAGTTTGCCTTCCTAAAAGTGTACTTTCTGTAAGCAAATTCGCTTCTTTTCGTATACACCTTCCGCAAATCTGTACTTTTGACCTCTTTTCACAGGTTTTTCGTACACATTCTGCAACCTGCAGGTCCACGTTGTTCCCTGCGTGCCCATTCGGACCCTTGCCACAAGATCACTCTTCGATCTCGACCTCGAAGTCCGGATCTGTCAGCCCTTCCTGCTCCAGCGCCTTGTTCAGAGTGCTGACATCGGCCGACAGATCGAATATCCCATCGACCGAGACCTTCTTCAGGATACGCGCGAACGCCGACTCAACGACATCCAGCGAATCCTCGATCTGCTTTTTGACAGCCTTCTCATCTCTGTCGAGCTCCGGCATCGTGCACAGTTCTTTGTAATTCTTGATCGCATTGATCGTCTTCGGAAGATAGTAATCCTTGAACCTGTGCTGATCTTCGATGAGATCCGGCTCCTCCTCGAATCTCTTGAGGATCTTGTCGGATATCTCGCCGATGCTCACAATGTTCTGCTTCACGTCCTCTTCGAGCTCTACCGACATCGCTTCCTTGACTGTCTGCAGGCTCTCATGACGGAGCTGCTCGATCTCCTGGATCACCTCAAGCGACTTGCCGCAGAAGTAGCAGAACTTCAGCGTCCTCGGGATCGGCTCGCCGCAGTACGGACACGGTATACCGTTCATATGCGAGGTCGCTCCAGCTTCCTCGGCATCGTAGTCAGCGCCCGAGGCTTCCGAGTAAGCATCCTGTCCACCGGTCTGTCCGTCTGACTGTCCGCTGCTCGTCCAGCCGCCGCTCATATTTTCCCATGTGCTCTGTCCGGATCCATCGCCGCCATCGCCCTGATCGGCCGAAGAAGCAACATCGTCCCATGCGCTGCTGTGCGTCTGGCCGGCACCCGATGCGCCCGATGCTCCCGCCGCGCCTGCCGCTGCGCCTGTCTGACCGCCTGCTGCGCCCGCAGACTGACCAGACTGACCTGCCTGATGCGGCGCACCGTCAGCGAACGGGCCGTTTTCCTTATCCCTTATTTTCTTGTTTCCCGGCACGATGAAGTAGCCGTTATCAAAGTAAGCATTCACGAAGTGGCCCTTCCCGATCATCTCGTAAAGGTCAGCTGTCGCTTTTTCTTCAGATACTTCGCAGACGTTGGCGATGTACGATACCGGTGTGTCCAGATAATCGCCTACAGCCACTTTGTATTCTTCGTACTTCGATGACACGCTGTTATTGTTCAGTTTCTCGCTGATCTGCTTCCTGAAAATGAAGGCGCAGACCAACGCGATTATGATGAGACCTCCGAGAGGTTCCTCTGACAATATGCTGGCCAGGATATCGAGAACGATCAGCCCTAATATGATCGTTCCGCAGCCTATCTGTTTCCCTCCGAAATTCATTTGCTGTCCTTTCTGTTTTGTAATACTATCCCTTATCTTCCCCTTTTCGCGGCGCTGCAGTTTTGAGCTGCCGCCTGATCCTTCCGCTCGGCGCTGCCGTTTTGAGCTGCCGCCTGATCCTTCCGCTCGGCGCTGCTGTTTGCGTCACCGCGCAGCGCTACCGCTTCACGAACATCGCTCCGGGCTCGTCGATGACGACGACATATCCGCTCCGGAGTTTGTATCCCTTCGTTTCCTTGGAATAGAACCATTCTATGTATTTCGACTCGTTGGTCGACTTCTCGGCTTTCAGGTCGTCCATGCTCTCATATATCTTCACATCGGCGCTGTATTCGTCGACTGAATATATATCGTAGACTCCCTCTTCAAGTTCGGCGTCTTCACCTACTACATATGTTCCGGTGAGAGCGAACCCGCCGTCCGGCACCTTGCCGGAGCCGCCTGTATCATCTTCTATATTCGCTCCCGCGAAGGCCATGACCATCAGCACGAAAAGTATCCCGAAGACCCATGTCAGGATCCTGTATTTCCTGACCTTTCTCTTCAGCCTCAGGACCTCTACAGGAGACTCTGCCTTCATCTTCGCTTTCTCGCGCTCTTTAGCCTTCTGCTCGGCCTTTTTTTCTTCTTTTTCGTCGACAACCCATCCGCATTCTCCGCAGAATTTCGCGCCGTCCGGGATCTTCGCCCCGCACTCTTTACAAATCATGTCGCTGTCCTTTTCTCTTCTACCCCTATGTCATTGCCGGCGGACCCGCGCAAAGCGGATCCGCCGCGCATATTCGCTTACTGCTGCTGTTGCTCTATCTGCTTGCCGCTCGCCGCGAGAAGCTTCGTCTTCAGTTCTTCCTCGATCCTCGTCAGTTCTTTCTCAGCATTCTTTCTGCGTTCACGACCTGCTTCCTGGATCTCGATGACCTCGTCGATCGTCGATATCAGCTGCTCGTTCGTATGCTCGAGCGTCTCTATGTCTACTATCGCCCTCTCGTTCTGCTCGGCGACCGAGATCGTCGCCTGCTTGAGCGTGTCGGCGTTCTTTTTCATGACTTCGTTGATCGTATCCGTTACGAGCTGCTGCGCCTTGGCTGCTTCCTCAGCGTGAGCCACTCCGAGCGCGAGTACCATCTGGTTCTTCCAGAGCGGGATCGCATTGTTCAGCGTCGACTGGATCTTCTCCGCCATGATCGCATCGTCTTCCTGTACGAGCCTGATCTGCGGCGCCGACTGGAGCGTGATCGCCCTAGTCAGATCGAGATCGTGGAGTTTCTTCTCGAAGCGGTCGCACATCGACGCGAGGTCTCTCGCCTCCTGAGCGTCTTCTTCCAGACCCGACTGCTGCGCCTTCAGCTGCAGCTCTACCAGCTGTCCGTTCCTGACCTCATCGAGTTTCTGACGGCCGGCTGCGATGTACATCGACAGTTCTTTGAAGTACAGCTTGTTCTGATCGTACAGTTTGTCCATCAGGGAAATGTCCTTGAGCAGCGTGAACTGGTGGCTTTCGAGCGCCTTCGATACCTTGTTGATGTTCTGCTCGCTGGTCGCGTACTGTACCTTCAGGGCGTCGATCTTGTTCTGGCCTTTCTGGAAGAGTCCGCGCAGCCCCTTCTTGTCCTCTTTGCCGAAGCCTCTGATCTCAGTGGTAAGCTCCGCCAGCATCTTTCCCATCTCTCCGAAGTCCTTAGTGCGCACACCCTGCAGCGCCTGCTCCGAGAACATCGCCGTCTTCTTCTGGGCTCCCGCTCCGTACTTCATGATCTGATCCATGTTAGTAAGGTCGATCTGCTTCGAGAAATTGGCTATCTGCTTCTGCTCCGCTTCGGTGAATCTCTCCTTCGCGAACATCTCATCTCTCGTCACCTGAGCCGCTGTGTCCATAGTCATCAGCGGTATCTTGACGTCGTCGACATCGTCGAGAGTAAGCGTCGGGGTCTCGCCTGCCGGCTCTTCTGCGTAAGCAGCCTTCGCCTCTTCATCCGATACTACCTCGAAATCAGCGTCCTGCACCATTTCCTCCGCTGCATCCGCTATACCTTCAGCTGCCTTGTTCATTTCTTTTATATCCGCCATCTTTTTACTCCTTTTGTCTCCTGCTTTTGATTTCTTTATGTTTCGGTTTTTTCGCCACTTTTACGCCTTTATTTTACCATGATAAAGTGCTTATTACAAACAGCACGGCTTGCGGAAAAGCAGACAAAAACATCGCATCGGATGCGGACTGTATGTTATCATTACACCGTGACCGAACATAATGATCAGGCATACAAAAGTAACGATTAAAAGGATCAGGAAATGTCAAGATTTGAGGCAACGATCAG
>CAMKAM010000023.1 GCA_946410475.1 uncultured Bacillota bacterium
CTACGACCAGGATGAAAGCAAACAAAGATTCCCATGTCGCCCTCCTGCAGGAAGCCGCTGCAAAGATCTCCCGAAAACTCCGATAGCGATAAGATCATGCTCGAAGCATGCGCATATAGCAATCAGAAAAAGATAAGATAGCAAAAGACCGCGCATCCTGTCCGGAGCGCGGTCTTCTTTTAACGTTTTCAATTATCTCAGCCTAAGATCTCAGCCCGAGAACACCCAGGCCTCTGCTCAGCTACGCCAGGATCTCGTCCTTCATTCCAAGGAGGGCTTTTCCTGCCTGGCATGCCGGGCACAGGCATGTGTCCTCGCCTGCGGCGGCTGCTTCTTCGTACGCCTTGATCATCCCTTCTACCTGATCGCCGAAGAACTGCTTTCCCATGTCTGACTTGAAGAACGCCAGCGAATCGTTGATGTCCTGTACGTCGTTTTCCAGTTCAGCTACCAGAGCCTTTGCCGCTTCGGCCTCAGCGTCTGTTCCTGCAGCTTCAAGATACTTTTCTCCTGCAGCCCTGAGTCCTGCGCAGCAGCTCGGTGCTGCGATTACTTCTTTTACCTTTTCGATTATCTGTTCTTTCATTTTGTCCCTTCCTTTCTGAAGTCGCTTTAACCATGCCGTTTGTATGACCGCATCATGCCCTCAGCATCGACTGGAGGAAGCTCTGCAGTCTCTCGCTCTTCGGGTTTTCGAAGATCTCCTTCGGCGCTCCCTGCTCGACGATCCTTCCCGCGTCCATGAATACGACGCGGTCGGCGACCTCCTTCGCAAAGCCCATCTCGTGAGTTACGATGATCATCGTCCTCTTTTCGGCAGCAAGCTGCTGCATTACGTTCAGGACTTCTCCGGTTATCTCCGGGTCGAGGGCCGATGTCGGCTCGTCGAAGAGCATTATCATCGGATCCATCGCGAGACCTCTTGCGATGGCAGCTCTCTGCTTCTGTCCGCCGGAAAGATGTCCCGGATAATTGTCGGCCTTGGCTTCGAGTCCGACCAGCTTCAGGAGCTCCTTTCCTCGCTTTTCAGCCTCATCCTTAGGGATGCCCTTGACTTTGATCGGGGCATATGTGATGTTTCCGAGCGTCGTCATGTGCGGGAACAGGTTGAAGTGCTGGAACACCATTCCCGTCTCACTGCATATCTTTGAGAGCTGCTTTTCGGGCAGGTACTTCGCCTTGCCGTCAGCTCCGGTATCTACGAACGTCTCTCCGTTCAGTGTGATCTTTCCGGAAGTTATCCTCGTCAGGCAGTTGATGCTGCGAAGAAGCGTAGATTTTCCGGATCCTGACGGTCCTATTATCGCGACCGTCTCGCCTTCGCTTACGGAAAAATCGACACCGTTAAGCGCGCTGATGTTCGAAAATTCCTTTACGATCTTTTCCATCTTCAGTATTTCTGCCATATCAACTCTCCTGCTCATCATATTTGGAATAGTTCTTTTCCATATGATTTATCCAAAGCGTCAGAACGAACGTTATGATCAGGTAAATGACAGCCGCAACCAGGTACGGAGCCAGGCTGACCTCACGGTTCTGGATCTCACGCGTCTTCTTCATTATGTCCGCTACGCTCAGTACGGATACGAGGGCCGTATCCTTGACGAGGACTATCATCTCATTTCCGACCGGCGGAAGGACTACTCTCATCATCTGCGGAAGGATGACGCCGAACATGGTCTGCGCTTTAGACAGCCCGAGCGACGAAGCGGCTTCGTACTGCCCTCTGTCGATACTGTTGATGCCGCCTCTGTAGATCTCCGCGAAGTAAGCCGCGTAGTTCAGAACGAACGCCAGCGCAGCTGCCGGGAAGGCGGGTATCTGTATATTCCATAGTATCGGGAATGCAAAATATACGAAATACATCTGCAGCAGCAGTGGTGTTCCTCTGAACACGAATACGTACAGATTGCAAAACCACTTGATCGGTTTTATCCGGCTGTTCTCGCCGAGGGCAAAAGGCATGCCCAGCGGCAGGCTGAATACGAGAGTGACGGCCATCAGCTCGATGGCGACCACTGTTCCCTTCAGCAGTACAGGTATGGATTGTTGAATTACATCCAGCATTTTTCAGTCCTCTTTTCGGTCCTTTTCAGCGAACAGGACCGGGCCTTTACAGACCCGGGTCCTGGTTTTGTTTTTGATATTTGGTTTTTGGCTCTATGCGTCCTTATTTTGCCTCATAATCCTGAAGGATGACGAGATCTTTGCCGAACCATTTCTCACTGATCTTCGCAGCACTGCCATCGTCGATGCACTCCTGAAGAGCTCCGTTGACTTTCTCAGCAACGTCGGAATCTTCTTTTCTGAATCCTATTACATAGAAGTCGTCACCGAAGTCATAGTCGCACTGGATCAGTTTGTTGTCCATCTTCGTATTCTTGTAGTTTCCGAGTACCTGGTCGATAACGATGCAGTCGATCCTGCCTGCTTCCATGTCCAGGATAGCGTCGTCATAGGACTTGTAGTCTTTGACTTTGTCCGAGAATGCATCCCAGTCCTCGCTGGCCTGCATCATCTCGAGAGCCGAAGACTCTGCCTGTGTTCCTACGTTGTAGTTAGCAAGGTCTTTTGCTTCCTTGACTACTACGTCTTCGTTCTCTGTCATGACAACGATCTTGTTGTTGAAGTATTCCTTCGAAAGCGAAAGGTTTTCCGCTCTTTCAGGCGTCGCCGACATACCGTTCCAGATGCAGTCGATGTTCTTAGCCTTCAGCTCCATCTCCTTCGCATCCCAGTCGATCGGTTTGAATTCGACTTCTACTCCGAGTTTCTCGCCGACCGCATTGGCCAGATCGATGTCGAATCCGACGAGTTTGTCGTTCTCATCTCTGAAGCCCATCGGCGCGAATGTGTCGTCAAGACCTACTATCAGTTTGCCGTTGTCTTCGATGTATGCCCAGCCGCCTTCGCCGCCTGCCGATCCTTCGCTTGCAGCTTCTTCGGATCCGCCGCATCCTGTGACCGCGAACATCGTCGCGAGCAGCATCATCGCAGCCAGGATAATTGCAATTCTCTTCTTCATTTGGTGTACTCCTTCCGCTTCCTTTTTAATGCATTGCTTTAGCGTGTTAAACCAATATAACAGCACGGATATGTTACCATATCTGAGCAATATAGTCAACGAAACGCGTGGAGATATGCCACCCTGTCATTTTACGTTCAGACCCAGCCTCTGTATCGCATCTTCACGCATCTTGTACTTCAGGACCTTGCCGGCGGCGTTCATCGGGAAGCCGTCAGTGAATTCTATATATTTGGGGACCTTATGCCGGGCGAGGCGTGATTTTGCGAACTCCTTCAGATCGTCCTCCGTCACATCACCGCAGCCTTCCTTCAGTACGATCTGAGCCAGCGCCTCTTCAAGCGCGGCGGCTTTCGCCTCTTGGTCTTTTGTTTTTTTCATGCGCGGCTTTAAAATTTTTCATGGCGCAAAACCGCAGTGTTTTCAGTTGATTATTGCAATCTTGTATTTTCTTGTATATAATTCCGTCAAAGTGATTCGGTCAATACATTTTACTTGTATCGCTCATATGTACCTCCTTTAACACGCTTCAACCGGATCACGAATATCATCTTCTAGATATGACGTTGGATAAGAAAGAAAGCGACATCTCCCGGGTCATCCTGCCGGGAGATGCCGTTTTTTATTCCGTATCTCTGTACCGTTTAGCTATCCTCCTTGCCGCCGGCTCGAACGACCGTCCTTCATTATGGATGATCACATCAGCCGCAGCTTCATACATCGGACGCCGCTCAGCATACATCTTTCTGAGGTCAGAACCCTGTGACAGCGGCCTTCCCTTCGTTGAAAGCTTCGACGGATCCCTCTTGATGAAGAACAGCCTTCCGTTCATCCTCAGCGCATCCGTGTTGGCTTCCCTCTTCACCGCTCCGCCTCCCGTCGCTATGACGAGCGAATGCTCTCTTGCCGTTTCCTCTATGACCTCCTGCTCTATATCCCTGAACGCCGCTTCTCCGTCTTCCCTGATGATGTCAGACGGATGTCTTCCCGTCTTCTCTTTTACGGCCATGTCCGTGTCGACGAAGCGCCTGCCGAGTCTTCTCGCGACCCGCCTGCCGATCGATGACTTGCCGCATCCCGGCATGCCGATGAGGACGATGTTCTCCGTCTCCAGCTCGATCCGGCGCAGGATATCTTCGGTGCGGGATGAAAAGTCTTCGCCCCTGAAGTATCCCGCTGCGTCAGTCGCCTGGCGCACCAGCATCGCAAGCCCTCCGCTCGCCCTGATCCCGAGCGCTTCCGCCCGTCTCACGAGCTTTGTTCTGAGCGGGTTGTAGATGAGGTCTATGACCCCTTCGAGAGCCGGGAAGTCCGCCGTTTCAACGAGCGAACCTTCAGTAAGCGGATACATCCCGACGGGCGACGCGTTGATGATGACTTCGATATTCGACGGGATGTCATCATATGTCACCGTCACTCTTCCCGCGGCAGCCCCCTTCTCTTCGGGCGCCCGCCTGGACGCGACAAAGACCTGCCCCGCGCCCTCGTCTTCAGCAAGCGTGCAGGCCATTCCGCCGGCGCCTCCCGTCCCGCCGAGCACGAGGACCTTCCTTCCTTTGAGGTCTATCCCGGCGCGGGCAGCAGCATATCTGAGTCCGGTGTAATCGGTGTTCGTTCCGATCAGTCTTCCGTCCTTTTTATATACTGTATTCACGGCTCCGATCCTGAGAGCCTCTTCGCTTACTTCATTGAGATATTCCATGACGGCTCTTTTGTACGGTATCGTCACGTTGATACCGTCAAAGTCAGCCTTCTTCATGAAACCGGAAAGCTCGTCCGGCCGGATCTCCCAAAGATCATAACCGTATCCGAGCATTTCATGTATGATCTTTGAATAGCTGTGCCCCAGTTTTTCACCTATCAGTCCGTATCTGCTCTTATCTGCTTCCATATCCGTCACACTTCCTGATAAGCCCCGAGGAAAACGAAAAAGTCGAGTTCCGCTGCCAGCTCCGCCAGAGCGCGGGCCACCTTCGGATCCCTGATCGAAGCGTCGAGATCGAAATAGAACGTGAATTCGAAATCGCTTCCCGGGAACGGGCGCGACTCGAGTTTGCATATATTGATGCCGAGCGTCGAGATCTTCCCTATCGTATGATAGAGACTCATCGGTCTGTGCGGGACCCTCAGCATCAGCGATATCTTCGTATCTCCCGGATATATCTGCATATCCTTGGAGATGCAGATGAATCTCGTGTAATTGTTGTTGTTTACCTGTATATCTCCTGCGATCACCTCAAGACCGTAGAGCGAGGCGCACTCCTCCGACGATATAGCCGCTATGTCGCGCCTGTCGCTTTCCGATACGGCTTTCGCCGCGGCAGCCGTATTACTCGACGCCGTCACTTTTACGCCTTCGAGCCCTGCGAGGAACCTGCTGCACTGTCCAATCGCCTGCTCGTGTGAGAATATCTCCTTCACTTCTTCAAGCTTCACGCCCGGTTTCGCGAGGAGCTTCTGGTTCACAAGGTGTTTCGTGCTCCTGACGATGGAGAACTTGTGCTCCCTCATCATGTCGTAGACCTCTCCGATCGATCCGAAATTGCTGTTCTCGATCGGAAGTACGCCGTAGCGGCACATCCCGCTCTCGACAGCGGAGAACACGCTCTCGAACGAACTGAAATACATCAGCTGCGCTCCCGGGATCATCTTCATCGCTGCTGCTTCCGAGTGCGCTCCGGGTATGCCCTGGCAGGCCACCACTGCCGACTCCGGAAAAAGCTCCGGTGTGCCCTTTATCGCTTCCTCGATCGGACCGGTGAAGTCTCCTGCGGCGGGCATCAGGCTGTACTGGTAAGCCTTGCTCGTGTCGAGTATCGTGTCATATATTATCCGCGTATATTTGGAGTACTCTTCACCCGAACGCTCGGCGACCTGCCTTAAGACCTCCCTTTCACGAAGCCCGTCCTGCACTGCCGCCCCGCGATCCTTCTTGTACTCCGCGACCATGCCGGAAAGGCCCAGCCGCTGCACGAGGAGCTTCGTCAGTTCCTCATCTGTTTCATCTATCGCCTGTCTTATATCCCTGATATCCTTTATCTTTTCCATTTCATCCATCTCCGTTATGCCGCCCTCGGCAGGCTGCGCGGCAGGATCTCTCATTCAGCCATCGCGTCCATGAGACCTATCGCCGTTGCAGCTATGCAGACCGGCACCGCTCTTACAGCGACGCACGGATCGTGCCTGCCCTCTATCCGCAGCTGTTCTTCCTTCATCTCTTTCAAGTTTACCGACTCCTGCACCTTTGCGATGGAAGGAGTCGGCTTAAATGACAGCCTCACGGTCAGCGGCATGCCTGTCGTGATCCCGCCGAGGATCCCGCCTGCGTTGTTGGTCTTCGTCCTGACCTCTCCGCCTTCTATACAGTAAGCATCGTTGTTCTCCGATCCCATCATCCCGGCGGCCCTCTCGCCCGCGCCGAAGGCTACCGCCTTGACTGCGGGTATGCCGAAATATATCGGAGAAAGGATGCTCTCTATCCCGTCGTACATCGCGCCGCCGATCCCCCCGGGGACTCCCGCGGCGGCGATCTCTATCACAGCCCCTACTGAATCGCCTTCCTCCTTTGCTTTCAGAATGACGGCCGCCATTTTTTCCGCGGCTTCTTCGCTCAGGGAGGCGATCTTTCCGGGCTCCATGCCCTTCACCATGTCTATTTCCGGGGCGAGCGGATCGAATGCTCTGTCCTGCGCATCTCCTACGCTCAGGATATGGGCGCCGATCTTTATCCCCTGTTTTTCCAGATACTGAAGAGCGATCCCTCCTGCTATGCAAAGAGGCGCCGTCATCCTGCCGGAGAAGGGTCCTCCGCCGGCCATGTTCAGGCCGTCTCCGTATCTGTACCTTGCCGTAAGATCCGCGTGGCCCGGCCTTGGCACGTCCGCCAGTTTTTTGTAATCGCGCGATCTTTGATCCGTGTTCTTTATGACTGCCCGCAGCTGCCACGATCCGTCTTCGCTCTGGCTCCTGTCAGTGATCTCGAATCTGTCCGCTTCCTTCCTCTTCGTCGCGAACGGTCCGTTTCCCGGCGCGCGAAGATCGAGGAAGCTCTGCAGCCTCTCCTCATCGATATCCATCGCCTCTTCAGGCAGATCTTCTATCTTCACTCCTATTTCGGGTTCGTGCGAACCGCCGAATACAGTGACTCTTATATTCTTTCCGAATGTTGATTCCATCTTCGTTTCCCTATACCATCATTCAGTCTTCGCATGCGATATTGTGAACTCTCCGCCGAGCGCCCGGTAGTCGTCGAAGAATCCCGGGTATGATTTTGCGACGGCTTCCGCGCCCAGTATCGTGACGGGCTCTTTGCAGCCTATCGCAGCTATGGCGGCGGCCATCACAATCCTGTGGTCGCCTGCGCCGTCTACCGTCCCGCCTCTGAGGCTGCCGGTCCCGTGTATCAAAAGCCCGTCCTCTATCTCATGTATATCCGCTCCGAGTGACCTGAGCATCTCATAAGTCGTCCTGAGCCGGTCGCTCTCCTTTATCCTCAGCCTCGCCCCGTTCTCAACGACAGTCGTCCTTTCACGGAGCGCGCCGAGTACGCATGCGATCGGAACGAGGTCAGGCACCTGGCTCGCGTCAACGATCATCGGCCCCCTTGACGACCTGATCAGCCTCATTATCTTCCTGTCAGCCTGGACCGAATCCTTGTTTAGACCGGTGACCTTCATGTCAGGGGCATGACTGCCTGCATCGCTGAACTTCCAATGCTCGACCTGCACCCTGCTCGCGACCAGCCAGAAAGCTCCGTTCGACCAGTCGCCCTCGACATTTATCCTCGGGGCGGGTGAAGTATACTTTTGATTTCCTTTTATATAGTATGTGTCGTCTTCGCGCAGCACGCTGATCCCGAAGTATTTCAGGGCATCAAGGGTCATGGTGACATAGCCCTTCGATTCCATCGGGCCGGTGAGCCTTATACGGCTGCTTTCCTCTGCCAGAGGGAGCGCCATCAAAAGACCTGTCAGAAACTGTGAACTGACATTTCCCGGGAGGGTGAACTCTCCTCCTTTCATGCGGCCGCGCACAGTCAATATCTTTCCGGCTTCGCCCTGCGCCCTCTCGATGATGACTCCGTGCTCTGCCATCTGTTCGTCCAGCGGCGAGAGCGGTCTTTCCGGAAGCCTGCCCCTGCCGAAAAACTCGGCGCCGCATCCGTATGTCACGGCCAGCGGCAGCATGAAGCGCAGCGTCGAGCCGCTTTCCCCGCAGTCGAGCACAGGAAGATCCGTGCCTTCTGCCGCGCCGCTTTTCAGCGCGTCAAGGCACCTGATCGTCGCCTCTATATCATCCGATCTATTGTTTATCTCAACAAAACTGCCCCCCGCCATCGCAGAGGCTATGAGCAGGCGGTGAGCCTGTGATTTGGACTCGGGCACCCTGACTGTGCCCCTGAGTTCTGATGGTTTTATCGTGATATCCATCTTTGCTTACTGTTCCTAACCCTCCAGTCCAAGGCGGAAAAACTCCGGCAGCTCTTCCACATCGATATCCATCAGAGCGCCTTCGCCTATCTGCAGCGGTACGACGAGCGATATCTTCGTCCCGCTCCGCTTCTTGTCCTTGAGCGCCGCGCTCGCCAGTTCATCGGCGTCGAACGGGCACTTTGGATCTATACCGTATCTTTCGAGCGTCTGCCATACCGGTATGGCGCAGTCCTCGTTCGACCATCCCTTCCTGTATGAAGCCTTGCACGCCGCGAGCATCCCCATCGCCACCGCGTGGCCGTGAGGTATCTCGTATCCCGAGCAGAGCTCGACGGCATGGCCCATCGTATGTCCGAAGTTCAGGAGCTTCCTCGGGCCGACATCGTATTCATCCTGCTCGACGAGGTCCCGCTTGACGATGATGGCCCGCTCCGCTGTCATCTCGACGAAATCGTTGATCCTCGGGGCTTCTTTGTAAGCCACGTATTCGAACAGATCCTTGTCGCCTATCACTCCGCATTTTATTATCTCCGAAAGACCTTCCTTGAACTGCTCCTCAGGAAGGCTCTCCATCGCGTTCGTATCGAACAGCACTATCGCCGGCTGATGAAAGGCTCCGGCCAGATTCTTTCCGGCCTTGAGGTTCACCGCCGTCTTCCCTCCGACGCTTGCGTCGACAGCCGAAAGCAGAGTCGTCGGCATCTGAACGAAATTGATCCCGCGAAGATAGCAGGCTGCCGCAAAACCGGTCAGGTCTCCTATCACTCCTCCTCCGAGCGCCACAAGAAGATCCGTCCTCGTGAAATGACGGTCGGCGAGGTACTCGAGTATCCTCGAAAGGTTCGACATCGATTTCGTCTGCTCGCCCGGGGCGAATATCAGAAGATGCGTATCGAAGCCCGCTCCGGCGAGAGAACCTATCACCGTCTCGCTGAAAAGATCCCTTGTCGTCGTATCGCAGATGACGCAGACTTTTCTCGCTGAGCTTACTCCTCTGACCATGCGTCCCGCAGACTCCATCAGGCCTTCTCCTATTACGACGTCATATTTCCTCGACGCATTGACTGTGATGTTCAGCATCAGAATGTCTCCTTATCTATCAGGAGCTTCCTCTCGCGTCCTTCGCGCAGGAGCTCTGTCATTTTCTCTTCGTCTCTTTCCTTCAGCACGCGGCTGTAATCCTGCAGTCTTTCGACCAGACCGTCGATCTCCGCCGCCAACGCGTCCGGGTTCTCCATGAACAGCTCCGCCCACATGATCTCGTTCAGCTTTGCCACGCGCGTCATGTCGCGGTAGCTTCCGGCTGAAAAGCCTTCGTGTTCGCTCGCTGTCGGGCTCTTGACGTAAGCGCTCGACACAACGTGCGCCAGCTGGGATGTGTAAGCGATGATCCTGTCGTGATCTTCCGGCGAGAGCACCGGCGTCTGGGCAAAGCCCGCGTCCTTCATGAGGTGCGAGATCCTGTCCACGACCTCTATCGGCTCGCCCGTCATCGGGACGAGTATCATTGACGCCCCGTTGAAGAGCGCCCTCTTCGAATACTCGAATCCCGCGTGCTCAACTCCGGCCATCGGGTGACCGCCGATGAAGGTGAATCCCTTCTCCCTGGCTACCGGAAAGAGTTCGCTGCAGACATAGCCTTTGATGCCGCACGTATCCATGACGACGGCGCCCTTCTTGATAACGTCTGCATGTTCTTTCACGAAACGTACCGTCTCCCTCGGGTACAGCCCGAGTATTATGAGATCGCACTCGGGGATCATCTCCTCCGTCAGGATCCCTTCCGTTGCCCCGACCAGTACTGCTTTGTGCGTGATCGGTGCCTGGATATCATATCCGTATACGCTGTGATCGGTATTCTGGTTGATGGCCTTGGCCATCGAGCCTCCTATAAGGCCGAGTCCTATTACACCTATCAGCATCAGGCTTTTCCTCCTTCCGGCTTGCAGGCTTCTCTCACCTTCGCGACCGCGCTCGCCACAGTGTTGAACTGGGCGGGAGTAAGCGACTGCGGACCGTCGCACAGAGCGTGCTCCGGATCGTTATGCACTTCGATCATCAGTCCGTCCGCTCCGGCGGCCGTAGCAGCCATAGCCATCGGCAGCACCAGCTCCCTGATGCCTGTCGCATGCGACGGGTCTACGATCACCGGAAGGTGAGTCTTTTCTTTAAGAAGCGGAACGATCGAGAGATCCAGCGTGTTTCTCGTGGCCGTCTCAAAAGTACGGATGCCCCTTTCGCAGAGGATGACTTTTTCGTTTCCTCCCGCCATGATGTATTCAGCGCTCATCAGCAGCTCTTCCATCGTGCTCGAAAGGCCCCTCTTCAGCAGTATCGGCTTATCTATGTGTCCAAGCTCTTTGAGCATCTCGAAGTTCTGCATGTTCCTCGCTCCGACCTGGATGACGTCCACGTCCTCGAACAGCTCGATCTGCGACATGTCCATGATCTCCGTGACGATCGGAAGGCCCGTTATCTGCTTTGCCTTGAGAAGGATCTCAATGCCTGTGCCCCTCATCCCCTGGAACGAATAGGGCGACGTCCTCGGCTTGAAGGCCCCTCCCCTGAGGAACGTAGCGCCTGAAGCCTTTACCTTCTGCGCTATCTCCAGGACCTGCTCCTCGCTTTCCACCGAGCACGGTCCCGCGATCAGGCCGAAATTCCCTCCGCCGATCTTCGATTCCCCGTGTTCGCCCGCAGCGACCACCGTGTCGAGCGGGTGGAACTTTCTGTTCGCGTTCTTGTACGGCTCCGATATCCTTCTCACAGAATCGACGATATCGAGAGCGTTGATCAGATCCGGGTCGATCTCGCTCGTATCCCCGACGAGTCCGAGTATCGTCGTCTTCTCGCCTTCGGACAGGTGTATCTTCAGGTTCATGCTCTTCAGCCATGTAACGAGATTGTCGAACTGCGTTTTTTCGGGTCTTTCTTTGAGAATGATTATCATTTTGCTCTTCCTTCCTTTCGATTCTCTTTCCGATAAAAAATGCCCCGGCGGATATTCACCGGGGCAGGTCTTTTCTGATATACCATGATGCGTATATTGCCGACAGCGAAATCCACCTTACTCTTTATGAGTAAAGTAAAAATAATAATATTCAGCTGCCTGCATCATTTCTCTTTTCATTTCTTTGTCTGTTTCCCATTGGAGTTTTGTTGTATGCGATTATACACCCTCCCCAAAATCATGTAAAGATGCAATTATTCACTGCAGATATCATCTGTCTCAGCGCCGACTACAGACAGAAGGTCCTCTGTCTTCAGCCTTACCTGCAGACCTACCTTGCCTGCGCTGACGACGATCTCGTCAAGACCGTCCGCCGAGCTGTCCACGACTGTCGGGAACGGCTTCTTCATCCCGATCGGCGAGCAGCCGCCCTTGATATATCCTGTCGTCGCCGTGATATCTTTAGCGTGGATCATTTCGACCTTCTTCTCTCCGAAGTGCTTTGCCGCTTTCTTGAGGTCCAGCTCCTCGGCGACCGGTACGCAGCACACATAGTTCTGTCCGCTGTGACCGACTGTCACCAGAGTCTTGAATACCATCTCTACGGGAAGCCCCGTCTGGTTCGCGACGCTCACTCCGTCGAGGAAGCCGTCAGGCGCCTCGTATTCTATCAGTTCGTATTCCGCGCCCGCGCTGTCCAGCATCCTGGCAGCGTTCGTCTTCTGCGCGCTTTGCTTTTTTCCTTTTTTATCTTTCTTCCCCATCTTCACATCTCCCTGCGTCTGGATGAGCAGCTTCCCACTCGCGCCTCAGCATCGAAAAACACATCGTGTCCTTTATGATCCCGTTATATGTCATCTGTCCTTCGCGCAGCGTTCCTTCATAGGTGAAGCCGAGCTTTTCTATGACCCGCTGCGACCTCTTATTATCCGGGGTCGTCACGATCGATACCACGTCGAGCTTCAGCTCTTCGAACGCATATCTCAGAACGGCCTCGCCCGCCTCCGTCATGATCCCGCGGCCCCAGTATTCCTCAGACAGAGAATACCCGAGCTCCTTGCTCTTCATGTCGATTCGGCGGTTGTCGTTCTCAAAACCTATGCTGCCGATCGCCTTGCCTTCGCCCTTCATGGTTATCTTCCAGATACCCGATCTGAGAAAGACCTTTTTGATCCTCATCTTTGAATCCGCTACGCTCTCATGCGGCGCCCAGCCCGCGTTCGGCCCGACGTTCGGCCCTTTCGCGTACTCGAAGAGATCCTTCGCGTCTTTGCGGGGGTGCCACTTTCCGAGTATCAGTCTTTCCGTTTCCAGTACCTTCATATATTTGCTTACAATGAACGCTTACTCTACCGTCTGCTCCGTCGTCGACAGGATCTCATTGCCCTTCTCGACCTGGCTGATCCTCATGTTCTTGACGTCGTCCGGGTCGACCTCCTCGTTAAGACCGAGGATCGTCGGTCCGAGGAAGACCGTATCGAGGATCTTGTCGTCGAGGGTGACCTTGCTGTATTCCGTGAAGTTCTCACCCTTGATGTAGTATTTGCCCGCGATCTCGACGACGCCCGTGATCTTGATGTCCTTGACGCCCATCTTGAGATCGAGCCCGGCGTACGGCATGGCTCCGCCGGCATTGTATATGTACCTGTCGCCGTAGAGGATATCGTACTGCAGAGCCTCGAGGTCGGCCAGGTAAGTCTTGCTCTTCCTGTGATGCTGGTGGTAGGTGACCATCGTACCGTTATGGATATCCAGCCTGTCGAGGAGCTCCGCTCCGATCTGATAAGCATATATATCCATATCCTTCTTCTTCATCCCGAAGTTGTCCCAGATGATATAGTCCGTCTGGTAGATGTTCCTTCCTTCAGCCAGATTGTCCTCCGTCAGGTCGCTCATTGCCGGAAGGTGGTCTCCGTACATCACGACGACCGTATCTTCTTTGAACTTCGAAAGCGTATCCGTTAGTTTCTTTACGAACTCGTCCATCTCGTAGACCTGGTTCGCATAGTACTCCCACTGCCATTTCAGTTCGTCCGAGTCCGCCTCGAGCACCTTGACCTTCGGATCTTTTATCACCTCCTCTGTCGGGTACTTGCCGTGGCCCTGTACCGATATCGTG
>CAMKAM010000024.1 GCA_946410475.1 uncultured Bacillota bacterium
GAAAAAATGGAATTGAAAGAAATCGGAATAGAGTTTGCACACCATGGAGAGGAACGAGAACTAAACGCTACCGAAAAAGAACTGGAACTATTCGCTTTGATAATAAAGGTGATAGAGGACTATGGACAAAAAACAGACGATATTGTTTTAACGAGGAATTCGGGCAACTATTTATCCGTAAAGATACCACCGTCGGATATCGCTCGAATCAAATACACGGATAGAGCCAAGTGGATACAGTTACCGTATAGTGCAAAAGAATCCGGGAAAAGATATATTGACGAACCCGAAGATATATTATCGTTCAAAGATGACATTGTTGCTCATTACTACCTTGCAATGGCTAACAAGTTACTTGGTTATTAGCAATAGTCAGATTTGACGGGTAATAATACCGCTAAAAACTAAAAACGGACGCCAAATGGACGCCAAAAGCAAACAAAAACGCTGGAATCGTTGAAATTCCAGCGTATTTTTGGCGGAGGACATGGGACTCGAACCCACGGGGCTGTTACGCCTTACTCCCTTTCCAGGGGAGCTCCTTAGCCACTCGGTCAATCCTCCGTGTCGCACTTTCGTACATATTAATCTAACATAATGCAGATGGTTTTTCAAGGAAATGTTTTTGTGCGCTTCAAGGCGGAAGATTCTGAAAACAGAGCCTGTTACTTCTCAAATGTGAAGGGTCTGTTAAGGTGGAATGAAGTCGGTTTGAAAATCTTTTGACGGAGAAAAGACGCTTTTTTGAATGACTTTGAAGATGATCTGAAGTCTTCAGGTAGTTATGTGAAATGGGTTGAACCGTCTTCCGGACGGCGTTATAGTCACACCTGTGCCGGGCAGGGTATCAAATGAGGCCCGGCTCGTGAGAGAAGGGGGTTTGAAATATGAAAACTATAACAGTAAGCAGAGTAAAAGATATGCGCAGGCGGATAGCAGGCATTGCGCTGGCGGCGACGGTCGCGTTCACCGGGATAGTCCCGGCGGCAGGCGCGGTGCTTCCGGCAGGTGCATCGCATGCAAAGGCTGCGGCAAAATCATCGGTCAAGGCTGATATCGAGGTCAAGAGCTATCTTAAGACGGGTTCGAAGGCGGTTGTCAAATGGACAAAGGTCAAGGGTTCGGACGGATACAAGGTGTCGAGAAAGGTCAGCGGCGGATCGTGGAAGACGATCAAAAGAGTAAAGGGCGCAAAGACGACGAAGATAAAGCAGACGGGACTTAAAAAGGCAAGGACCTACAGCTACAAAGTCGAGTCGCTCGACAAGGTGGACGGTGAGACGGTAACGACGGCGTCGGATACATCCTCGGTCTATGTTCCGAAGAAGCTTACTAAAAAGACGAAGACATACAGCAAGACGAACCAGGCCAGTGTCATCAGACTTGCAAGGACAAAGCTCGGCAAGAGATATGTCTGGGGAGCGGAAGGTCCGAACACGTTCGACTGCAGTGGATTCGTTTACTGGGTCATGAAGCATTCGGGCGTAGCCGGAGTCAAGGTGAAGAGATACACGGCTCAGGGGATCTATAATGCTTACGGAAGATACAGCATCGGAAGATCCGTGTCCAAAGCTCAGCCGGGGGACATCGTGCTCTTCGGAAGACATAAGTCCAAGCACAGCATCTATCACGCGGCCATCTATTACGGCAGCGGAAATGTCATCCACGCATCGACAGGCTGGGGCGGCGGAAAGCGCGTCAAGATCACGAAGGCTGATACGAGACACATCGCGGTGATCATCAGACTTCCGGGACTTAGATAGATAAGCGGCTCAGAGAGTCATAGAAAAAGAGATACGACGGGCGCACCGGTTGATCGGTGAGCCTATTCTATTGAAAATGATCGCAGTACTTTTTACAAAACAGTCAATTGATGATATAATTATCTACCTATGAGTTATAGGGAAAAGAAGGAGTTCGCAATGAAGAAGGCATGCTCTATATTCCTCATATTGATGCTTGTCATATGTACGATGGCGCCGATGGCGGCACTTGCTGATGAGAATGACGGAACACAGACTCAGGATCCGGGGCAGTCGCAGCAGCAACAGCAGGACACCGGCGGCCAGAGCCAGGGAGGTCAGAGCCAGCAACAGGATACAGGCGGTCAGAGCCAGGGAGGCCAGGGCCAGCAGCAGAACACAGGCGGTCAGAATCAAGGCGGTCAGAGTTCGGGCGGCAGCTCGTCCCAGGACGATTCTTCAGGTACGAAGAATGACAACGATGACAAGAAGAAGGACGATGACTCTTCGAAGAATGACCAGAAGACCACTGAGGACAGATCTGCTGTTACAATGAAGAAAAAGCAGAACACTGAGAACCCGAACGGTGAAGTCTCGATCATTTTCACGGGAGACATCCATTCTCACCTCGACTCGCAGAACGAGATCGGCGGTTTCGCGAAGATGAAGACGCAGATCGATGATATAGAGAAGACCTATCCGGATACGTTCCTTTTCGATGCCGGCGGTTTTTCGATGGGAACAGCTTTCCAGACGATATATACTTCGGTCGCATCAGAGCTCCGTATGATGGGAACGCTCGATTATGATGCCGTGACTCTCGGAGATCATGAATTCGATTACAGGGTAGGCGGCCTCGGAAGGATGCTGAACAAGGCAGCGGATTCGAAGCGGATAATAACGACGAGCAAGACTATCCTGAACAAATCGACATGGAGACGCCAGACTATCGTTGAAGAGAACCAGTTCATGCCGGAGATCGTCTGCTCGAACATAAACTGGGAGAAGACGCTCGCGGATGAAGAGTTCGAGAAAACCGGCAACTATCTCAGGAAGGCGATGAAAAACTACGGAGTCTGCGATTATACCGTGATCGATAAAGGCGGAGTCAAAGTCGCGGTCTTCGGTCTGATGGGTGAGGATGCAGTAAGCAAAATATCGACCACAGGGATCAAGTGGGACAACTATATCGAAAGGGCAAAGGCTGTCGTCAGCGAGATCAAGAGGAACAAGGAAGCCGATATCATCGTCTGCCTTTCGCATTCCGGATATTCAACTGAAGAAGGCGCTGACAGCGAGGATGCCAAGCTTGCCAAAGAGGTCCCGGACATAGATATCATAATCAGCGGCCACGCCCACGAAGCCCTCAAAAAACCGGTGAAGATCGGTGATACGATCATCGCAGCTTCGGGGCAGAACACTAACTATCTCGGTCACATGACCCTCAAAAAGAAAAATAAAAAGTACGTAGTAAAGGACTACAAACTCTACAGGATGGGATCGAAGGTCAACGAGGATTATCAGACCAAGGCGACGGTCCAGGAGTTCAGAAGCATGATAGACTCCACATATTTCAACAAGTTCGGATTCAGTTCCGAAGAGACTCTGGCCAGATCTGATTTTGATTTCACTCCCGTTGAGCGATTCGCCGAAGAAAATGATGAAAACTCTCTCGGAAATATCGTAGCGGACTCGTTCAAATATGCTGCGGAGCAGGCCGGAGGTACGGATGGTGACGAAGTGGCCTGCGCTATCGTCCAGAGCGGAACGTTAAAGGGAACGCTTGGAAAAGGAAAAATCACAGCGATAGATGCTTTCGACGTATGCGCGACCGGTATGGGAAATGACGGAAGACCGGGTTATCCTCTCGTCAGCATGTACCTGACGGGAAAAGAACTGAAGATGGTGCCTGAGGTGGACGCTTCACTTTCGAAAGGTGACAAGGAAGCCATACTTCACATGAGCGGATTGACATACGGATTCAACGATCACAGGGTATATCTCAACAAAGCTGTCGACATCAGGCTTGAGAAGAACGGATCGAAGGAAAAGATCGTGAACAACGAGATGTACCGCGTCGTAACAGGTCTTGAGACATGCAGGCTGTTCGAAGACATGGACTTCAAATCACATGGCTTGCTCCAGATAGTGCCGAAAGACAAGGACGGCAATGAGATCACGGATTTCAAGCAGCACATAATAAAGAAAGACGGTCGCGAACTGAAGGAGTGGTACGCTCTTGCGCTTTATCTGGATTCGTTCGATGACAACAAGGTGCCTGCTTACTACGAGAAAAGCACGGGTCGCGAGGTCGACGAGACAAGCATCGCGCCATGGCAGATAGTCAAGCAGCCCAACAACTACGGAGTCATGATGATAGCGATGTTCATGATACCGGTAGTGATACTGATAGGAATAGTGCTCGCGATCAGGAACAGGAGGCGGATACGCAGAGGATATGAAGAGAGCATGTTCGACGGCAGCCGCCGCAGTCGCAGCCGCACTCACAGGATGGGTATAGAAGGCGGAAGGAGAAAGAGATCCTGATGGAAAAGATCGTTGCAGCAACACAGAACAAAGGAAAGATCAGAGAGATAGATGAGATAACCTCGAAACTCGGCTTTTCGGTCATTTCACGTGAAGAGGCCGGGGTGCCTGAAGACTTCGATACCGACGAGACAGGTACGACGTTCGAGGAAAACTCGCAGATGAAGGCGGAAGACATCATGCGCATCACCGGCATGAGCGCCGTCGCTGATGATTCAGGTCTCGTGGTAGACGCGCTCGGAGGAGAGCCGGGAGTCTACTCCGCGAGATACGCAGGTGAGGACCATGACGATGCGGCTAACAGAAAGCTCGTCCTCCAAAGGATGGAAGGCGTTCCTGAAGAGGAGAGGACGGCGAGGTTCGTGTGCGTGGTGACGCTCGTCCGCCCGGACGGCAGCAAGACGGTATGCCGCGGGACTGTCGAAGGACATATTATTGAGGAAGAGAGAGGGGAGAACGGATTCGGATACGATCCGATATTCGTGCCCGAAGGATACGACAGGACGTTCGCGGAGATGACAGCCGAAGAGAAGAACGGCATCAGCCACAGAGGCAACGCCCTGAAAGCTCTGGAGGAAAAACTCGGTAATATATGAAAGATAAGAACAGATTCTGGAGAATGGTCGATCTGGGAATGAAGCAGATCAATGACCCATATTATCAGGGCTTTGCGGCTCAGATATCCTTCTATCTGATGCTGTCTCTCGTCCCTACGGTGCTCCTGATCTCACAGGTGCTGTTTTCCATAATGGGAGCTACCCTCGATGATGCTGTCGGATGGATCATAGGAAATGCCGACGGAGTGATCGCTTCCACGCTGAAGAATCTCCTGACCTACAAGTCGGGCGGCTTCTCGAACATCATCTATATCATCATTGCTCTCTGGGCGGCGTCCAGGGCGCAGTTCTCGATGATGAGGATCAATAATTTCATGAACAGCGAAGGCTGGTCGACGGGAAAGGGCTACTGGCATGAGAGATTCCGCGCGGTCATCAACATGGCCGTGACGTTGATAGTCATCATTCTGTGTCTTGCAGTAATGGCTTACGGCGGCAAGATCTTCGAACTGATAAGCAACTTCCCGGACATCTGGATAGCCCTGAGGTGGCCGATAGGTCTGGGTCTGTACTTCCTGATGATCAGCTTCAATTATTACAGGATGCCCGAAAAGAAGGTGAGGTACAGAGAGATCATACCGGGGAGCATATTTGCCTCGGTTGGGCTTTTGATCGTGACACTGTTCTATTCGTTCTTCACATCCAAGTTCGCGAACTACGACATCATTTACGGATCGCTGGCTACGATCGTCGCCCTGATGTTCTGGTTCTTCTTCCTGTCATGGGTGTTCATCCTGGGCATGCTGTTCAACAAGGTGTGGAAGGATACGAAAAGATAGTAAGCTGATATATGAAAAGGAAATCAAAAAGACATCCGCTGAACGGATGTCTTTTTTTCATATCTATGACCTCGTGGCCTATTTGATGACTCTTACATGGATGATGCCGTCGAAGTCCATCATCTCCATGAATTCTTCGTGCGAAACGTTTTCGTCACCGTCGATATCCATCATGGTGCAGGCGTATTCGCCCTTACTCTTGTTCGTGAGGTTCCGGATATTGATGTCGAGGTCAGCCATTATTCCTGTGATCTTTCCGAGCATGGAGGGGATGTTGCGGTTGATGATGCATATCCTGCAGTTGGCCTCCGGATCGATCTCTCCCATGGAGCAGTCAGGGTAATTGACGGAGTTGACGATGTTTCCTTTTTCGATGTATTCGATCAGCGACTTTGCAGCCATCTGAGCGCAGTTGTCTTCTGCTTCGCTGGTGCTGGCGCCGAGGTGGGGCGTCGCGATGACTTTCGGATGGCCTATCAGAGTGCTGTTCGGGAAGTCCGTCATGTAGTATTTGAGTTTTCCCGTTTCAAGAGCAGCGAGCAGCGAATCTTCGTTGACGAGAGTATCTCTTGCATAGTTCATGAAGACTGCTCCGTCTTTCATCTCACTGAATCTTCTGGTGTCTATCATGCCCTTTGTCGAGTCGTTGACAGGGACGTGGATCGTGACGTAGTCACACTGCGGGAGCATCTGTCCGAGGTCCTGATAGACCGGGATGTTGTGAGAGAGTTCGTGAGCAGCGTGGATCGTGATGAACGGGTCGTAGCCGATGACGTCCATGCCCAGCTTGCGCGCTGTGTTTGCGACGAGGACACCGATGGCTCCGAGTCCGATGACTCCCAGAGTCTTTCCGGTTATCTCGTTTCCGGCGAACTGGCTCTTGCCCTTCTCGACTGTCTTCTTGACGTCTTCCTTCAGAGTATCTGTCCATCTGATGGCGTCGGGGATGTTCCTGCTTGCCATGAGAAGGCCCGCAATTACGAGCTCTTTTACAGCGTTGGCGTTTGCTCCGGGCGTATTGAATACTACGATGCCCTGCTCGGCGCATCTGTCGAGCGGGATGTTGTTGACTCCGGCTCCGGCCCTTGCGATGGCGAGAAGATCCTTTGAGAAGGACATCTCATGCATGTCGGCGCTCCTCAGGATAATGCCGTCCGCCTTGTCGGGATCGTCTATTATCTGGTAGTTATTGTTGAAAGAGCTGAGACCTTTCGGCGAGATCTTGTTCAGCGTGGCTATTTTGTACATCTTTGTTCACCTCTTATTTGTATTAGATATGACAGAGATTATAACACTTTACCCACTTTCCGTAAAGTGTTATAATACAGTGCATATTTCTAAAAAACACGGAGGTAGAACAGTTGGATAAGAGAGTTTACAATTTCTCGGCAGGTCCGTCGACGCTCCCCCTGGAGGTGCTCGAGGACGTCGCCGCTAATCTTACGAATTACAAAGGCTGCGGCCAGTCCGTCATGGAGATGAGCCACAGATCGGCAGAGTACAAACAGATCATCGAAGACGCAGAGGCTAACCTGCGCAGTCTTCTTGATATCCCGGAGAACTACAAGGTACTGTTCCTGCAGGGCGGCGGAACGCTGCAGTTCTCGATGGTACCGATCAACCTGATGACCGGATCGAAAAAGGCTGACTATATCCTCACAGGTTCGTGGGGCGAGAAGGCCGCCAAAGAAGCCGAGAAATTCGGAGACGTGAAGATAGCTGCTTCCTCGAAGGATGAAAACTTCACATATATACCTGAGATAACAAAGGATATGATCCGCGAGGACGCGGACTATGTCCACATCACATACAACGAAACTATACACGGGACCCATTTCGCTGACATCCCCGATGTAGGCGATGTGCCTCTGGTCGCCGACATGTCATCGTGCATCCTCTCCGAGAGGATCGATGTCACGAAGTTCGCTCTGATCTATGCGGGCGCGCAGAAGAACATCGCGCCGGCAGGCATGACGATCGTCATCATCAGAGAAGACTTCATCGGAAACGCTCCGGAGAACACACCGGTATATCTCGACTACAAGACTCATGCCGAGAAGGATTCGATGTACAATACTCCGCCGTGCTTCAGCATCTATGTGGCAGGCGAAGTGTTCAAGAACCTTCTTGCGAAGGGCGGAGTGGACGCTATCCATGAGATCGACGTCAGAAAGGCTGCGAAGCTTTATGACTGCATCGATGAGAGCGAGATGTTCACATGCCCTGTAAGGAAAGAGGACAGATCCCTCATGAACGTAGTTTTCGTTTCGGGCGACGATGCGATGGACAAGAAGTTCGTCGCAGCCGGAAAAGAAGAAGGACTCGTCAACCTCGGCGGCCACAGATCGGTCGGCGGCATGCGCGCGAGCATATTCAACGCGATGCCTGAAGAGGGCGTTGACTGCCTGATAGCATTCATGAAGAGATTCGAGGAAGAAAACAAATGAGAAAAAGACTCGTTTGCCTGGTGATGGCACTGACCCTGCTGATATGCTTTACATCCGTGCCGGCGAGCGCCGAGGACGTCGAGGAGCCTGAAGTCCGCTGCAAAGCGGCCCTCCTCGTAGATACGAAGACGGATCAGGTGCTTTTCGAAAAAAACAGCCACAAGAAGATGGCTCCGGCTTCGCTTACAAAGATGATGACATGCCTTCTCGTTATGGAGAACCTTGATCTCAAAAAGCAGGTCAAGATCCCCGCAGCGGCGACAGGATATATCGGCAGCGCTATAGGTCTCAAGAAGGGAGAGGTGTTCACGGTAGAGGAACTGCTCAATGCCCTGATGATCTATTCTGCGAACGACTGCGCGGTAGCGCTTGGCATCGAGGTCGCGGGAAGCCATCTCAAATTCGTCGAGATGATGAACGCGAGAGCGAAGGAACTCGGACTCGAGAACACGTTCTTCCTGAACGCCAACGGCTTTACGAATGACATGGATCATCACACTACGGCAAATGATCTGTATGTAATAGCCAAGAAGATAATGCAATATCCCGAGGTCAGAGAGATCACGGCAAGAAAGTCTTTCACTATGCCTGAGACGACTGAGAGCGGACCGAGAAAACTCGATACGACCAACCGTCTCCTGAAAAAGAAGATGTACTATGAAGGAGTGTACGGCGTAAAGACCGGCTTCATGGGCGCATCGGGATACTGCTTCGTCGGCGCCTGCGAAAGAGACGGGATGGATCTCATCTGCGTCGTGCTGAACGATGAGACCAGAAAAGAAAGCTTCCAGGACGCAACGACGCTCTTCGATTACGGATTCAACAATTTCTACACCGAGAAGATGGTGGACAAGGGAGAGGACACCGGTCACGTCATGGTCAAGAACGGTCATGAGACTTTCGTCCCGACACAGACGAAGGAGGCCGGATATATCACTTTGCCGAATCAGGCCGCAGAGTCGATGGCCGACAGCGATGTCAAATACGAAAAAGGCATAAAAGCTCCGATCAAGAAGGGGACAAAAGTCGGCGTGGTCGAGATGAAGCAGGACGGCAAGGTCGTCAGCACCACAGACGTGATAATCACGAAAGATGTCAAAAAGGGAGGCCCGTGGTCTGCCCTGTACATATCAGACATGATGTTCTATGCCGGTGTGATCATCATAGCAGCCGTCATACTGATCATCGTGTCGACGAATATACGCCGCAAAAAGAGAAAGGCCGCAGCGGAGGCGAGAGCCGCCAGGAGGCAGGCTGCGCACGAAGCCATACTGAAGGCTGAAAAAGAGGACAAGATCAGGAGGGACTGGCCGTTCTGATGTTCGACATCAAAGAGAATCTGAAAAAACTCCCGGACAGCCCGGGAGTTTATATTCATAAAGATAAACTGGGGCAGGTCATCTATGTGGGAAAAGCCATCTCACTCAGAAACCGTGTGCGCCAGTATTTCCAGTCTTCGAAGAACATGGATCCCAAGGTCAGATCCATGGCTTCACAGATCGCGGAGTTCGAGTACATCAACTGCGGGAGCGAGATGGAAGCCTTTATCCTCGAGTGCAATCTGATAAAGAGATACAGACCGAAATACAACATCCTTCTACGTGACGACAAGACCTATCCGTACATCAAGGTCACCCTCAGCGAGGAGTGGCCAAGGGTCGTAAAGACGAGGGAGGTAAGGAAGGGATCCGACAGGTATTTCGGTCCTTACAGCGATGTGGGGTCGGTGAACATGATGGTCGATCTGCTGAACGACGTCTACAGGCTGAAGAGATGCTCGCGGCAGAGATTCCATAAGGGACACAGGCCCTGTCTCAACATGCATATAGGTTCGTGTGACGGCATATGCACAGGCGGAGCCGATCATGATGCTTACATGGAGAGGATAGGTCTCGCCATGGACTACCTCAAAGGCCGGGGCAGAGATATAGAGCGCTACCTCGAGGAGAATATGAAAAAGGCGTCCGATTCCATGGATTACGAAAGGGCGGCGAGGTTTCGCGACTATCTCCTCGCGGCAAGGTCGCTGCATGAAAAGCAGAGGGTCGTTCTGTCGGGTGCTGCCGATGCCGACGCTGTAGTAAGCATCGGGGGACAGCGCGCCGCGGTATTCTTTATAAGAGACGGAAAGCTCCAGGGGCGCGAGACATACCAGCTGGGCATGGAGGCCGGCGGCGATAAGAGCGGTGAAGAGCGGAAGGAACTCATCAAGGAATTCATCCGTCAGCACTACGCGGGCATGACAGACGGGCCGGCTGAGATCCTTCTCGAGGAGGAGATCCCTGAAATGGAGATGGTGGAAGGATATCTTTCCGAGCTCTGGCCGAGGAAGGTGAAGATCCATGTCCCGAAGAGAGGGGAAAAGAAAGCTGTCCTCGATCTTGCAGTCAAAGACGCACGTGATATGGAGAAGACCATAGAGGACAGGGAAAAGAGCAAAGAAGAAAGAACACGGAATCTCGCGAAGGAGATAGGAGATGTGCTCTCCCTGGCCGGATACGGAAGAAGACCTGAGGGAGAAGAGTACAGAGTAGAGGCTTACGATATATCCAATACGAACGGTCTGGATTCTGTCGGCGGTATGGTCGTGTTCAACGGGCTCACGAAAGACAGAAAGGCTTACAGACGGTTCAAGATAAGGACTATCGACGGTCAGGACGACTACGGCAGCATGCAGGAAGTCCTGTACAGAAGGTTCAGGCGCGCTCAGGCGGGAGACCCCGGTTTTTCGGTGCTCCCGGACATACTGCTGATGGACGGCGGAAGGGGCCATGTGTCGGCTGCCAGAGAGATGACCGATGCAATGGGTATCGATATACCGATCATAGGCATGGTCAAGGACGACGACCACAGGACGAGGGCGCTGGTATATATAGAGGGCAACGGTTTCGGAGAGATCCCTCTGAAGGATAAACCGCTCCTGTTCAAATACGTCGGGACAGTACAGGAGGAGGTCCACCGCTTTGCGATAGAGTATCACAGATCTCTCAGGGACAAAGGCAAGCTGAGCTCCGTCCTCGACGAGATCGAGGGCATAGGACCGGTGAAGAGGAATGCTCTTCTCGCGCACTTCGGAAGCATAGAGAACATACGCCGCGCCGGCAGGGAAGAGCTTGCGGAGGCGCCGGGTATCACCGAGAAGAACGCGGGAGACATATACAAGTATTTTCATTGATTTAGACGGACAATGATGGTATATTATACAGAGATTTTTTAAAAGATCATTATTCAGGAGGAAACTGAAATGGCAAAAGACGAAACTGAAGTAATAACACTGGAATTCGACGACGGCGAAGAGATCGAATGCACGATCATCGGAGTATTCGACTACAACGGAAAAGACTACATCGCTCTTGACCCGGATGACGAGTCCGGAGACGCTTATATCTATGGATATAAGGAGATCGGCGATGATGAATTTGAGCTGCTTGATATAGATGATGAGGCAGAGTTTGAAGGGGCTGCGAAGGAATTCGAAGCTATAATGAGCGAGATCAACTAAATTTGTTGACATATATTTGTTGACATTTGAAGCGACTTTGATTAGAATAGTCATGTTGCATCGCTTCATATTTGCGGATGTGGCGGAATTGGCAGACGCGCACGGTTCAGGTCCGTGTGAAAGCAATTTCATGCAGGTTCAACTCCTGTCATCCGCACCATTACGGCCCGTAGATCGATATCTACGGGCTTTGCTTTTTTCGGAAGGCTCGGCTGAGCGGGATTCTTTTTGCTTATTTTGCGATATTGCTCTTTCAATTCAGCTGAAACTTAGATATAATTGCAATCCAATGGCGTTATAACGCGGTAAAGTAAAAGACTTGAATAATATGAGGGGAGTTTCAAGAGATGGGAATCAAAGTAGCTAAATTCGGCGGATCTTCAGTGGCAGACGGGATCCAGCTGGCGAAGATGAAGGAGATCGTCAACGCGGATGAGGACAGAAAATACGTCATCGTATCTGCGCCGGGAAAACGTTTCAGCGGGGACAACAAGATCACGGATCTTCTGTACATGTGCAAGGCCCAGATGGATCAGAACATACCGGCTGACCAGCTGTTCCAGGTCATCGCGGACAGGTTCAACGCCCTGGTGATGAGCCTCGGACTCGATGTCGATCTGACCGGAGAACTCGATACTATCAGGAAGAATCTCGATGAGGGCTGCACGGCGGACTATATCGCCAGCAGGGGTGAGTATCTTTCGGCGATCGTGACTGCGGCATATCTCGGTTATGATTTCGTCGACACGGCAAATCTGATACTTTTCGATAAGAAGGGCCGCCTCATGGCGGATGAGACGAACGACGCGCTGGCTGCAGAGCTCGCGAAGCATGAGCGCGCTGTCATCCCCGGATTCTACGGATCGTCAGCTGAGACAGGTGAGATAAAGGTGTTCTCGCGCGGCGGATCGGACATAACAGGATCGCTCGTCGCCAAGGCTGTTAAAGCTGATATGTATGAGAACTGGACGGACGTTTCCGGCTTCCTCATGACAGACCCGAGGATCGTAGAGAATCCGAAGCCGATAGAGCGTATCTCTTACATAGAGCTGAGAGAGCTTGCTTACATGGGAGCCAATGTCCTCCACGAGGACGCTATCTATCCGGTCAGGAACGCGGGCGTACCGATCAATATCAGGAACACGAACAAGCCTGAAGACCCGGGCACGATCATCACCGCGGAAATGGAGCCGAGCGACAAGATCGTCAGCGGCATCGCCGGACACAAGGACTTCACGGTAATAGCGATCTACAAGCACACGCTGAACTCCGAAGTCGGTATCATCAGAAAGCTCCTGTCTGTCCTTGAGGACAACAACATCAGCTTTGAGCACATGCCTTCCGGTATCGATACGGTATCGCTTGTCATCAGCAACGATGAGCTCGACGGAAAGCTGGATGACCTTATCGAGCAGATAGAAATGCGGATGAAACCGGACAGCATCGAAGTCCATGATGATATCGCGCTCCTCGCTGTAGTAGGAGCCGGAATGGATAGAAAGCCCGGTACGTCGGCAAGGATATTCACAGCTCTTGCTGAGAATGATGTCAACATCAGGATGATCGACCAGGGATCGAGCGAGATCAACATCATCATCGGCGTTGCGAACGATGACTTCGAGACGGCTATCAGAGCTATCTACAAAGCGTTCGAATAAAACGGCACGCCTGAAAAGCGTAAAGTCACGGGAATGGTTTTCTAAAAGGAAGACCGTTCCCGTTTTTTATGGCTGCCTTGGTCATTGACATGAGGGGACCCGGGTTGTAGAATAAGAACAAATGTTCGAGTAAGCAGAAAGGAATTACCGATGGCAAAGAGAGCAAAAACAGTATTCGTCTGTCAGGAATGCGGATA
>CAMKAM010000025.1 GCA_946410475.1 uncultured Bacillota bacterium
CTCCTTATGAAGTCTTCTTCGGAGTGGTGTTGCACTTAGTTTGAAAACTCAAGTACAGAAAAATGTGCGACAAATTGCCCATCTAACCCACATCCGCTCTCTGCCATCACCCATCCACCGCTCATCCACCGCCAATACACCCTTATCCGCTCTCCGCCATCACCCATCCACTGTCCATCCCGTCCTCACCCGCATCCCCCACTATCCACCCATCATTCATCCTCGCATTTCCGAAGCACACGATCCGTATATTTGTGTAAATTCGCGTATTTGTGTAAGATAACCCGTTTTGTGGTATAATTACTGCATGTTTGAGACAATATCAAAAATAGGGGAACCGATAGTGGCTTTCTTCGCGGGGCTTTTCGAATCGCATCCGCTCCTGGCAACGTACT
The DNA here is from genome assembly GCA_946410475.1 of uncultured Bacillota bacterium. GTDB lineage: Bacteria > Bacillota > Clostridia > Peptostreptococcales > Anaerovoracaceae > UBA3738. The sequence continues at coordinate 396 of CAMKAM010000025.1, forward strand.
ACACGACAGGAGCCAGATGGGTATTCGTAGCGCTTGCTGTTTTTATCGTGTTCAAAGCTGTCATATCGCTTCTCGCTTCAAAGAACCCCTCTGAGATCTGGGGGTACCTGAGGATGCCGGACGGCAGCGTCCAGCCACTCAGGCATTGGGAAAATGTACTCGGCCGTGCCCGCAGTTCCGATATCGTCTTCAATATAATGACGGTCTCCAGGAACCACGGCACTCTGATCCGCGACCAGAAAGGGAACTGGCGCTATAACGATCTGGGATCAAAAGGCGGCTCCATGATCAACGGTCATGCCGTTTATAAAACGACGCCGGTCCAGATGGGAGATACTATCTCGCTCGGAGGCGCCGAATGCATTCTCGTTCCGCCCAGCCTCAAGGAAAAACAGGACAACATCGTCGACAGGATCAGAACGACAAAACGTTTCCTGCCGTGGACATCGCTGATAGCGATAACTGCGTTCCAGATACTTACCTGTATCCAGCTGATCGCGGCGGAGGGTTCCGATCTTCCGTTTTCCGTGCTGCTGGCATTCGCAATACTGACTATCACGATGTGGGCTTACTGCGGCTTCCTCAGAGTTTTGCGCTCGACATCGTTCGAGATGGAAGCCATCGCCTTCTTCTTATGCACTCTCAGCATCGCAGTAGTCGCGACATCGGCTCCGGAATCGACACTGAAACAGCTCGTCGCGATCCTTCTGGGAATAGCGTTGTATACGATGATGTGCTTCTACCTCAGGAATCTCCATCGCGGAGTCAAACTGAGAAAGCCCCTTCTGGTCATCAGTGTCGGACTGTTCCTCTTCAACGTAGTATTCGGAAAAGCACTCAACGGTGCGACGATCTGGGTAACGCTCGGCGGATACTCGATGCAGCCGTCGGAGCTCGTAAAGATAGCGTTCATTTTCATCGGATCAGCGACGCTGGACGAACTATATGAAAAGAAGAACCTGCAGATGTTCCTGTTCTTCTCCATATTCTGTTTCGGCTGCCTGGCCGTTATGAACGACTTCGGTACCGCTCTGATATTCTTTGCGACATTCCTCGTCATCTCCTTCCTCAGGAGCGGCGAGTTCACGAAACTGATAATGGTCCTCAGCGTATGCGCTGTCGGCGGACTTCTCGCCATCAGGTTCATTCCCCACATCGCGAGCCGTTTCGCGACATGGGGACACATCTGGGAGTACCCCGCAGAAGGCGGATACCAGCAGGTCAGAGCTCTGTCTGCCGGAGCGAGCGGAGGAATGCTCGGACTCGGCGCAGGCAATGGATTCCTGAAGAACGTATTTGCTTCCAACACAGACATGGTGTTCTGCTATGTCCAGGAGGAGTGGGGGCTTATCATAGCCGTACTCACTGTACTGGCAATAATAACGCTCGGCATCTTCGCCGTCCGCTCCATAACAGCCGGAAGATCGACATTCTACACCATAGCGGCCTGCGCGGCGACATCGCTGCTGATATTCCAGACGGCGCTCAACGTGCTCGGAACACTGGACATCCTCCCGTTCACGGGTGTCACTCTCCCGTTCATCTCGAACGGCGGCACCAGTATGATAGCCAGCTGGGGGCTGCTGTCATTCCTTAAGGCAGCCGACACGAGACAGGGCGCGAGCATCGCGGTGTCCGACCCCGGCGACGGCTCGGAGGAAATGTACCTTGAAGATTACATCGCCGAAGTCGACGGCGACGACTATATGGATGAGATGGAAAGAAGAGAACGCGAACGCGAGGAGCGCATGGAAGAAGCCGTCCGCGCAAAGAGCCAGAGGGCGCGCGCGCAGTACGGCGACATCGAAGTCACTGACTTCTCGCAGCTGGAGGACGATGATCTATGAGAAAACTTGAACGAAGAGCGATACTCTGCCTCCTTTTGGCATTCGCGCTGATGGCAGGCATCGTCTATTACATATATGAGCTTACCGTAGAGGGAAGCACCTGGGTGGCCAGCCCGGTCAACCAGCACCTCTACACGAACGGCTACATCTCGACCGGATCGATCTATGACCGCAACGGTGATCTTTTGCTGAAGAACAAGTCCGACGGCGGCAAGAAATTCAACAGCGACTACGAGATACGGCGCGCGACCGTCCACACGGTCGGCGACAAGACCGGCAACATCCTGACTGCGGCAAACGTCGCATTTGCGGGCAAGCTGGTCGGATATGACATGCTTAACGGTACTTTCACGACCGGTGACACCGACAGAAAGCTGTTTCTGACGATAGATGACGAAGTCTGCAGATCTGCTTACGAAGCCCTCGACGGACGCAACGGTACTGTCGGCATCTACAATTACAGGACAGGCGAGATCATATGCATGGTCAGCTCGCCCAATTACGACCCGACCGATCCGCCGAAACTCGACGAGGATGATACTTCCGGCACGTATATCAACAAATTCATAAGTTCCACTATCGTGCCCGGATCGACTTTCAAACTCGTGACCAGCGCAGCCGCGATCGAAAACACCGACTACGACGATTTCCACTATGACTGTGACGGCAGCGAGCAGTACGGCTCCGCCTCAGTCGATACTATCAGATGCACATACGCCCACGGCAGCGTCGACTTTGAAGAAGCCCTTGCGAAATCGTGCAACTGCTCTTTCGGCAAGATCTCGATGGAGCTCGGCGCGGGCAAGCTTGAAAAGTACACGAAAAAAGCCGGCCTCATGTCCAGCTATTCCATCAACGGTATCAAGACGACACCTAGTACGTTCGATTTCCCGAACGGGACGATCAACCTGGCCTGGACCGGGATCGGACAGTATCACGACTCGGTCAACCCGTGTTCGATGATGGTATACATGGGCGGCATCGCGAACGGCGGCAAAGCGGCTGTACCGCGTCTCATCAAAAAGGTCGAGACGCCGAACGGACTCCCCGAAAAGGAAGAGACCGCGTCCATGACCGAAGAACTGATAGAGCCGGGAACAGCAAAGACCCTCACAGGGATGATGAAGAACAATGTCACTTCGAACTACGGCGAAGACAATTATCCCGACCTTGACATCTACGCGAAATCCGGAACAGCGGAGCTCGGCGGCGCACAGAAGCCGCACGCTTGGTTCGTCGGTTTCATAAAGAACAAGAACCATCCGTACGCCTTCGTCGTCCTTGTAGAAAACGGCGGCTACGGTTCCGAAGCTGCGGGCAGCGTCGCGAATCAGGTACTACAGGAAGCAGTCAGCAGATAATTCCGATTTTGCCCATATCTTTTCGGAAACAAAATACCCGGCGCTTGAGGCGCCGGGTATTCTTAACTACTTAACCAATGATCCCGGGATCCGATCCTTGCAGATCTTTGTTCCTAGTACTCGAATTTGACAGTGCTGTCGATCATCTGGATCCATGTGACTCCCGGAGTCATCTTGAACTCTTTGCCGTCAGCATCTTTGAAGATCGTCGGCGAGTCGAGATCCTTTCTCTCCCATGTGCCTTCTACGACCTTGCCCTGTGTGAACATCGTAGCCTTGCCGCCAGCCGTCGGGTCGATGTCGAGTCTCTGCGACTGCGAATCATACATCTTGAACGGCACCTCCTGTACGAGGATGTTCGCACATGTGATCTCCTTGCTGTTGTTCGCATCGATCAGCGGCTCGTCTCTTACATACTTCGTGTAGAGCTTGGAATCAGCGTCATACTTGAATGTGTTGTAAGCACCGTCTGCATAGTTGATGGTGATCTCTGTAGCGTCTTTTCCTGCAGCTTCTTCGCCCTCAGCCAGCCACGGGAACGTTCTGACATCCTGCTTCTTGTCCATCTTCTTCTTGGCGATCCTCTCTACGATCTTGTCGCCGTACGAATAGAGGTTGCCCGGAAGATTCGGGTTGTCTTCCTCGTGATAGATATCAAAGTCGTCCTCAGCCGAGACTCTGTCGATCGTTCCGTAGATCGCCTTTGCCTGCGGGCTCTTGCCGTTGTGTACCAGAACAGCCTTGTACTCTCTTGCGATGTTGATGATGTACGGACGGCAGCTCCTGATAGCTCCAACGAGATCAGGCTGCTGGCTGTAGTATATCGGCTCGTAACGGCTGCCGCCGCCTTCGATTGGGACCTCATACAGTATGTCAGCCTGCGAAAGGCCTGCCTGCGGACGCGATCTGTAAGAGTCGTTGTCCGTCGATACTACGAACGGCCTTACCATTGCGTTGTCCGGCATCTCAAGTCCGGTAAGCGGATTCAGGTCCGCTGCCGGTTCTGATGCGGGCGCGCTGCTCTGCGGTGCCGGCGCCTTATCTTTGCTCAGGATAGCGTAAGCAGCTCCCGCTCCGATGATGGCTATCACCAGCACTACGATGATGCCTAAAGCTTTCTTGCTCATTTTCTCTTCTCCTCTTCTTTCGCCACTTCGTTTCGTTTTCCGCTGTGCGGATCACTTCAGTTTGTTCTCAAGTATGCCGATACCTTCGATCTCGCATGTAACGACATCCCCACGCTCCAGGAAGCACGGAGGATCCATTCCCATGCCGACTCCCGACGGAGTGCCGGTCGCGATTATCGTTCCCGGAAGCAGCGTCATGCCGCTGGTAAGATCCTCGATGATCTCGTCGATACCATGGATCAGCATATCCGTCGTGCTGTCCTGTCTCAGCTCTCCGTTGATCTTCGATGTGATCTTCCTCCTCGGCGGTCTTTCGAATTCGTCCTCTGTGACGATGCACGGCCCTATCGGCGTGAAATCGTCAAGGCTCTTTCCGAAGTACCACTGTTTGTGACCGGTCTGATGGTCGCGGGCGCTCATATCGTTCAGTACAGTGTATCCGAAGATATAGTCCCAGGCATCCTCCCTTTTGACGTTCCTTGCCGGCTTTCCGATGATGACAGCGAGCTCGACCTCATAGTCGACTTTGTCTTCGATCTCTTTGTGAGAATCGATCTCCATGCCGCTGCCGGGTGCGAGATTCACTCTCTTCGAGAAATAGATCGCCTTTTCCTTGACCTCGAGCGAGAAGTCGTCATGGAACGAAGCAGATTCCTTCGCGTGATCCGTGTAGTTGATACCGAGACAGATCACATCCTGCTTCGGACGCGGGATAGGCGCGATGATCTCTACATCGGATGCCGCAAAGGCTTCGCCCTTCTCGGCCTGTCCGCCTTCAGCGCAGGCATCGATCAGATCGTTCATCGATCCGAAACCTGTATCGAAGACAGTCTTTTCGTCTTCCGAAAGGATACCGGCTGCTTCCTTTCCGTCATGAATGAATGTTACGAATTTCATGATTCCACCTCATATATAGTATTGAATGATTGCTCAGATGCACATCATATGCACCTTTACCCATTATTTAACCACTATTCCTAAATGTTAGCAACCGAAAAAAAGGGAGACTGCTGTCTCCCTCATTACTTTTTAGTCTTTATTTTTATAGTGTTCGACCATCCGAACGATTTCCTCGAACCATTCTCTTTGAACTGTGCCCTCACCCTGTACCTGTAGACTCTGTTTTTCGCAAGCTTCTTGTTGGTATATGAGATATATCCGCTGTTTTTCAGCACGACCTTTGCTTTGACCTTCTTTACAGTCTTGAACTTGCCCTTCTTTCCGACCGCTCTCTGGATGATATATCTGTCAGCGCCGGGGATCTTCTTCCAGCGGATGGTCGCCCTGCGCTTCTTTACCGTTCCCTTTTTCAGTCTGTACGAAGACTTGCCCTTATAGTTCCTCTTTATTATCGTGACCTTCTTCGCTTTCCACAGAGCATCGCCGCTTCCGTCGTCAGCCTGCGAGACCGCATATACATATACATAACCGTTCGTGAGCGCGGCCTTATTGGGAGTGAACTTGCCCGTCGCGCTGTTTATCGATCCGCAGCTTTTCGGGGAGATGGACCAGTTCATATCACCATTCGATATCCCGGTCCTTCCGGTGCTGTCAACGAGCTGAGCATTGAAATCGAACGTCGTCCCCCATCTCATCCAATATACCGATCGCGTGAACTTCACGGCGGTCGGAACAGCGGTTACAGTCAGGACGAACGATGCTCTGTGCCCGTTGTATGTGCTCGCTGTGATCGTGCACTTGCCGGCTTTTTTCGTCTGGATGATCCCTTCTTCGACTAACGCGACCTTCGGATCGCTCGAAGACCAGTACACCTCATCGTTGGTTGCGGTCGACGGAACGATCTTTGCTTTCTTCTCAAGCTCATATATCTCGCCCACTGAAAGCTTTTGCGGGTAGTTTGAAAAACTGATCCCCGTCGGATCGACGCCGCCTTTGACCGTCACGATACATGTGTCCGTTTTCCCTCCTGCGCTCGCCGTTATTGTACAAGTCCCGCGGCTCTTCGGCGTTACGATACCGTTCTTATCTACCGTTGCAACGCTCTCCCGGCTTGACGACCAAGTCACATCCGCCAGACTTTCTGCCGGGAGCACGAGCGTCTCCATTCCATATCCTTTGTCCCGCATCGTCGTATTGTCGACATCCAGTGTCACGCTATGGGTCTTGATCGCGACGCTATCGACCGGATCGTCCGCAGAAGCAGCCTTCGCAGCCTTCACTGCCGCTTCGGCATCCACTGTGCCGTAACCCATATTATTCCTTGTGATCACGTCGTTTTCCTTAGCCGTCGCGCAAATGATGTTCCTCACCTGCCCCGGCGTCAGCGACGGATTCGCATCCAGCAAAAGAGCGCATATACCTGAAACGACAGGAGCCGCCATCGATGTACCGCTTTCTGTGTCATATTTGTCTTCCGGTACCGTGCTCAATATATTTTGGCCCGGAGCCGAGATATCTTTTGCCGAACCGTAATTCGAATCCGTGTCTTTCCAGCTCAGCGTCGCTCCGGCTCTAACATCATAATTACAAACGCTGATGACTTCTTTCATATCCGACGGATCGCTGTATTTATCCGTTCTTTCATTGCCTGCCGCCGCCACGAACGTGATTCCTTTGTTATAGTAAAGGTCCTTTATCGCTTCGCCTTCTACCCTGTCGCGTCCAAGCGCACCGAAACTCATATTGATCACCCTGGCGCCCTTCGATGCAGCGTACTTCATACCAAGGACTATATCCATGGTATAAAGAGACTCTCCGTCTCCCGACGCACCGACAGGAAGCACCTTGACGAGCGGAGCACCGGCCTCTCCGGCTGCTATACCCGCGCCGCCTTTACCGTTTCCGTAGACCGCGCCGATGATCCCTGCGACATGAGTTCCGTGCCAGCCTGAATCAGACGCCGCCAGCCTGGCGATACTGCCGCTGTACTGTCTGTACTGCTTCTTTCCGTCGATCAGGACAAGATTGTCCGTCAGGTCTTCATGCGACATGTCCACGCCTGTATCCAGCACGCAAACTATAGTCGGCTTTGAAACACTGCCGACTTCACTCCAGGCTTCCTTCGCCTTAGTCATATCGAACTGCTTCTGATAATCGAGCGTGCCTCTCTTTTTAGGATCATAATATGGATCCGTCGCTGTAATGCCGTATTTGTAGTTCGGCTGGACGTAAGCCACCTTGTTCTCTTCTTCTATACTATCGATGACCTCTTCGACGCTCGTCCCCTCATCGACCGACGCCAGAGCGACAGTGCTGCCGTCGACTCTCGTTTTTTTCTCTAGCGATGCGTCGTTATCAGAAAGGATCTCTCCCACCTTACTATTCGTCGTTCCTTCTTCGAATACGACGATGACCTCGCCCGAAGCATAGTCTTCGCCTTCCACACCGATCGTTCCCGCAGGGCCGGCGTTCGCTCCGTCCGCTTCCTCATCGGTCATAGCAGCAAAAGCCGCCTGCCCCGTCCCCAGAGCAAGCGCCATGCAAAGCATAAGGCTGATGATCTTCCTTTTCCATTTCATATCGTAGATCTTCCCTTTTCTCACTGATCAAGCTGCCACTGAGCTTCCGTCACAAGTATATCATCAACCGCGTGCAAAGTCACATGGCCGAGAGCCGGGAGCACAAATATTTCACCTCGTTTTCACAGTCAGCAGCATCGGCCGCATATAGTAAACAAACAGCCGGAAAGCTCACTCTCCGGCCGTCATTATCTGTTCTGTTCATCACTCTGTCAGGATCACTTCTTCGTTGTGAGCACCGCCGAGTAAGCAAACTTTCTCCCGAACGGTGTCTTCTCGAGCGCGTGCTCCAGCGCACCTGCGATCACGGCTCCTACCGCGAACTGTATGATGTTCATACCCGCGCCCGTCAGAGGCACTATCGGGTTCCCGTACATGATGACTTCCGCGCCGTAGTATCCGGCGACCATCAGGAAGCCGCCTATGACCATGCCAGCCGCAACGATCGCGCTCTTCAGGAACGGCGTCATATCGCGCTTCGCCGCAGCCCTCTCGATGAACGCTCCCATGACCAGGGCCATCAGACCCTTGACGACAAGCGTTATCGGAGCATAGATCGCATATCCGCCAATGATGTCAGCAAGAGCGCTTCCGACTCCGGCCGCTATCGCGCCGTTCTTTTTCCCAAGCACCATCACAGCAAGGAATATCATTGAATCTCCAAGGTGGATATATCCGTGAGTTGCCGGGATCGGTATCCTTATTATCATCGTCATCGCGACGATCATGCCCATGAACATCGCCGTCGTGACTGTCTGATCGATCGTGAAAACCTGTCTTCTCATTCTATCTTCTCCTCTGCGGTTTCTTCACAGTTCTTTTCGCATTAACATCTTACTCCCCTTGTGTTATTATTAAAATACACAGAATCAAATATTTTTCTATATACAGAGGATAACAGACCATGAAAGCTATACTCCCTGATTTTGAAAGAGAAACGGCCGTTCCGCTGTATCTGCAGCTGTTCGGTCATATGAGGGATATGATACTTTCCGGCGATATCAGTCCGGGAGAAAAACTGCCTTCTTTGCGGAATCTGTCAGAGAGCCTCGAGATCAGTCTTACTACGGTCTCCCAGGCATATGACCAGCTGCTGGTAGAAGGGTATATCCACAGCATTCCCAAGAGGGGATATTTCGTAAGCGAAATGTATTATCCCGGAACCGCCTCCGGCAGCAAAGAGGCGGCGCCGGACAGGCAGACCCCCAAGGCGAACCAGGCTCCGCCTGCGGACCATACAGCGACAGCAGACCTGCCTTCCAGAGAAGAGCCGCAGGCACAGATGTTCCGCGCCGCAGAAGGGCCTGTTATAAACGTCCCCGAAATGGCCTACGACCTGTCTTCTTTCGATTTCGTCAAATGGAAGAAGTGCCTCTCAAGAGTCCTGAGCGAGCACCCCGAGGCCCTGCTCTTCGAGAGCGAACCTCAGGGAGAAGAGGCCCTCCGGCAGGCGATCACGAAATATGTCTACACGTCCCGCGGAGTCAGATGCACGCCCGATCAGGTCGTCATCGCTGCCGGAACGCAGCAGATCACAGCTCATATGGCTACCATCCTCCGCATGATGGGAATAGAGAACGTCGCCCTCGAAGAGCCCGGCTACGCTCCCGTCAACAGCATGTTCCGCGACCGCGGCTTTGCCATCAGCAGGGTCCCTGTCGGGGCGGACGGCATAGCGATAGAGCGGCTTCCCATGAACATAAGGAGCGCAGCTTACGTCGCTCCTCAGAACCAGTTCCCGACCGGCGCCGTGATGCCTGCAGGACGAAGATACCGCCTGCTCGAATGGGCGCGTGAGAACGACAGCTATATCATCGAAGACGACTACGACAGCGAGCTGCGCTACTTCGGAAAACCCGCTCTTGCCCTCCAGGGCATAGATACCGCAGGCAGGGTCGTTTACCTGGGATCTTTCTCCTCGACGCTGTTCGCTTCCATCAAGATCAGTTACATGATCCTTCCGCCCAAAATGGCGGAACTGTTCCGCAGTATCAGCAGCGAATACACACAGAGCTGTTCAAAGACAGAGCAGCTGGCTCTTGCTCTGTTCATGGAGAGCGGCGCTTATCAAACAGGCATCAGAAAACTCCGGAGGTCGTACTCGCAGAAGCTCCGCGCCACGCTTCGCGCGCTGGCCCCACTGACGCACCTGACCCCGCACGATACGAACTCGGGCGTCGGATTGCTGATCGATGCAGACCCGGACGCGCTCCCCAAAGGCAAGACGTCAGGCGATCTGGTCAAAGAAGCCGCAGAGCTCGGGATCCCGGTCTCGCTCTTCTCACCATCCGAAAACAGCGGCCCGATACGTCTCGACCTTTATTACAGCAGATTGCCTTTGGATTCCATCCCCGGTATGATTGTAAAATTGTATGAAAAATGGTATGATTCTAACGAATAACACGTAAAATCATTTCCAATATCCCGAATGGGTCGAATAGGAGAACGAAAATGGCACAAAAAGCAAAACTTTTGTCCGCTGATACAGTCAGCGCCGTCCAGAGCGAAAGCCCCTTCCTGAAACTGGGGGACGTTGTCTACCGAATACTCGAACAGGGGATCCTCACTCTGGAGCTCGCTCCCCAGTCAAAACTGAGGATCAACAGCATCGCAGAAAAGCTTGATGTATCCGCCACGCCCGTAAGAGAGGCGATCGAAAAGCTCGAAGAGGGCGGACTGGTCATTGGCCAGAAAGCGACAGGCTCGAAATACAAAACTTATTCGGTATTCGATATCGACGACGACGACTTCCAGGAACTGTTCATCATCAGGAAGGCGATCGACGGGATGGCGGCTTATCTTTGCGCGCAGAAGAACTGGACCGTCGACATCGATTATCTGCAAAAGTGCAATGACGAATTCGAAGAGAGGCTACACAGCTATATCTCCGGAAAAACGACTTTCATCGAGTGCCGGAACTCCGACCGTGCGTTCCACAAAGGACTGGTCGAGTATTCAGGCAACAGATACCTGGCGGAAACTTACCGTCAGCTCGAAAAGAAACTCGACTACCTGTCGATCAGGACCTGCGAATTCGTAGCTTCCGGACCGAAGCGCGACGACCTCAACATACTCCACATACAGCATTCATCCGTTCTGAACGCGATCAAGATGAGCTTCCCCGAACTCGCAAGAGAGGCGGCTTCCACCCACATAGATTTCTGTCTTGAAAGGAGCATCAAAAACAGATATCTGCAGTCGTTCAGCGGCCTGTAGGATCAGGGTCGTAACGCCGAATTTTCAGTCAATTGCGGGGTTTCGAATAATAAGCGCGAATATCACCTAAATCATTCCTTTTCGGGAATGATTTTTGCTTTCTTTCCATATATTAATCTTCTTTTGAAATGTATATAAATATGAGTTATATTATACGGGTAAAAAATCGATTTTTTATATGGAGGTACAATGATTATGGCTAAACAGCTAAAGAAAAAGAGTATGGACGGAAACGAAGCCGCTTCGTATATCGCATATGCGTTCACTGAAGTTTCCGCCATTTTCCCGATCACACCGTCCAGCCCGATGGCCGACCATGTCGACAAATGGGCAGCTAACGGCGTGAAGAACATTTTCGGCAAGCCGGTCAACATCATCGAGATGCAGTCCGAGCATGGTGCCATCGGTACTCTGCAGGGCGCACTCGAAGCAGGATCGCTCGGTTCGACTTACACATCGTCCCAGGGTCTGCTTCTCATGATCCCGGCTATGAACAGAATCCAGGGTCTCCTGCTTCCTGCTGTACAGCACGTAGCAGCCAGAGCCGTTGGATATGCCGGAATCTCGATCCTCGGTGACCACTCCGACGTTATGGCTACACGTCAGTGCGGATGGGGTATGCTTTGCTCATCGAGCGTTCAGGAAGTCATGGACCTCGGAGCTGTTGCTCACCTTTCCGCTATCGCAGGAAGCCTTCCGGTGCAGCACTTCTTCGAAGGATTCAGAACATCCCACGAGATCTCGAACATCGACGTTCTCGACTATGATGACATGGCTAAGATCGTTGACTGGGACGCTATCGAAAGATTCAGAGCAAGAGCTCTCAACCCGGAGCACCCGACAGTTCGTCACACAGTACAGAACGACGACATCTTCTTCCAGGCTCGTGAGTCCTGCAACCCGTACTATGACAGATTCCCGGAGATCGTCCAGGCTCAGATGGACAAGATCAACGAGATCACAGGCAGAAACTATCAGCTGTTCAACTACTACGGTGATCCCGAAGCTGACAGAGTAGTAGTCTGCATGGGTTCCAACTGCGAAACACTGAAGGAAGTCATCGACTACCTCGGAGAGCGGGGTGAAAAAGTCGGAATGATCCAGGTACACCTGTACAGACCGTTCTCGGCAAAACACTTCCTCGCAGAGCTGCCGAAGACAGTAAAGCAGATCACAGTTCTCGACAGAACAAAAGAGCCGGGCGCTACAGGCGAACCGCTTTACAACGACGTTCGTACAGTCCTCGACGAGGCAGGCATGAAAGATGTCCAGATCCTCGGCGGACGTTACGGCCTCTCCAGCAAGGACACGATCCCTGCACACATGAAGGCTGTATATGACAACATGAAGGGCGAGTGCAAGAACCACTTCGTCACAGGTATCGTAGACGACCTTACAGGTCACTCGCTGCCGATCGGTGAGAACATCGTAACTGCAGACAAGAGCACTATCTCCTGCAAGTTCTTCGGTATCGGTTCCGACGGTACAGTTGGCGCCAACAAGAACTCGATGAAGATCATCGGCGACCACACAGACAAATACGTACAGGCTTACTTCCAGTATGACTCCAAGAAGTCCGGCGGTCTTACAAGATCCCACATCCGTTTCGGCGACAACCCGATCAGAAGTGAGTACTATGTAACAGCTGCTGACTTCCTCGGATGCCACAAGCAGAGCTACGTAAACACATATGACCTCATCAGAGAGATCAGAGAAGGCGGTACATTCCTCCTGAACACTCACTGGGAAGGTCAGGAACTCATAGACAACCTCGACAACAGAACAAAGAGACAGCTTGCTCAGAAGCACATCAAGTTCTACACGATCAACGCTTCCGGCATCGCAGAAGAGATCGGTCTCGGCAACAGAACATCCACAGTTCTCCAGGCTGCATTCTTCAAGCTCGCTAACATCATTCCTATCGATGATGCTGTCAAGTACATGAAGGAAGCTGTTACAGCTAAGTTCAGCG
>CAMKAM010000026.1 GCA_946410475.1 uncultured Bacillota bacterium
TTTTGCGGAAATTGTGGGCTCGGTAAGCATCTAAAGAGGGTATTGAGCGGGTGTGAACTGTCATTAAAGAGTAAAGTTGGAACTTTGGAGGGAAAAGCAAGCGAAAATGTGCCAATTCTTTCTCGTGAACGAATATTCACTTGACGGAGCCGAATGCAGGCGGTACAATCGAATCAGAACGTGAATGATGATTCACGAGAGTGAAAGCATAGAGAAAACCGAGTCGTGAACAAAAAGGAGGACGAAATGGCATATAACGGTTTTGCGATAGATGAGTATCCGGATGCTGAGAAGATCACGAAGCAGCTGGACGAACTGATCAAGTCGCCGATATACGGCGTGCTTCCGGATGCTCTCGAAGAATATGAGACGGAGTATTTCGAAAAGAAGTGCCGGACTTCGAAGGAGATGATAGCGGAAGCGAGATCCGTCATACCCGGCGGAGTGCAGCACAATCTCGCATTCAACTATCCGTTCCCGATAGTGATGACGAAGGCTGAGGGAGCGAAGCTCTACGACGCAGACGGGAATGAATACTACGATCTGCTGCAGGCGGGCGGTCCGACGGTCCTGGGGAGCAATCCTCCTGCCGTAAGGGAAAAGGTAAAAGAACTGCTCGATACCTGCGGACCTTCGACAGGTCTGTTCCATGAATATGAATACAAACTGGCGAAGAAGATATCAGACCTCGTGCCGTCGGTCGAGATGTTCAGGATGCTCGGCTCCGGTACTGAAGCGGCCATGTGCGCGGCGAGGGTCGCGAGGCTGGCGACGGGAAAGAAGAACCTTCTGAAGATGGGCGGAGCTTATCACGGATGGTCGGACCAGCTGGCTTACGGGATCAGGATACCGGGCACAAAAGGCCTGCAGTCGAGAGGCATCCCGAAATATGTCTTCGGCCACACGGACGAGTTCTTCCCGGGCGACCTTGAAGACCTGGAGAAAAAACTGAAGAAGAACAAGGCTAAAGGCGGGACCGCAGCCGTATACATCGAGCCGGTAGGGCCCGAGAGCGGGACGCGTCCGGTATCGAGAGAGTTCATCAGAGGCACAGAGGAGCTGGCTCACAAGTACGGCGCTCTCCTCATATTCGACGAGGTAGTGACAGGATTCAGGATAGGCACGGGCGGAGCGCAGAAATACTTCGGAGTCGATCCGGACCTGACCATATTTGGAAAGGTCATAGCAGGAGGATATCCGGGAGCGGGCGGCATCGGCGGCCACAGAGATGTGATGCAGCACCTCGGAGCCGGACTCGATTCTTCTGGCAAAAAGGTCAAGAAGGCGCTCTGCGGAGGCACGATGGCGGCTACGCCCATATCGTGCTGCGCCGGGTACTACACGATAGAGGAGATAGAAAAGACGAATGCCTGCGAGAAGGCGGGGCGGATGGCTGACAGACTGATAGCCGGCATCAAGGCTTCGGTCGAGAAATACAAGCTGCCGTTCGTCGTCTTCAACCAGGGCTCTATATGCCACGTCGATACGGTCGGAACGATGCATTTCGCGATCGACTGGTCGAAGCCGTGGCAGCTGCCCAATATCCTCAAGGAGACAGGCCGCCGTCAGATAGAGATGGAGCACATGGGAGCGGCTTACATGGCAGAAGGCATCGTGACGCTGGCAGGCTCGAGGCTTTACACGAGCGCGGCCTACGACGAGGCGATGATCGATGATGTCATCGAAAGATTCGACCGTGTATTCTCAAAGTGCGGTAAACAGGAGGCTTGATGAGAAATGATATATGATCTGAAAGAAGCGCAGGAAGCGGTACTCGAAGCATGCCGCCGGATGAAGGAAGAAGGACTGATCGTAAGGACATGGGGAAACGTCAGCGCAAGGCTGTCGAGAGACGAGTTCCTCATCACGCCAAGCGGGAGGGACTACGACGACATGGAGGCTGAAGACCTCGTGATCGTGAATATCAGGAACCTGAAATATGATGGGAAATACAAACCCTCGAGCGAGAAGGCGATGCACGCGAAGATATATGAGAGGAGGCCGCAGTGCGGCTTCATCGTGCACACGCACCAGCAGACGGCTTCGGCTGTGAGCGTGCTCGGCGAGGACTTCGATCTTGATGCTCTGATGGAGACTCCGTCGTTTGCAGATCCGGAAGTCCCGGTCGTGACCAAAGAAGAGAGAGCTTCGCTCGGCTCTGTGCTCCCGTGCGCGGAGTACGGAATATCTTCGACAAAGAAACTCGCGAAAAACGTTGCCAAGGCTGTAGTGAAGAATACTAACGCAAGGGCTGTCCTGATGAGATGCCACGGAGCTGTGATAGCAGGAAGAGATGCGGAGCAGGCTATGCAGGCGGCGAGAGACCTGGAGAATGTCTGCGCGAAGATATATGAGAAGAAGTGCGGAGAGCTGATCGAGAGGGAGCAGGACGAAACGCTCGAGAAGGAGCTTCCCGGAGGATCGTTCCTTCACGTCAGGACGCCGTTCACGCTCGAGATGTCAAAGAGAGGAAAGGAGCTCGCGCCCTACCTCGACGATATGGCCCAGATCGCGGGACCGTCGGTCAAGTGCATAGGCCAGGCGGCGAGCGCAGGAAAGATACAGAAGGCTCTCAAGGACAGGGATGCTGTCTTTGTCAAGGGTGACGGCGCGATCTGCATAGGCCGCGACGCGGATGATGCCGAGTGCGTAGCGCTCGTGCTCGAGAAGAACTGCATGGCGGCGAACATCGCCCTCAAGAAAGCAGCGGATCCGGTGCCGAGGCTCAGCTCGAGGATAGAGAGAAGGTTCTATCTGAAGAAGTACAGAGATCTCAAGGAGGAAAAGTGATGCTTAGACCTCTTACGGATGAACAGATAGACAGGCTGATAGAGGAAGCGACCGGAGCGTTCGCCGCGAAGGGTTTCGCAGGGGCAAGCATCAACAGCATTGCGAAGGGCGCCGGAGTGAGCGTTGGAGTCATCTACAAATACTACAAGGACAAGAGGGCTCTGTTCACTGCGTGCCTGGAGAAGAGCCTTGCCTACCTCGACGAGGTGTTCTCCATGACGAAAGAAAAGAACGGCACCCTGATGGAGATGGTATCCGATCTGATAAAGCAGAACCAGGAAGCCGCAAGGCTCCATCCGGAGTATTTCAAACTCTACCATCAGATAACGGTCTCTGGAGACGAGCCCGGGATGGAGAACATCGCTGAGATGATAGAGGGAAGATCGGCGACGCTTTATGCCGGCCTTCTCGAAAAGGCGAAGGAAGAGGGACGCGTGAGGAGCGATATGGATACGCAGCTGTTCGCTTTCTTCTTCGATAATCTGATGATGATGCTCCATTTCGCTTACACGAGCAGATACTACGAAGACCGCTTCAGGATATACTGCGGCGAGGATAAGGCTGCGGATGACGATCTGGTGCACGATGAGATGATGAAGTTCATCGGTGGCGCCTTCGGGGCAGGTCAGTGAGAAAGGTGACGCGAAATGAAATATATACTTGCATATGATATCGGCACGACCGGTGTGAAGACCTGTCTGTTCAGGGTCACTGACCGCGTGGAGGAAGCGGCTTACGCCTCTGCGGGCTACGGCCTTTATACCTTGCCGGGCGGCGGGGCCGAGCAGCACGCGGACGAATGGTGGGAAGCGATGAAGGAGAGCACCCGCGAGATGCTGTCGAAGGCTCCGGTAAGCGCCGGGGAGATAGCGGCCGTCTCTTTCTGCTCTCAGATGCAGGGCCTCGTTCTCGTGGATGAGAAGGGGGAAGCAGTCAGACACCCAATGAGCTACATGGACCAGCGCGCGGCCGACGTGATGGAGAAGGGCATAGGAAGCGGAATCAAGATCGCGGGCATGAACGCGAGGAAGCTGATAAAGTCGCTTCGCATAACAGGAGCGGTCTCGGGAAGCGTCAAGGACCCGATGTGGAAATATCTCTGGGTCAGGGAGCACGAACCCGAAGTCTTCAGCAGGGTCAGATGGTGGCTCGATGTTAAGGAATACCTCATCGGCAGGATGACCGGCAATTTCGTGATGACGGAGGACAGCGCGTTCGCGACGATGCTGTACGACCCGAGGCATGACATGAGGTGCTGGAGCGCCGAGATGTGCCAGATGTTCGGAGTGGATATCCAGCACCTGCCGAAGATAATAAAGACGACCGACATCGCAGGCGGACTGAGAGAGCAGCAGGCGGAAGAGCTTGGGCTCCCTGCCGGTATCCCGGTGATGGGAGGCGGCGGAGATGCTTCTCTCATAGGTATAGGAGCCGGCGCGGTCAGGCCGGGCGACACGCACATTTACTGCGGGACTTCCGGCTGGGTATCGACGGTCACGGACAAGCAGGCTGTGGATACATCAGCGATGATAGCTGCGATAGTCGGCGCGCAGGAGGGCCTGTTCAACTATTTCGCCGAGATGGAGACAGCGGGCAAGTGCCTGGAGTGGGTCAAGGACCACCTCGCCCTCGACGAGATAGGGATATATCTTGAAAAGAAGGATGTGACAGGCGACAGAGAGAAGGTATATACGAGCCTGTACGAATATATGTCGGAGGTCATCGGACAGTGCCCGGCCGGAGCGGGCGGCGTCATATTCACGCCGTGGCTTCACGGCAACAGGTGTCCGTTCGAGGATCCGTCGGCGGCGGGGATGTTCTTCAATATCTCCCTGGATACAGGCAAGACCCATATGCTGAGAGCTGTGGTCGAAGGCGTCTGCTTCCATCTGAGGTGGATGCTGGAATGTGAGGACAGGAAGGTCAAAACGTCGGATGTGATAAGGTTCTGCGGAGGCGGAGCCCTAAGTCCGGTCACTGCGCAGATCCTCGCGGATATCACGGGGAGGCGGATAGAAGTCGTCAGGAATCCGCAGAACGCGGGGTCTGTAGGAGCCGCGCTGACAGCGGCGGTCGGGCTCGGGGAAGCGGATGATATCAACGCTGTCGCTGACATGATAGAGGTGACGGGTTCGTTCGATCCGGATCCTGAGAACAAGGCTGCTTACGACAGAAACTACAGTGTTTTCAAACGGCTCTACGATTCGAACAAGAAAAACTTTGCGGCGCTCAATGAAAGATGAAAGGGGAGCGGGAACAAAAATGGCTGATGATCTGAATAAAAAGAATAAGCAGGAGACGCTCCGCGCGGTGAAATTCGGACTGTTCTCGGTCTCTGCGGGGATAATCGAAGTGATCGTGTTCACAGGAATGGATATGTTCACCGCCCTGGGATACTGGCCGTGCTATCTCACTGCTCTCATATGTTCCGTGATATGGAACTTCACGCTGAACAGGCGCTACACGTTCCGTTCGGCTAACAATGTGCCGGTGGCGATGATGAAGGTGGCTGCTTTCTACTGCGTCTTCACTCCGGTGACGACCATAGGCGGCGACTATCTCGCCGACAATCTGGGCTGGAACAATTATCTGGTGCTGGGTCTGACTATGGCGTGCAACTTCATAACGGAATATCTCTATGACAGATTCTTCGTTTTCGGAAAGACGATCGATACGAATGACATCGCGAAGAGAAAAGCGGAGAAGATGAAGAACGCATAACATAAAAGAAGCGCATGAAAAAAGCGGACATCGCCTGATGTCCGCTTGATCGTTTTTTGCTTACTGCCCTACTGCCTCTCACGCTCGTAGTTGACCCATGTCGAGTTCTTGTTCGTCAGGTAATCATACGGCGATTCCTGATATACGTAATAGTTCAGCCAGTTGGAATACAGCAGGTTGCCGTGCGATCTCCATGTCAGGCGTATCTCGCCTTCGGGGTCGTCGTCTTTGAAATAGTTGACCGGAAGGTCGATCGGCTTGCCGGCTTTGGCGTCGCGCCAGTATTCTTCGGCAAGGGTCTTTCTTCCGTATTCGTTGTGGCAGAGCATGAAGATCTGTCTCCCGTTCTCAGTGGAGATGAGGGCGGGGCCGGTCTCTTCGCTGTCTGCGAGTATCCTCAGCTCGGGGTGCTCGAGGACTTCTTCTCTTTTCACATAGCATGCTCTTGAAACAGGCGACATGAAGTATTCGTCGAATCCTCTGACGAGCGGATTGTGCCGCCTCGTTACTTTGTGCTCGTATATGCCGAACAGCTTTTTCCTGCCCGGGGTGATCGTCTTGTGGATGCCGAAGTAGTAGTACAGCGCTGCGAACGCTCCCCAGCAGAGGTAGAAGTTCGTGTAGATGTTTTTCTGCGACCAGTCCATGATCTTCGTGATCTCGTCCCAGTAGTCGACGTCTTCAAAGTCGATGAAGTCGAGGGGAGCCCCTGTGAGAATCATCCCGTCGAAGCGTCTGTCCTTGACCTCGTCGAACGTCTTGTAGAATGTGTCGAGGTGCTTTTGCGACGTGTGCTTCTGCACGTGGGACTCGGTCCTCAGCAGAGTCAGTCTGACCTGGATCGGCGAGTTCGCGAGCATCCTTGCGATCTGTGTCTCGGTCGCAATCTTCGTCGGCATGAGGTTGACGACGAGTATCTCAAGTGTTCGTATATCCTGTGTTCCTGCGCGGCCTTCGCTCATGACGAAGAAGTTTTCTCTCTTCAGTACATCGGTAGCGGGCAGGTCGTTTGGTATTATGATCGGCATTTTCTCTTCCTCCGTTGCTTACAAATCCAGTGTCATATCTTTTCAGTCGATCGCGTTCAGCGCCTGATCGAAGTCCTCCTTGATGTCCTCGATGTCTTCGAGACCGACGGAGGCTCTGATGAGGCCCGGGTCGATGCCGGCAGCGATCTGGTCAGCTTCGGAGAGCTGTCTGTGCGTCGTGCTTGCCGGATGGAGGACGCATGTATGGATGTCTCCTACGTGGACGACGACGCTTGCGAGCTTCAGGTTCTCAAGGAGTTTTTCGCCTGCCTCGCGGCCGCCTTTAACGGCGAACGAGAGGACGCCGCCTGCTCCGTTCGGGAGATACTTCTGAGTAAGCTGATAGTTCTCGTTGCCCTCAAGACCGGGGTAGTATACCCATTCGATCTTCGGATGGCTCTGGAGGAACTTCGCCAGTTCGAGAGCGCTTTCGGAGTGTCTCTTCATCCTGACGTGCAGGTGCTGCAGACCCTGGAATGTAAGCCAGGAGTTCATCGGAGCGATGCAGCTTCCGAAGTCCCTGAGGGCGCAGGCCCTGACCTTCATTGCGAAGGCTGCGGGGCCGAATTTCTCATAGAAGTTCAGACCGTGATAGCTCTCGTCCGGCTCCGTGATCTCGGGGTATTTGCCGTCCTTCTTCCAGTCGAATTTTCCGGAGTCGATGATGACGCCGCCCATGGACGTCGCCTGGCCGTCTGCCCATTTCGTCGTCGCGTGGATGACGATGTCCGCGCCGTGTTCGATCGGGCGGCACAGGAACGGCGATGCCAGCGTATTGTCGATAACGAGAGGAACGCCGATCTGTTTCGCTGCGGCGCTGAATTTCTCGAAGTCGAGGACGTGGAGCGCCGGGTTAGCTATCGTTTCTCCGAACAGCAGTCTCGTTTCGGGTCTCGCCTTGGAGACGATCTCTTCGAGGCTCGACTTTTGGTCGACGAATGTGACGTCGATGCCGAATCTCTTGAGCGTTGTCTGGAATAGATTGAACGTTCCGCCGTAGATGCTGGGGCTTGCGAGGATGTGGTCGCCTGCCTTGCACAGGGTGCTGATAGTGAGGAATATAGCGGCCATTCCCGAGGAAGCCGCTACCGCAGCAGCGCCGCCTTCAAGAGCGGTGAGCTTTTTCTCAAGGGCGTCTTCGTCCGGGTGACCTATCCTGGAGTACATGAACATGTCACTGTCGAGATCGAACAGCGCCGCAACGTCGGCAGCGTTATAGTATCTGTAAGTCGTGCTCTGAACGAGGGGGAGGACCTGCGGGTCTCCCGTCTGCGGTGTGTAGCCTGCGTGTACGCAGTTGGTATCGAATCTTCTTTCTGACATGATGTACTCCCTTCATGCTTTAGTGATATAGATGTTTTCTATATCACTATATTGATTTTTCTTATATATAACGTACAAACGGTACTTTAACACTTTCGGTGCGCAATAGCAACGGTTTTGTGATATGTCAGAAAATTAAGATTGTTGGCGCCGCATCAGCCGCGCTCAAGGGAGTCCATTTTTACGAGATCGTAGATGAGTGGATCGCGGATGAGATGCTTCCATACAGTCAAAGTCGCCTCCACGAAGTCGTCGTTCAGAGGGATGCCCTCATAGATGAGAGGGCAGGCGTATGGAAGTTCGAGATCGTTGTATATCAGGCTAAGTTCGTCGTTCTCGTCGAGATGAGGAGTAAGCGGAAATGTCCTGCACTGGATCGGCCTTTTCTCGCGCGGACAGACCGGCGGCGTCTTGCAGTTGATGAAGCAGACTTTGCCCGTCCATGAATCCGGAAATTCGTAGTCTTCGGCTCTGTCTTCCGTCCATTCGAGCCAGTCGTCGTCCCTGCTGTGGATCTTTTCTTCTCCGGGGAGGAGGTATATCCCCACGTCTTCGGCGTCCGGGTCCTTCTCCGGAGTGCAGCAGGCGGCGCCGCAAAGCAGACCGCAATCAGTATCTATAGGGGATACGCGGTCGAGCAGTCTGTAGATGGCCTTGTATGTGCTTTTCCTGATAGTTGATTTCATGCGAGTATTATATCACGCGCCGCCGTAACGTGCTTGTCTTTATAGCTTTGAAGCGTGCTTATCTTTCTAACTTTGAAGCGAGCTTGTCAAAATGACCAAAATTGGGAAACTTGTGGGAACAATTGAATATATAATTGATTGTTCCCATCATTTCAATTATCTATCATATATTACCTGATCTAGTATTACCTAAGTTGCAAAGCCAGTGATACAATATAAAAAGGTGACAGGAGGGTATCGAGGTACTGAAGCAAAGAGAAGCACTGAAGGAAAGATCATTAGGGATAGTTCTGCATAGCTGATAAATGTGGGGATGATAAATGTGGGGATGATACAGATATGAGGATCAATAGATGGAAAAACAGAAAGGCATCAACAGCGAAGGTGACGACAGCGCTGCTGCTGGTGCTGATTTTAGTTTTTGCTTCTTTTATTGCAGGCTGCAGCCTGGACAAACTCGGGGCGGACAGCCAGGGGGCCGGAGGAAGCGATGCAGGATCCGCCCAGGGATCATCGACGGCAGCATCGACGGAAATGTCGACGGATACATCGACAGCGAAGATTGACAATTCGGGAGCGGTGGATCTTTCAGCGATACCGGAGTGGGAAGGTTCACCGTCAGTCGAAATGAATGAGAACGAGCCGGGCTTCACGGAAGCGGAGATAACAGAAGCGAAAGAGCAGGGGACCGTAGAGGAAAGCGGCTTATCACGCAGCCTCCCTGACGATCAGCAGCCGACCGACGGCATATCCGACGTCGAGGCGGCGGGTGAAGAGAAACTTGCTCCGATAGACGATCTCGGAAGATGCGGAGCGGCTTCGGCATGCATTGGCAGGGAAACGATGCCGGATGGAGAAAGAGAGTCGATAGGAATGATCCGTCCTTCGGGCTGGCCGGAGCATCTGGCTGATGCGAAGTACGATTTCATAGACGGTGAGTATCTGTACAACAGGTGCCATCTCATTGGATGGCAGCTCACGGGAGAGAACGCGGACGAGAGGAACCTGATCACAGGCACGCGGTATATGAATGCGGAGGGCATGCTGCCTTTTGAGAACGAAGTGGCTTCCTACGTCAAGAGCACCGGAAATCATGTGCTGTACAGGGTGACGCCGGCTTTCGACGGAGATGAGCTCGTCGCGCGGGGCGTGCAGATGGAGGCGCTCTCGGTCGAAGACGGCGGAGAGGGCGTGTCTTTCAATGTCTTTTGTTACAACGTCCAGCCGAGGGTCGAGATCGACTACATGACGGGTGAGAACCACCTGAGCGAGAGCATGACCGGTGCGGAAAAAGGCGATGCGCAGGAAGCTGAAGGCGGGGCTTCGGATGCGGAGCCGGCATCTGAGGAGCAGGCAGAGGAGGAAGCCGCAGGAGAAGAGGAAGTATACACATACGTGCTGAATACGAACACGATGAAGTTCCATTACGAGTATTGCCCGGGAGTCAGAGACATGAAGGACAAGAACAAGGATACGTTCAGGGGGACGAGGAGCGAGGTCATGGAAAAGGGCTTCAGCCCCTGCGGAAGGTGCACGCCGTAGTGTGAGAAAGGTGCACGCCGCAGCCCAAAGCAGGTGCACGCCGCAGCCTGAGATCTATGCAAATTTGCTCAAGTTTGTTGTCAATACTATTCATGTCCTTTGCTATTGCAATAAAGGCATGTATGGTATACGATATATTTGTTTTTAAGGCAAAGTAGGAAAGCACGCGTATAGTGTTCCGGGAACAGGGAGTTGTCCCGGGAACGAAGGCGCCGGGTGGCGCTGCGGTGTGCGGCCCGCATCCCGTTGCTTATTCTTGACGGGGCCTGGACCCGTTTTTTTAGTGCATATGTCAAGCGCACATGACTGAATAGGGGAAATACAAGCCGAAAACGATAATAGTACGGCTTTCCGGAAAAAGATATGATAACTGTGACGGAATGGCTTGCTTGCAGGCGCGAAAGCGCGATGTGGATAAGGAGACAGAAATGGTAGATAAAGCTAAAGTCGAAGAGGCCATAAGGATGCTTCTCGAAGCGATAGGAGAGGACCCTGAAAGAGAGGGGCTCCAGAGGACGCCGGCAAGGGTAGCCCGCGCGTGTGAGGAGATATTTTCCGGGACGGATGAGGCTGCTGAAAAGGCGCTCGAAGTGCAGTTCACCTGCGAGAGCAATGATATCGTGCTGGAAAAGGATATCACGTTCCATTCGATGTGCGAGCATCACATCCTGCCGTTCTTCGGCAAGGTGCATATCGCTTACATCCCCGACGGTAAGGTCGCGGGACTCAGCAAGCTCGCGCGCACAGTAGAGGCTTTCGCGAGAAGGGCGCAGATACAGGAGAGGATGACGAGCCAGATCGCTCACGCCCTCGAGAAGAGCCTGAAGCCCAAGGGCGTTATGGTCATAGTCGAGGCAGAGCACATGTGCATGTCGATGCGCGGTATCAAAAAGCCGGGCACGACGACGATGTCATATTTCTGCACGGGAGAGTTCAAGGAGGACAAGGCCCTCGTGAACCGCGTCATGTGGATGGTCGGCGCGAAATAGGCACGAGGCCGTTTTGAGATGGGATCTATGGAAAGAGCCGAGCGGATCAGGGCGAACGGGCTGTTCGCCCGCGAGCTCGCGAAGATAGAAGAACTCGAAAAAGACAGGATATACTGCCGCCACGGGATGGGGCATCTTCTTGATGTCGCCCGTATCGGCAGGATATTTATTTTAGAGGAAGAAGCGGACATACCCTGCGACGTCATGTACGCCGCCGCCCTCCTGCACGATATAGGCAGGGCGGAGGAGTACGAAAGCGGGACTCCGCATGATGAAGCATCTGTCCGGATAGCGCGCAAGGTGCTGGAAGAGTCCGGATATGACGGCGAAGAGATCGAAGAGATCTGTCTGGCGATAGCGGGTCACCGCGGGGAAGCGGACGGAGCCGGATCGGAGCTGGCGCAGATACTGAAAAAGGCTGACAAGCTGTCCCGTCCATGCTATGCATGCGGTGCGAGGGATACATGCAAGTGGCCGGACGAAAAGAAGAATCTTTCTGTCGTGATATGATCTGTGGCTGCGCAGGCGCTGCCGGGGGAGAAGGAATAAGCAAAATGATAATAGGGAACAAAACATTCGATACTGAAAACGGATATTACATAATGGGGATATTGAACGTCACACCGGATTCGTTCTCGGACGGCGGGAAGTGGGATTCTATTGACGCCGCGAGGGCGCACGCCCTTCAGATGGCGGAAGAAGGCGCCTCCATCATCGATATCGGCGGCGAATCCACGAGGCCGGGATACGAAAAGATCAGCGACGAAGAAGAAGCGGCGCGGGTCGTTCCTGTGATAGAGGCAGTGAAGAGGGACACGGGTCTTCCGGTGTCACTGGATACATATAAGAGCGCTGTCGCAGAGGCCGGGCTCGCTGCCGGAGCCGATATGATAAACGACATATGGGGCTTCAAATATGATCCTGCGATAGCCGCCGTCACCGCCAGCGCGGGAGCGGCATGCTGCCTGATGCAGAACCGCGAAAAGGCGGAATATGATGATCTGATGCGTGACCTGATGGCCGACCTTTCGGAGTCTGTCCGCATCGCTATAACAGCGGGCGTACCGAAGGAGAAGATCATGATCGATCCGGGCATCGGATTCGGGAAGACTTATGAACACAACCTCGAAGTGATGGCTGATCTTCAGAAACTGGGTGAGATGGGATATCCCGTCCTCCTGGGCACATCGAGGAAGTCGATGATCGGCCTGACGCTCGATCTGCCTGCGGACCAGAGGCTGGAGGGAACGATAGCAACTACGGTGATAGGGATGATGAAGGGCTGCAGGTTCTTCAGAGTCCACGATGTCAAAGAGAACATGAGGGCGCTGAAGATGACCGAAGCGATACTGAACGTCTGATGGGATCTGACGGAAAGAAAGGAAACGGATGATGGGAAACGACGTCATAAGGATAAAAGACCTTGAGGTATACGCTTACCACGGCGTTATGGAAGAGGAAAAGGCGAAAGGCCAGTTCTTCTATATTTCAGCTGACATGAGATGCGATGTCTCAAAGGCGGGCAGGACGGACGACCTCACGCAGACGGTAAATTACGCCGCGGTCTGCGATGATATAGTGAGCTTCATGACGGAGAACCATTTTGATCTGATCGAGTCGTGCGCCGAGCGTCTGGCGCGGATGATCCTGAGAAAGTATGAGATGATCGAAAGCATCGATCTGACCGTGAGGAAGCCGCAGGCTCCGATCGCGCATCCGTTCGGTGATGTTAGCGTCACAGTAAGCAGAGGCCGCCACACTGCTTTCATCGCCCTCGGCTCGAACATGGGCGACAAAAGAGCCTTCCTTGACGGAGCGATAGCCGGTCTTGACGAGGATCCTGATACGAAGGTCATCAAGGTCTCTTCTTTCATCGAGACGAAGCCATACGGAGGAGTGGAGCAGGATGATTTCCTCAACGGCGCCGTCATGGTCGAGACTCTGCTGGATCCGTTCGAACTCCTCGATCTGTGCCACGACATAGAAAACGCCGCAGACAGAAAGCGCGAGATCCGCTGGGGACCCCGCACTCTTGATGTCGATATTCTTTTGTATGATGATCTCGTAATGGATACGCCTGATCTGATCATCCCGCACGCCGATATGGCGAACAGGGATTTCGTTCTGGGGCCGCTTTCAGAGATCGCTCCGGCGAAGCGTCATCCGCTGACAGGCATGACCGTGTCAGAGATGCTCGCCCGCCTGGCTGTGAGATAGATCACTTCGCCTTTCCGAAGGCAGTCTCAGTCTCATACTTTTTATCGAAGTCAGCTCTGTCGAGAACACCGACGGAGACTGTTT
>CAMKAM010000027.1 GCA_946410475.1 uncultured Bacillota bacterium
GGGCTATGCCCGTTAAAACAACAACCCCGCGTTTTACGCGGGGATGTGTTTTTATCGGAAGACAGGTCGTCTCGGGTTGTGGTAGAATAAGATGTGATAAGAAGGAGGGCATCAAAATGAAATTCAAAATGGTGCATGAGAACTACAATGTCAAGGACCTCGACGTTTCACTTGCCTTTTATGAAAAGGCGCTTGGCCTGACGGAGAAGAGAAGAAAAGTAGCGGATGACGACTCGTTCATCATCGTGTATATCGGAAACGAGAACGCAGACTTCGAGCTGGAGCTCACATGGCTGCGCGATCATCCGCAGGCCTATGATATCGGGGAGTCCGAATTCCATCTCGCCTTCCATACGGACGACTTCGAGGGAGCGCACAAGCTGCATGAAGAGATGGGATGCATCTGCTTTGAGAACCACGCCATGGGGATCTATTTCATAATCGATCCTGACGGTTACTGGCTCGAGATAATCCCGGAGAACGGAGGGATATAAAGGCGATGACAGAGCAGATCGAAAGGATCGAGAGGAACGAGGCGGGACAATACAGGATGTATCCATATGGAAAAGAAAGCAGATAACGATCGTATTGAAAAGTATGATGTGATCATCGTGGGTGCAGGAGCTGCGGGCCTGATGTGCGCGGCTTCTCCGGCATGGGAGCAGGCGAAGCCTGCTATAGGCGACGGAGAAGTAAGCAGACTGATACTGGAGAGGGGAGACCGCCCCGGGATCAAGCTGCTTATGAGCGGGGGAGGTCACTGCAATATCACCCACGACGGACCTGCCCGCGATCTTTTGCCGGCTTACGGTAAGGCCGGCAGGACGCTGCGCGGCGCGATCATCAAATACAGCAACAAGGACAGCGAGGCCTTTCTGAAGCGTGCAGGAGTCCCGCTTTATTCTGATGCGGCAGGCAGGGTGCTTCCTGTCTCTATGAAGGCCGCAGACGTGTTGGATGCGTATCTTGAAGCTGCCGGGAGAAACGGCTTTAGGGTGCGTTACGGACAGATGGTCAGGTCCATCGAAGAGCGAGGAAGCGATGAGGAGCGGGAATACCTTCTTGATACGGGATCGAAAACCTATCTTTGCAAAACAGTGATCATCGCTACGGGCGGATGTTCGTATCCCAAGACAGGATCGGACGGAGCGATGTTCGGGACGCTTGAGCGGTGCTTTGGACTTGAAGTGACTTCGCTCATGCCCGGGCTCGTACCTGTGATCACGGAAGAATACCCGTACGGCGATCTTGCGGGGATCACTTTGCAGCATGTCAGGATCAGCATCCACAGGGACGGAGAGAAGAGCGTACACCGGGAGGGAGCGCTCCTGTTCACTCACTGTGCGTTCTCAGGTCCGTGCGCGCTGGATATCTCGGGATATGCCGCGTCCGGAAGCAGGATCGCGATCGACTATATACATCCTGTCACTTTTGATGAGGCATATGCTAAGATCCGCGAGAAGAGGATAAGGTCAGGAAAAGAGGTCGCCGAAGCGTTCTCGCTGCCCAGAAGGCTGGCGGCGCTTCTGGCAGAGCGCGCTGCTGATTCGCCCAAAAGACTGGCGCATCTCCTGACGGAGGATACGTTCACCGTCACCGGAACGGAAGGATTCAAAAGCGCCATGGTGACAAAGGGAGGCGTCGGGCTGCAGCAGATAGTTCCTTCAAGCATGGAACTCAAAGACCGCCCCGGCGTATATCTGATCGGGGAGGTACTTGACGCTGATGGCGCGAGCGGAGGGTATAATCTTCAGATGTGCTGGTCAACTGCTCAGGCGGCAGCTAATGCAGTGGTCAGTCATCTTCACCCATAATTGCAAGATATAGATCGTCCGGACATGATCTTTGACCGCGGACGGTCTTTTTAATACCATGATCGTTGAGGAAGGAGCGGGGATATTTCCCTTTGGGATACTGCTCCTCTTTTCGTATGCGCATCAGCCGGCTGCCACGGGTGAAGCCGTCACCTCCGGCATCGCCGGATGGGATATCCGCCTCGACTACGGTGCATCTGAAAGTGAGCGAGGCGATAGGCTCCGTATGGTAGATGAAAAGCGTATCGCCTGCGCGGGCCTTGATGCGCTGGGTCCATGTGAGGGTCTCGTCCGGGCTTTCGCGGAAGCCTTTTTCTATATCATAATGCTTCGGGTTTGCCGGTATCAGCCACGCGGGAGGTCTGTCATCTTCTTCCCTGAAGCAGGTTTCGGCGATATGGAGCAGGAGGCTGCGCAGTTCATTACGGACCGCTCCGACATAGTTCCCCTGATAGGAATCGATGAAAACAGGCAGGTATTCGTCTCCTGTCTCACTGTCGAAGACCATCACGATGATGTCATAGGGAGAGTCAGCATCGGAGGAGTCTGTGATCACATCGACCGACACGTCAAAAGCTCCGTCCATTAGCTGCTCTGTAAGATGGGAAAGGGTGACTCCCGCATCATTTTTTATGGTCACAAAGCCGTTGTTCGGCAGTTCTTCAGGTACCAATATTAATTTTTTGAATATTTCGCCTATTAAATCCATAATTTTGGTTCTTTTTATACAAGAAAAAACACTTTATCAATCGTAACAAAAATGGTAATATATTAAGTGTGATAAACGATTAATATCTATCCCTAATATTAATACCCCCTATAACTGAGAGGAGACGTTTCTGGACGTCTCCTTTCAGTCTGTTATGGGCATTTTTTTATTCATTATCGGAAACGATGATCTGGCAGGAACGCATCGTTTCAAGCGCAGCCGCATGTTTTGCCGGTGTGACCCCAGCGCAGCATGCCGGATCGACGCTGATAGTGATCTCGGGCATATTCGCCTTGAGGAGCAGGGCGTTCGAAACGACGCATATATCTGTGCAAAGACCGATCATCTCTATCTCGATCCCGCCTTCTTCATCGTTCAGTCCGGTGAGCTCCTCAGCGAGGATGACGGATCCGAATGTCGGCTTATCCAGAATACGGGCGCCGGCTTTTTCCAGCTCCTCCGCCACGGCATCTTTGATCTGCCAGCCGTCTGTTCCTCTGATGCAGTGCTCCACCGGGAGGTGCTTTCCTTCCTGTGTCTGAAGATAGTCTTTTTCATGAGTGTCTCTCGTAGCGTACACGATCGCCTTGCCTTCAGCGGCGAGGGAGGAGTAAGCCGCTATTTTATCGATGACTGCTTCGACTATACCGCAGGCTTCGGGCGTCCCCAGTGAGCCGTCGATGAAGTCGTTTTGCATATCTATAACAACTAGTACCTTTTTCATCACTATTTCCTTTCGTTTGATGTGTCCGTTTCTTTTACAATATAATATCGAAAAAGAGCATGCTTTCGCAAGGTCCGGCCGGTATATTGTAAAAACCCGGCAGATAGATTAAAATAACTGTGTAGAAACAGGAGGATGACAGTCTATGGACAAGAAAAAGGCGGCGGCCGCCACTATGGCGGGAGTGATCGCCGCGTCAGGCGCAGCTATAGACGGCGCGTTCGACAGCCCATCCGACATTTTGCGAAACGACCAGCCTGAACCTGTCGTGGAGCCCGCGTCGATAGATGACGGCGGCTCCGATCAGGGAGATCAGGATCAGGACAAGAGCAAAAGGTCAGGAGCGCGGCAGGGGACGCTCCGTGAGAAGATACTCGAACTGCCTCTCGCGGTAAGGGTCATCTTTGTCGTGCCGCTTTGGGCGATAGGTCACGTCGCGGTGATGGGAGGTGAACTGCTCTTCACTGCGCTTTCTCCGTTCCTTGACGGAGTGCTCAGTTTCCTTACGCTCGCGCTCGTGATGTTCATCGTATTCGTGCTGGGTGTGAAGCTGATGTTCCCGGACATACCGCTGCGAAAGATCATCAACCGGCATACGATAAAAGGGGTGCTCATCGCTTCCGGTCTCGTATTCGTTGCGGACTTTGCTCTCCCGTTCATATGGCCGGAATACACGAGATGGAAATTCGTCGTGCTCGGCGGACTCAGCCTGATAGCTATAGGCTTTCTGGCCATAAGGTTCGGAAGGAAAGAAGAAAGGCGCAGGGCAGAAGAGATGGAAGCAGAGATAAGAGCGCGGGAAGAGGAAGAAGGAGAACTCCTTTACGTATCATCTATGGGGCAGAGCTTCACGATGAGAAGACCGAAAAAACGTTGAAAAACCAGGACCGCTCAAGGGCGGTCTTTTTATTGAAAATTTTTTAGCACTCACCTCTTGACAGTGCTAACAAAAAGAGTTATATTATGTTCAGCCAATGAGAAAGGCAGTGAAAAATATAGGATCATAAAATATATTAGGGTAATGATTTCAAAGGAGGAATCGAAATGTTAGTACCGAGAGTAATGCATAACGATCTTTTCAGTGACTGGATGAAGGACTTTCCGACAGCAAATGATTTCTGGAGAGCTCCTAAGAACGATGTGATGAAGACTGACGTCAAAGAAACGGATGACGCATTCATCCTTGAGATAGATCTTCCGGGATACGGCAAGGAAGATGTACAGGCATCGCTTGAAGACGGCTATCTGACAGTAACGGCTCAGAAGAACGGGTCCAACGACGAAAAGGACGAGGGCGGAAAATACATCAGAAGAGAGAGATTCTACGGAAACTGCTCGAGAAGCTACTATGTAGGCGACGCTGTAACAGATCAGGACATCCAAGCCAAGTTCGAGAACGGCATCCTCACTATGACAGTGAAGAAGGTCGATGTCAAAGAGATCGAAAAGAAACAGTTCATCCAGATCGAAGGATAAGAACAAAAAGAATAGGGGTATGAAAAAAAGATCGTCAGTGATGACGATCTTTTTTCGCTTTCTTCGTTTGTGTCGTAATGACCGGTATCAGTATACTTCCGGCTGCACGATCTCGCCGAATCCGCCGCAGTATTTCTGTATCATGTCGATCAGATCCTGCATCGCCTGATCCAGATATTCCTGCGTCGTGTCTTCATGGCCAAGTACCAGAAGGAGGACGTCTTCAGAGTCCTCTGATATAGATGTCTTTTCGACCTGTCTGATCTCGAGTCTGCAGAGCACTTCGTTGGAAGAGTCGATATAACTGTACTCGTGAGGATTGATCGGTTTTGGTTCCGGCTGTCCGAGAGGCTGGAAGCGTTCTGTTCCGTCTGTGAACCTCAGAGTCACGTCGCCGTCTATCTTCGACATGTCATGTGCTCCGAATGAAAGCTTCGTTTCAAGGGAGCAGATATTGTAAATGTCGACGAGCCTGTTAACGTAGAAAAGATCGTGGTTTTTCACGAGCAGTTTTATCAGGTTCTGTGTCGATGGGATATTCTTTCTCCTCTTGACGCCGGTCTTGTCATGAAGGATATTGAAACCTTCGATGATGGGGTCGGCATGCACATCGAGATCTTTATATTTCTCGTAGAATCTTTCGATCTCCTTGGCTCTGAAAGCGTCCCAAAGATCAGATCTTCCATGATTGTCTATGCCGTGCATCTCGGCGAATACGGTCTTGACTCCGGCGTCGAGGACCGCCTTTTCAACATAATATGCCATGAGTTCCTCCTTTTCGGATGGTTTTGATGTCTTAGTCCAGCAGAGTCAGGATGGCTTCCTTCGGTACAGCGCCGACCTGCTTGTTCACGACTTCGCCGTTCTTGAAGACGAGAAGAGTAGGGATGGACATGATGCCGAACTGCTGCGCGAGCTCGGGCTGTTCGTCTACATTGACCTTTCCGACGATGATATCGTCTTTCTCTTCTGCTATAGCATCTACGATCGGGCTGACCATCTTGCACGGTCCGCACCATACTGCCCAGAAGTCTACGAGTACGGGTTTTTCCGCATTGAGGACCTCAGCTTCGAAATTGTCTTTTGTTACAGTAAGTACTGCCATTGTTCTTCCTCCTTATAATTATTCCGCTCCGTATCATTCCGGGGCGTTTATGATTTCTGATCCAAATCACTGTATCGATACAATTAACTTACCACAGAATCGGTATTTCAAACAAGAAGAACATGAATGGACGAATAATACTTGAAAAGAGTGGGCCGCGGGCGTTATTATATAAGACAGTGTCCGGACATGGAAAAGCTGTTTTCCGGACGCCCGGGAATCCATAAAGATCTCCCGTTGTATGACGGGAAAATGAGGTAAAAGAAAAGGAAAATGAGTAAAGCAAAAGAGTTCATGGCACGTAAAGACATCGAGATATCTCTTAAGAGATACGGTATAGATGCTCTGGGAGCCATGGCGCAGGGTCTGTTCTGTTCACTTCTGATCGGAACTATCATCAACACAATAGGAACACAGTTCGGTATAGGCTTTCTTACGAACCCTGTTTGCACACTGACGGTGGGTGAGACACAGATACCGTACACAGTAGGCGGCATAGCCATGGCTATGTGCGGACCGGCGATGGCTGTAGCGATAGGCTACGCGCTGAAGTGTCCTCCGCTCGTGCTGTTCTCGATGATATCGGTCGGTTTCGCGGCTAATACGCTCGGAGGAGCCGGCGGCCCTCTCGCTGTACTCTTCATAGCGATAATCGCTGCCGAAGTAGGTAAGGCAGTATCAAAGGAAACAAAGGTGGACATCCTCGTGACGCCGCTTGTCACGATAGGAGTGGGAGTGTTCTTCTCATGGCTGATAGCACCTCCGCTCGGACATGCCGCAATGTGGGTCGGAAACCTCATCATGTGGGCAACTGAACTGCAGCCGTTCCTCATGGGCATACTGGTCGCAATCGTTGTCGGCATGGCTCTTACGCTCCCGATCTCTTCGGCAGCTATATGTGCCGCACTCGGACTCACAGGTCTTGCAGGAGGCGCTGCCGTTGCGGGATGCTGCTGTCAGATGATAGGTTTCGCTGCTATCTCGTTCAAAGAGAACAGATGGGGCGGACTCGTTTCACAGGGAATCGGTACGTCGATGCTGCAGATGGGAAATATCGTAAGGAATCCCAGAGTGTGGATAGCGCCTACTGTGGCCTCGGCCATCACAGGTCCGATCGCGACATGCATATTCAAGCTCCAGATGAACGGAGCGCCGGTATCGAGCGGTATGGGAACGTGCGGCCTTGTGGGTCAGATCGGTGTATATACCGGCTGGGTCGCTGATATCGCGGCAGGGACGAAGGAAGCGATCACTGCCTTCGACTGGACAGGTCTGATACTGATCTCATTCATCCTGCCGGCTGTGCTGTCGCTGGTGATCCACGCGGGAGTCAGAAAACTAGGATGGGTCAAGGACGGAGACCTGACACTGTAGACACTTGAGCAAACGTCCCGGGACTTATCCCGGGACTGATTTTTTGAAACAGGCAAAAGAGGTGATCATATGTACAGAAAGGCGACTGCCGAGGATACGAAAGCAGTATATGATCTCATATGTGATATGGAAGCGAAACAGCTTCCTTACGACGCTTTTTCGGACATTTTCGAAAAGCAGGTGATGGACGATGATTATTACTGCCTGCTCAGGGAAGAGGACGGAAAAGTGATATCAGAGCTGAACCTGAGATTCGAGATGCAGCTCCATCATGCTGACAGGATAGCCGAGATAATGGAGTTCGCCGTCGATCCCGGATACAGGAACAAAGGCATAGGCGCCGAAGTCCTGACGGAAGCGGAAAGGATCGCGAAGGAAGCCGGCTGCGTCCAGATAGAGGTGGCGTGCAATCAGCTGAGAAAAGATACGCACCGTTTCTATGAGAGAGAAGGAATGAACAACTTCCATTTCAAGTTTTCAAAACCTCTGACAGGCGAAGTTGTGACAGGGAATGTTCTCGGAAGATAAAGAAGGAGGAAATGAAATGGGTTGTTCAGGAATGAGCAAAACGACGAAGATAGATCCTGAAGACGGAAAGCTGAAGAAGAAGACGCCTTCAGAAGTGCTCGAAGGAACGAAGATAGGGGAAACGGCTTCGAAAGCGAAAGATGAAGTAAAAGAAGGACTTCTCAAGAAACTGAAGCCGAAAAAGGAAAGAAAGACAGGATGGTAGAGACATGGATCGTGACAAGATAATAGTCAGGACGAGCATAATAGGAATAGGAGCCAATGTCCTTCTTGCCGCATTCAAGGCGGCTGTGGGACTGCTCTCGAACTCGATCGCTGTCGTACTCGACGCAGTCAACAACCTGTCGGATGCTCTGTCATCAGTGATAACGATATTCGGAACGAAGCTTGCAGGAAAGAGCCCGGACAGGAAACATCCGCTCGGCCACGGAAGAGTGGAATACCTGAGCGCGATGATAGTATCCGCGCTGGTGCTCTATGCAGGTATCACTTCAGCTGTCGAATCGGTGAAAAAGATAATCCATCCGGTGACGCCGAATTACAATTATATCGCTCTGCTGATCATCGCGGTGGCGGTAGCTGTGAAGCTGATCCTCGGAAGATACGTGAAAAAGAAGGGTATGGAAGTGAATTCCGGCGCGCTGGTAGCCTCAGGATCTGACGCGCTGTTCGACGCGATAATATCGCTGTCGGTACTTGCGAGCGCGATCATATTCATGGCGACCGGCCTTTCGCTGGAGGCTTAT
Source organism: uncultured Bacillota bacterium (assembly GCA_946410475.1). GTDB lineage: Bacteria > Bacillota > Clostridia > Peptostreptococcales > Anaerovoracaceae > UBA3738. The sequence continues at coordinate 8,477 of CAMKAM010000027.1, forward strand.
GTAGGCCTGTTCATATCGGCGGTCATCATCAAGGCAGGTATCGATATGATGAAGGAAACGCTTTCAGACATCATCGGAAAGAGACCGGATGCGGAGCTGACGAGGAAGATAAAGAGAGTACTGAATGAAGAGCCTGAAGTCAGGGGGGCTTACGACCTGCTGCTTACTGACTACGGTCCGGACAGATATTACGCCTCGGTCCATCTCGAGCTCCCGGACGTCATGACGGTCGACGATGTCGACAAGCTGACGCGCCGCGTCCAGATGAAGGTCTTCAAGGAAACGGGCGTCATCCTGACGGGAGTAGGTGTCTATTCGTACAATACAGCTGACGACGAAGCAGCCCATATCAGGAACGAGATCATGCACATCGTCATGGAGCATGAGTGGGCCCTGCAGCTGCACGGCTTCTATATCGACATCCCGGGAAAAGAGATGCGTTTCGACGTGGTCATGAGTTTCGACATCGACCATGACGAGGGATGCAGGATACTGCATGAAAAGGTGCAGGCGAGATATCCGGATTACAAGATCATGATAGTTTCGGACATAGATATTTCGGATTGATGTAAAGTGAAGGACTGAAGATGAAGATACTTGTTATTAGTGATACACACGGAATAGTAAGCAAAGTCGGAGACGTCGTGGAGAAACACGGCGGTTTCGATCAGATCTGGCATTTGGGAGATTATGTGCGCGACCAGGCGATGATAGAAACCATGACAGGCATAGAGGTCATAGGAGTCGCGGGGAACTGCGACGGAGCGTTCAGAACGGCTGACTCGAGCAGGGTCGTCGAGACCGAATGCGGAAAGGTGTTCCTGACGCACGGACATACGCTGAGCGTCGGCTGGGACCTTTACGGGCTCAGACAGGAAGCGGAGCTCGCAGGCGCCCGCTGGGCCTTCTACGGCCATACGCACAGGGCGATGGAAGACTCTTCGGGGAAGGTCAAGATATTCTGCCCCGGAAGCATCTCGGCGCCAAGAGACGGTTCGAGAGGTACTTATGCGGTCGTGAACACGGACGGTGGTCAGTTCTCGTGTCAGATCTTCGAATGCGACCGCAGGGAAAACGGCCCGAGAGGCGGAGGTATCGTAAAGAGAAACAAGCCGAAAGGCGGATTCCTGAGACGTACCTTCAACGACAGTGACGGACAATGATCGATGCCGGGCGCCGGCATATATATGAAAAGTGAAATGTGAAATAAGAGAGCAGGAGAGAATCATGGCAGAAAAAGTAAAAAAGACGGCGGGACATAATGTCATAGTGATCGGGCACAAGAACCCGGACACTGATTCGATATGCTCCGCAATAGCATATGCTGCTCTGAAGAACAAGATCGACGACAGCAGGCGGTATGAAGCATTCAGGGCAGGGGATGTGAACCTGGAGACAGCGTATGTGCTTGAAAGATTCGGATTCGAAGTGCCGAAGCTGATAGAGAGCGCTGCGCCCGACGTTTCGGATATGTCGGTCAAGAAGATCAAAGGCATACCCAGGGACACATCGATGAGAGAGGCCCTGAAGACGATGAGGGAGCGTCAGGCAAAGGCCCTCCCGATAACGGAAGACGGCAACAGGCTTTCGGGGATAATCTCACTCGGAGATATCGCTATAGCCAACATGGACGGCATGGAGGACGGCGCTCTTGCCAAAGCGGGAACGCCTGTAAGGAATCTTGTGGAGACGATCGACGGAACTCTCTTTGCCGGAGATATGGATGCGGTAATAGAAAAAGGAAGAGGAGTCATAGGTGCGGCCAGCCCGGATGCGATAGAAGAATTCGTCGAGGAGGGCGATATAGTGATGGTCGCAAACAGATATGAATCCCAGTTCGCGGCTATCGAAGCCGGAGCGGGCTGCCTGATAATCTGCCTGGGAGCAAAACCTGCAGACAGCATCGTGAAACTTGCCAAAGAGCACGGCTGCATCCTGATCGCGACGCCGCTGAACACATACAAGGCGGCGACCAGAAGCATACAGAGCATGCCTGTCGGAGCTTTCATGACGGATGCCGACAGTCTTGTAACGTTCAGGTCTGATACGTCTGCTGACGAGGTCATCAAAAAGATGGCCGAGGTGAGGCACACACATTTCCCGGTACTCAGTCCTTCGGGAAAGTACCGCGGGATGATCAGCCGCCACAGCGTCATGAATCTGCAGAAAAAGAGCATGATACTCGTAGACCACAATGAGAAAGGGCAGTGCGTAAGCGGCTTCGAGGAGGCTGAAGTGCTCGAAGTGATCGACCATCACAGGATCGGCGATTTCGAGACAGCAGGCCCGGTATACTTCAGGAACCAGCCGGTAGGCTGCACAGCTACGATCATAAGGAGCATATACCGTGAACATGACGTTGAAATAGACGAAGGCATCGCAGGTCTTCTCCTCAGCGCTATCATATCCGATACTCTGTGCTTCCGCTCGCCGACGTGCACGCCTCTTGACAGGAAGACTGCTGAAGAACTGGCAGGGATCGCCGGTGTGGACATAGACGAGTATGCGGAGAACATGTTCGAGGCCGGCGAGGATCTTCAGGGAAGAACGGCGCAGGATATCATCTTCGCTGACTTCAAGGAGTTCGAACATGAAGGAGTGACCTTCGGTGTCGGCCAGGGAAGCTTCATGAGTCCTCAGAATCTCGAAAAGGCGATGGAGATGGTCGAAGGAGATATAGAGGATGCGAGAAGAGATTCCAATACAGATATGATCTTCTTCCTGCTTACCGATATCAGGTCCGAGAGCAGCAGGCTCGTATTCTCCGGAGACGGCGCGGCCGAGACGGTCGGGGAAGCGTTCGGGAAAGAAGCCGAGCAGGGAGTCCTTCTCGAGGATGTAGTAAGCAGAAAGAAACAGTTCATACCTGCCGTACTCGGTGCGATAGACAGAATGTGACTATAGGTATGATATAATAGTATTCGTTGTAGCAAACAGTATAGTTCTTTGTTTCAGGGGGTCATGATATGAAATACGATGTGATCATAATAGGCGCTGGTCCGGGCGGGATCTTTTCGGCTTACGAGATGATGAAGCTCGACCCGTCTAAAAAAATCGCTGTCTTCGAGGCGGGCAACGTCCTTGAGGAGAGAAAATGCCCTATAGACGGAAAAAAGATAAAGTCATGCGTCGGATGCGACCCGTGCGCTATAATGCGCGGCTTCGGAGGAGCGGGTGCTTTTTCCGACGGGAAATACAATATCACTAACGATTTCGGAGGCACTCTCCACGAATTCATCGGCCGCGATACGGCTATAGAACTGATGGAGTATGTCGACGAGATAAACTGCAGTCACGGCGGAGCGGGAACGAAGATGTATTCGACGACTGACAGCCCGCTCAAGAAAAAGTGCATGCAGAACAAGCTCAAACTCCTCGATGCGAGCGTGCGTCATCTCGGGACGGATATCAACTACATAGTTCTCGGGAATCTTTATGATGAACTGAAGGACAAGGTGGACTTTTTCTTCAGAACGATGATCGAGGGGATCGAAAAGACGGACGGCGGATACAGGGTCGAAAGCAAAGACGGATCCTGGGAAGGTGAAAAGTGCATCATCTCCGTCGGCAGGAGCGGCAGCAAGTGGATGGAAGACATCTGCGGCAGGATGGGCATACAGACAAAGTCGAACAGAGTGGACCTCGGCGTAAGGGTCGAGCTGCCTGCCGTGATATTTGAAGATATAACGAATGAACTGTATGAGGGAAAGATCGTTTACAGGACAGAAAAGTTCGAAGACAAGGTGCGTACGTTCTGCATGAATCCGAACGGGATCGTCGTAACTGAAAACACGAACGGCATCGTTACCGTGAACGGTCACAGCTTCGAGGATGAAGGAAAGAAGACGGAGAACACGAACTTTGCTCTTCTTGTCGCGAAGCATTTCTCGGAGCCGTTCAAAGACTCGAACGAATACGGCGAATCGATCGCGCGTCTTTCGAATATGCTCGGAGGCGGAGTCATAGTGCAGCGCTTCGGAGACCTCGAAAGAGGAAGAAGAAGCGTACAGAAGAGGATAGACGAAGGGAACGTCCGCCCGACTCTGCAGGCGACGCCGGGAGACCTCAGCCTGGTACTTCCGAAGAGGCTGCTCGACGGGATCATCGAGATGATCTATGCGCTCGACAAGATCGCTCCGGGAGTCGCGAACGACGATACTCTCCTCTATGGTGTCGAAGTCAAATTCTACAACATGGAGGTCCTGCTCGATGAGGACCTGATGACGAAATATGAAGGTCTGTACATCATAGGCGACGGAAGCGGAGTCACTCACTCGCTTTCTCATGCTTCCGCAAGCGGGATATATGTGGCGCGCCGCATAATCGAAAAGGAAGCAGACAGATCGTAGGAGACGATAAATGAGCGAAAAAGAAAATTATGTGCGTCTGGCAAGGCCGAAGACAGCGAGGGTAAAGGTGCTGCTTTTCAGCAGGCTGTTCATCTTTGCGCTGCTCATCGTATTGGAACTGGCAGTTGTGGTACTGCCATTCGCTTTGCTGCGAGAATATATCAGTCACTTCTTTATCGCCATGCTGATCTTATCGTTGATCATGCTCCTGTATCTTTTCAACAGCAGGATGGATTCCACCGCCAAGCTGACCTGGATGCTCGTGATAGCAGCTCTGCCGATCGCAGGGGCGATGCTGCTTCTTTTTATCCGGACCA
>CAMKAM010000028.1 GCA_946410475.1 uncultured Bacillota bacterium
GGTTCTCCGCGGCGAAGCCGGCCATGTTGACCGGGTCCTTGGCCGATGAATACGGGGGCGCGTAAGCGAGCTCGAGATTTGCAAGGTCCGCTACCGTTCCGTCGAGAGCGATCGTCGTCGCTATCGTATCTATCCTCTTGTCTACGCCCTTCTGTCCCGCAGCCTGCGCTCCGAGGATCTTTCCGTCAGGTTTGAAGATCAGCTTGATGAAGATCGGCACAGCGCCCGGATAATATCCCGCGTGCGACTTCTGCGTGATGACGAAAGCGTGATAGTCCTTTCCCTTTTCAAGGCCTTTCGCCTTGAGTGTTTTTTCGTTCAGTCCTACCGAGGCTGCAGTCATATCGAAGACGTGGGCGACCGAAGTTCCCATGCTTCCTCTGTATCTGACGTTTCCGCCCATTATATTGTCAGCTACGATCCTGGCCTGCTTGTTAGCCGGACCTGCCAGAGGTATCATCGTCTTTTCGTGCGACACGAAGTGATCTACCTCTATTACATCTCCGACTGCCCAGATATGCGGCGCCGAAGTGTGCATCATTTCGTCCACCACGATGCCTCCGCGGGCATTGAGCTCAAGGCCGGCAGCCTTCGCAAGTTCGCTGTTCGGTTTTACTCCTATCGCGAGGATCACGAGATCCGCATCGATCTTCTTGCCGCTTGCAAGAACAACGCTTGTCTTTCCGTCCGCTTCCTCGAAATGATCGACGCCGTCTCCGAGGCAGAGCTCAACGCCGTTTTCTTCTATGTTCTGGTGCAGGATCTGCGCCATCTCCGGATCGAAGGGGGCCATGACCTGATCGAGAGCTTCGACGAGGCTCACGTTGACTCCTCTCGCGTGGAGGTTCTCAGCCATCTCAAGACCGATGAAGCCTCCGCCGACAACGACGGCCTTCTCCGGTTTCTTCACATCGACCAGAGCCTTGATCCTGTCGACATCATCGACGTTCCAGAGGACCTGTATGCCCTCAGCATCGATGCCGGGGATCGGCGGGCGGACAGGCGAAGATCCCGTCGCGATGATGAGCTCGTCGTACGACTCTTCGTATTCGCCTTCCGGTCCTCTGACCGTCACCGTCTTCTTCTCCGGATCGATAGCAAGAGCTTCGCTGTTGATCCTGACATCTATGTTCCTCGCGGCCTTCATCTTCTGCGGATCCTGGAGCAAAAGCTCCTCTCTGTCAACGATCACGTCACCCACGTGATACGGCAGTCCGCAGTTTGCGAAGCTGATGTATCCGCCCCTTTCGAGCATGATTATCTCAGCATCATCATCGAGCCTTCTCAGCCTTGCCGCAGCGCCGGCTCCTCCGGCTACTCCTCCGATTATAAGTACCTTCATATCACACCTCCCGGTCATTATCTTCAGTGCATCATCTAACGTCTGGATAAAAAAGAAAGCCGCTCCGCAGGGGCCTCCCCATGCAAAGCGGCGCTGTAGTCTTATACGGATCTTCTGACCGAATCCGCCATGTCTTCCTTGTCGATGACCTCATCGTGAAGCACAGGCGCATCCTCCAGGCCCGCCAGCCCCTTCGGAACTGCGACGCCCGTCAGCTCAGCCAGCTTTTCGACAGCCTTGAAACCATTCTCGGCCTTTTCCAGCCCGAGCGCCTCAAGAACGCTGTCTGCGAATTTGTAAGCGCTTGCCGTCGAAGCGATCATCGTCGGCGTATCGTCACCTGTCTCATTGCGGTAGTCCTCATAGACCTTGTAAGCTACCGCCGTGTGAGTATCGATCAGATAGTTCTCTTCCTTCAGCATCTTCGCGATCGCAGCATTCGTCTGCTCGACATCGCAGAATCCACCGCTGAAGCAGCTGAGTCCTTCCATGATCTTCTCGGAAACAGTGTATTTTCCTTCAGTATCGAGAGCCTTCATCAGCTCTGCGACCTCGGCGCCGTCATTGCCCGCGAGGTGGTAGAGCAGTCTCTCGAGGTTGCTCGAGATCAGGATGTCCATCGACGGAGAATTCGTCAGATAGAACTCCCTGTTCCTGTCGTACGTGCCTGTGCTGATGAAGTCCGTCAGCACCTTGTTCTTGTTGGATGCGCAGATGAACTTGTTCACGGGGATGCCCATGAGGCTCGCATAGTAAGCAGCCAGGATGTTCCCGAAGTTGCCCGTCGGCACGACGATGTTGATCTTGTCTCCGTCCTTGATCGTTCCGTCTGCGATCATCCTGATGTAGCCGTAGACATAGTAAGCGACCTGAGGCACAAGCCTTCCGATATTGATCGAGTTCGCGGATGAGAACTTCGCGCCCCTCTCCGCGAGATACTCGGCCATTGCCGGATCTTCAAATATATTCTTGACGCCCGTCTGAGCATCATCGAAATTTCCGTTGACGGCAAAGACGTGGACGTTGTCGCCCTTCTGGCTCGTCATCTGTCTCTCCTGGACTTCGCTGACTCCCTTGTTCGGGAAGAATACGATGATCTCTGTTCCCGGTACGTCGCTGAATCCCTCGAGAGCGGCCTTGCCCGTATCGCCGGACGTCGCCGTCAGGATGCATATCTTCTTGTCTTCGTTTTCCTTCTTCACTGCAGTAGTAAGCAGATACGGCAGGATGGAAAGCGCCATGTCCTTGAACGCCGCTGTCCTTCCGTGATAGAGCTCGAGGAAATGAGCGCCGCCCGCCTTCACGACAGGAACTACGTCCTCTGCTTCGAACTTGTCGGTATATGCTCCGTCTACGCAGTACTGTATCTCTTCATCTGTATAATCATCAAAGAACGCACCGATTACAGCCTTTGCTATGTCCTTGTATTTCGCATCTGTCATCTCGCCCGGTCTGAACGGCAGTGCCGGGATGCTGTCGGGAACGTAAAGCCCCCTGTCCTCAGCCATACCCATGATGACAGCGCCGGCAGCGCTCTTTTCGTTTTTGCTTCCTCTTGTACTTCTGTAAGTGATCATATTCTCTTCTCCGAAAATCCTTTCCTGTTTCTCTGTTTTGACTATTCGATTGTACCAAAGGAGTTGTCTTTTTTCAATTCACCCGGTCCCTTTTTGCGGGCGGCGCAGCCGCAAATAGTGAAATTGTTTTTCATATATGCTATAATACCGTTATACCAAAAACCTATAGCATTGGTGGGTTTTATGCCCGAAAACAGAGAATAAGAATAAAGAAAGGAGTCCCCCATGGCAAAGATCGCAGCAGCTCAGATGCGCATGTCAGCCGACATGGATGAAAACTTCGAAAAGTCTGTCGCATTCATAAAAGAAGCAGCAGAAAAAGGCGCCGACCTCATCGCTTTTCCCGAGGTGCAGCTGTCGCCCTTCTTCCCGCAGTACGAGGGATATGACGCTTCCGGATACGAGATCCCTCTGGATCATCCGTATGTCAAAGGATTCTGCGACGCCTGCCGCGAGAACCACATCATCGCGACGCCGAACTTCTTCCTGAAAAAAGACGGGAAGACATACGACGCAAATCTGATGATAGACGAGAACGGCGAGATACTCGGGATATCGAAGATGGTGCACATAGCGCAGGCTTACCAGTTCTACGAGCAGGACTACTACACGCCGTCAGAGGAAGGCTTCATCGTCTACGACACCTCGATCGGCAAGGTCGGCATAGTCATCTGCTTCGACCGCCACTATCCGGAAAGCATCAGGACCAGCGCCCTCAAGGGAGCGGACCTCGTCATCGTTCCGACGGCGAACACAAAGTCAGAACCGATGGAACTTTTCGGATGGGAGATAAAGATACCTGCATTCCAGAACTCCACAAACGTAGTCATGGTCAACCGCGTCGGTCTCGAAGACGAGATGGACTTCGCCGGCGAGACGCTCTACGCCGGACCGTCCGGTGAGACGATATTCATAGCTGACGACAAAGAGCAGCTGATCATCGAGGACGTCGACCTCGATGCAGCCCGTGAGATGCGCGAAAGGAAACCCTACGTTTCACTGAGAAGGACGGATCTGTACGTCTGATCTGCAAAATCAAAGAGGTGCATGGATTTTCCATAGTCCATGCACCTATTTTAATATTTATCACCCTATGATCTAAAGTTCACAACTGATAAGATCTTCGAACGTCTGTCTCCTTACTACGAGTCTGGCTTTGCCGCCGCTGAGCATCACCATGGCCGGCCGGGGAACTCTGTTGTAGTTCATCGACATGGCGTAATTGTAAGCGCCTGTCCCCAGGACCGCGATCAGGTCGCCCCTCTCGGGACGCGCGATCATGATATCCTCAGCTATACGGTCGCCGCTCTCGCAGCATCTTCCCGCGACCGTGCATTCGAAGTCTGCCGGTGCGTCCGCCCTGCTCGCGTTCAGGACCGTGTATTCGGATCCGTAAAGAGCGAACCTCGGATTGTCCGTCATTCCGCCATCGATAGTCACATACTCTCTGTAGCCTTCGACGGTCTTGATGCCGCCTGCTTCATATATCGTGACGCCTGCGTCTGCTACGATGCTCCGTCCCGGCTCCATCAGTACTTTCGGCACCGGAAGACCGGCCTTTTCGCATCCTGCAGCCAGGTGCTCCGCGATATCTGAAATGTTTCCTTCTATATCGACCGTAGGATCCTTTTCTGTATATCTGACTCCAAAGCCGCCGCCGATGTTGAAATACTCCGCAGTATATCCGTACTTTTCCTTCATATCAGCAGCGAACTCGAGCAGGATATCCGCCTGGTCGCAGAACTGGTAGCTGTCCATGATCTGCGATCCTATGTGGCTGTGGAAGCCCGCCACCTCGATGTTCTCAGCATCCAGCGCCGCCTTCAGGAAGCCCTCGGCCTGACCCGTCTGGATCGGTATACCGAACTGCGAATCGATCATGCCTGTCTGTACGGCCTTGAACGTATGCGGATCTATGCCCACCGTCAGTCTCAGAAGAGCTTTCTGCTTCATGCCCTTCTCACCCGCAGCCTTGTCGAGGGCGGCAAGTTCGTTCATATTGTCGATGACGAAGCAGCCTATCCCGCAGTCAAGAGCATATTCTATCTCACTGTCGGTCTTGTTCGTCCCGTGGAAGAACAGTTTTTCCGCCGGGAAGCCCGCGGCAAGAGCAGTGAATATCTCTCCCGGTGATACGACGTCGGCTCCCATACCTTCGTCGTCTATCACGGGGTATATGCCTTTGAAGCAAAGAGCCTTGCCCGCGTACAGAGGGAAAGAACCCTCCGGAAAATACTTGGCCATGGCGGCAGTGTACTTTCTGCAGTTCTCGCGGATGCGGTCTTCGCTAAGGACGTAGAGCGGCGTTCCGTATTCCTCCGCCAGATCCTTTACATCGACCCCGCCTATCACCAGGCGGCCTTCTTCGTTTGTAGTCAGATAATCGTAAAGCATCGTTCCTCCTAGGCCAATAGATCGTCCATATTATACTTTCCGGGCCCTTTTCCGGCTATGAACTTCGCTGCGTCGATCGCTCCGTCCGCGAACAGTCCCCTGTCGTGGGCTTCGTGCTTGATCGTTATCGTCTGAGTGTTCGTTCCGAACATGACCTCATGAGTCCCTACGATGTTGCCCATGCGGACAGAGTTGATACCGATATCGCCTTTTTCGCGCTTTGCCTGCCCGGATCTTCCTACTACTATATTCGAGTCCGGAAGAGCTTCCTTGGCAGCCTCGGCAAGCATTATAGCCGTGCCGCTCGGCGCGTCTATCTTTCTGTTGTGATGCGTCTCGACGATCTCGATGTCAGCTCCGCTGAACGAGGAAGCCACCTCATTCACGAGTTTCGCCACGAGCGCCACTCCGACCGACATGTTCGCCGAACGGAATATCGCTATGCTCTGTGCGGCTTCGTCGATCATCGCCAGTTCTTCTTCAGTCTGACCCGTCGTCGCAAGGACGATCGGAAGGCCTTTTGCCTTGCATGCCTCGAGAAGAGCAGCTGTCCCGTCGTGGTGCGAGAAATCTATCACCACATCTGCCTCGCCTTCGAAATCGGCAACGCCCGCGAACACTGTCTCTCCGCTCTCAGCATCCGGATCCGGCGATCCCGCGTCCACGAGGGCGGCTATCTGCATATCCGGATCGGCTTCTACGCAGCCTCTTACTATACGGCCCATATGTCCGTTTGCTCCGGTCACTATCACATTAATCATCAGTCGATCAACCCCACATTCCTCATCGAAGCGAGCAGTCTCTCTTCGTTCTCAGGCTCCATCGTGTACAGCGGTGCTCTTACGTAGTTCTCGCACAGTCCCATAGCCGCGCATGCAGCCTTGACCGGGATCGGGTTGACTTCGCAGAACAGCTCCTTGACGAGGTTCCTGTACTTGAGCTGCATCTCGCATGCTCCTGCAACATCTCCTTCCATGAACTTCATGACCATGTCATGTGTCGCTCTCGGAGCTACGTTCGACAGTACCGAGATGACGCCGATGCCGCCTGTAGCGAGCAGCGGGACGATCTGGTCGTCGTTTCCGGAATACAGATCCATCTTGCCCTGTACGAGCGACATCGTCTCTGTGATCGATGCGATGTCGTTGTTCGCCTCTTTGATGGCTGCTATATTCTCGATCTCAGCGAGCTGCGCATATGTTGCCGGCTGGATGTTGACGCCCGTCCTGGACGGTACGTTATATACGATGATGGGTACGGAGCTGGCATCGGAATATTCCTGATACATCTTCACCAGACCCTTCTGTGTGACTTTGTTGTAGTACGGTGTAACGATGAGGCACGCATCTACTCCGTCCTCGCATGCTGCCTGTGTCAGCTGCACGCCGTAAGCAGTATCGTTGCTGCCTGTTCCGGCGATGACAGGTACTCTTCCGGCGACTCTCTCTACAGCGTAGCGGACGACCGCTTTGTGTTCCACGTCGGAAAGTGTCGAGCCTTCGCCTGTCGTCGCTGCTACTACGAGAGCGTCGATGCCCTCTTCGATCTGCCAGTCGATCAGTTTTCCGTAAGCCTCATAGTCTACTCCCTCTGCTGTAAGCGGTGTGATGAGCGCTGTTGCTGCTCCTGTGAAAATAGTTCCGTTCTTCATTTCTTGACCTCCTACCTTGTCAATGATGTTTTGCAAAATTGAGACTCACCGGATAAGAGAAAGCAGCTGATGCGGAAACCAGCTGCTTGATAATTCACATTCAAAATTCTTATCAAGGATAGCTCCCCGCAATCTCTTGCGACAGTCGGACAGATATTATTCCGTCCGCCCAGCCTCGACGGCCCCTGCAGACCCGCCTGACCTCGGCGCCGGCCCCTTTCGCTCCTCCTGCCCTGCAGGCACATTGAAGAAGGTACTGATGACCAAACGCAGCCTCTATCTCAATTTCTTCGTAATAATTTTCTGTTATGTTATAACTAAGAGGCGCGTATGTCAAGTACCGCGCCTCCTTTAAATTGTCTGACTATTCTACTGTAAAGCGTCAAAGCAGCTTACTGCCTGACCAGCTTGTATCCCTCCGACTCCAGCGTCTCTCTCAGGAGCCTTGCCTGAGCCGCGTCCTTCGTCTCGAGCTCGAACGTTACATAGCAGCTCGACAGCTGGATGTTAGATGCACCTCTGTCATGGTGTACCTCGAGGATGTTTCCTCCGCATTCGCTGATTATGTTGCAGGCGCGCGCAAGAGTTCCCTGCTTGTCGTCCATCTGAAGTGTGATGTTCGTCTTGCGGTCATTCATCATCAGTCCTCTTGCGATGACCCTGTTCAGGATGTTGATGTCGACGTTTCCGCCGGAAATGATGCATGCGATCTTCTTTCCGGACTCGGGGATCTTGTCGAACATCACAGCCGCAGCTGTCACCGCTCCGCCGCCTTCGGCCAGCAGCTTCTGTTTTTCCAGAAGTGTCAGCATGGCGGAAGCGATCTCGTCCTCTGTGACGGTGATGATCCCGTCGACCTTGTCCTTGATCATCTCGAATGCCGTTTCGGATGGTTCGGATACGGCGATCCCCGCAGCGAACGTGTTGATGTGCGGTACGCTTACGATCTCGCCCTTCCTGAACGATCTCGCCATCGCGCTCGCGCCGGTCGCCTGGACTCCGTAAACTCTGCATTCCGGCTTCAGCGCCTTGACCGCAACAGCAGCGCCCGCAAGAAGTGCGCCTGTTCCGACCGGTACTACCAGCGCATCAAGATCCGGCATCTGCTCCAGGATCTCAAGAGCGACAGTTCCGTTTCCGGCCATCACCTGCTCGTCATCTCCGCGGTCGATATAGATATATCCTTTCTCGTCAGCGAGTCGTTTTGCCTCTTCATCAGCATCTTCAAATTCCCCGGGCACTACGACCACGTCTGCCCCGTGCCTTCTGGCATCCTCCATCCTGCTCATGAGAGCTTTATCTGACATGCATACCTTGCATTTCACTCCGTTGAGCGATGCCGCCAGGGCTACCGCCTGAGCATGGTTGCCGTTGCTGGCAGTGATGACTCCCTTTGCCTTTTCTTCATCAGTAAGCGAAGCCACCTTGTTGAAAGCGCCCCTGATCTTGAAGCTGCCCGTCCTCTGCAGGCTCTCGACCTTCAGATACACATCGTTCTCCCCGCTGAGAGTCATCGAATGGAGAAGGTGCGTTCCTCTTGTGACTTCTTCTATCCTTTCTCTTGCATTTTTCACATCATCTATCGTGATCATTGTTTCTGCCTCCTTGAAGCTGCAAACTGTTTCTTTACCAGACACGTCTGTATCCGTGCGCAGGGGCCTCGTCTATGCCTGCCTCCGAAGCTGCGCCCCTCCCAATGATTTTATCACAATAGTCCGATACCTGAAAGTAGCAAAAAAGGTATGGACAAATCACTTAAAAGCAGTTATAATACACCTTGCGTCACAGATATGCCCGGTTGGTCAAGTGGTCAAGACGCAGCCCTCTCACGGCTGAATCAGGGGTTCGACTCCCCTACCGGGTACCAACGAAGAAAACCTCTTCAAGTGTTGAAATTTCAACACCATGAAGAGGTTTTTCCTTTTGGGGTAAATGCCTTCCCCAGCACATATTCAGGATTGACTTTCTTCAAGATTCTAATGCCATACCTTTCACACTCCATTCTTTCAATAAAGACCATTTCCGTTACAACTTATCACATCTCTCATCCCCGGCAATCTCTTATCCTTCTCTGAGATTATCAGCTCGGCATCTTCACCAAGTTCGGCCAGCGGCCATTTTATCCCGACATCCGGATCGTTCCAAAATATACCGCCCTCGTCATTCGGGTGATAAAAATCATTGCATTTGTAACTGATCTCAGCTGTGTCGCTGAGGACCAGGAAGCCGTGCGCGAGACCCTCGGGTATCAGGACCTGACGACAGTTTTCCGCGCTCAGTACCTCCGCGTACCATTTGCCGAACGTCTTCGACCCCTTCCTGATATCTATGACCGCGTCGTATATGGCGCCGCTGATGACTCGTAGAAGCTTGGCCTGCGGATGGTCGATCTGAAAGTGCATCCCGCGGAGCACACCTTTGACCGACATGGACTGGTTGTCCTGAACGAACGAATAGTCGATACCTGCGGCCTTCATGTCAGCTTCATTGTAAGTCTCCATGAAAAAGCCTCTGTCATCGACTAACTTTTTCGGCGTGATCACATGCATGCCTTCTATCCCGCCAACGTTATACTCTACACTTATCTGTCCCATGTCAGAACTCTTCCTCTTTCAGATATTCCTTCAGCGCCTCGCGCCAGTCAGGAAGCAGAGTAAATCCCGCTTCTGTCAATCTGCTCTTATCAAGTCTCGAGTTTCCGGGCCGCGCAGCTTTGGCGAGGTCGTATTTGTCCGTCGATACCGGTGTGATGTAAGCACCTGTGCCTGCCTGACGGACTATCTCACAGGCGAAGTCATACCAGCTGATGTATCCGCCTTCATTAGTCGCGTGATAGCATCCGTACTTTTCTGTCTCTATCATGTCAGCAAGAAGAACAGCAAGATCCCTCGTATATGTGGGAGTGCCGACCTGATCGTCGACGACTCTGAGCTCCCTGCCGGTCCATGCCGCGCGGACTATCGCCTTCACGAAGTTCTTTCCGCCCGCGCCGAATAGCCACGACGTCCTGACGATGAACAGTCTGTCCGTGATCGCCGCTGCTGCCCTCTCACCCGCGAGCTTTGTCTCTCCGTAGTGATTCAGCGGGGCAAGATCGTCATCTTCCGGCTTCCACGGCTTCGTTCCCCTGCCGCTGAAAACATAGTCCGTCGATATATATACTAAGGAAGCGCCGCATTCCTCTGCCGCCTCCGCGACGTTCTGTGTGCCTGTGACATTGACGGAATATACCGCTTCTCTGTTTCCCGCATCCTCGGCGCCGTCCACGTCCGTCCATGCCGCGCAGTGGATCACAGCGTCCGGCCGCGCATTCGCGATAGTCAGAGATGTCGCATCACCGTCCGTGATATCAAGCAGCACGATGGCTTCATCATCCGGGTTCCTTGCGCAGCCTGTCACCTCATGACCTCTCGCGCGAAGCTCTTTCATCACGTCACGTCCCAGCTGTCCGCTAGCGCCTGTAACGAACACTCTCATTTCAGCCCTCGTTCACCTTGGCAACAGATGCGCAGACCTTCTCCATCTTGTCGATCGAAGGAACACGCAGACGTACCGCCGAAACACCTATCGTGTCGAATTCTGAAGCATCGACAGCGATGACTCCGGCCTCCGCCAGGACTTTTGCAAGTTTGACTTCGGGATCGATATGACTGAGCATGCAGATCGGCACACGGTCGTCTGTCTCCGCCATTATCAGGTTCTTGCCCGTTACTGCCTTCAGCATCTGCTTGCTCTTTACGAAATCGTCTACATGAGCCAGAGCAAAGTCAGCATTTCTGAGAGCGACAGCTCCCATCTGACGCGCGAACTCGTTCATGCAGTACGGATTGCTCATCTTGTTGATGTTTTTGATTATGAGATCCGATGCCATGACATATCCCGCTCTCATACCGGCCATGCCGAAAGCCTTCGAGAACGTCCTTACGACGATCAGGTTCTCATACTTTCCGAGCAGATTTGCGGCCGACTCCTCAGGAGTGATGAAGTCGCCGTAAGCTTCGTCGATGATAACGGCGATGTCTTTCTCTGCGCCCTCTTTGACCATCATCTCGATCTCGCCCAGCGGTATCGTCTGACCTGTCGGGTTGTTGGGATTGTCTATATAAAGGATACTGTCAGCCGGATCCATTGCCTCCAGGACCTTATCCACCTCGAACTTGTAGTTCTTCTCAGGATCCAGAGCTACATATCTGTAGTCCATCCCGCGCGTCTTGTATATGTTAGTCGCATCCGTGAATGTGGGGGCGATGCTGAGCACATGTGCGCTCGGCTCTTCGAACACATTGTTGATCTCATACAGCCCTCCGATGCTGCCGTCGCTCAGGAAGATATTCTCTCTTCCTACGCCCCAGAACTTTTCTATTTCTTCATATATTTCCTGTCCGTGCGGGTAGTTGTATATCGATCCTACGACCGCGTCCTTAGCCACCTTGATCAGATCGGGATGATTTCCGTAAGGGTTGCACCCCTGAGTGCAGTCTACCGCGTCCTCCGGGATGTAAGCATTGTCATCCGCATAGCTTTCCTTTTCCATTACGAGAAGCGATTTCCTGATCTTCATTCAACATTCCTCCTTACCGAGTTCATTGTATTTAATATTATTTCCTCTGACAAAACGTTAGCAGAAAATTATAACAATGTCAAAAGCCGGGGGTTTATCATTTTTTTGAATATATCATCCGATTTTACCGAATCGGCCCGGTCCGTCGGACGCACGTACGGTTTTGTGCTATAACAGTATTATGTATAACACGTTATAACTATAATAAATATCAACTATAAACACCTTTAAAGAAGGGAGACGTACAATGATAACTGAAAAAGATACCCCTAAATGTATGGAAGTATTCCTTGAGGACCAGAAGTACGTATCGAAGTGCAGCCATCTGTCCTACTATCCGCTGGTCATCGACAAGGTACAGGGCTCCATCATCACGGACATCGACGGAAACGAGTTCATCGACTTCCTGTCAAGTGCATCGTCCCTGAATATGGGCAGCGCTTTCCCGCCGGTCGTAAAAGCGATGAAAGATCAGATCGACTCGTTCTCGCAGTACACTCCGGCTTACACATACAACAGAAAGACGACGGAGTACGCGAAGAAACTCTGTTCCGTTTATCCGGGCGGCGTCAAAGCCAAAGTCTGCTTCGGCAACTGCGGATCCGACGCGAACGACGCAGCGATCAAATTCGCAAGAGCTTACACAGGAAGACCGAAGATCTTCGTATTCCTGAACGGCTACCACGGCTCGACATACGGCTCGGCTTCGCTTACAACATGCTCCATCAACATGAGAGACAGGATGGGTCCGTTCCTTCCTGAAGTCTATGCGTTCCCGTATTTCGGAGCTGACCTCTCAGATGAATATGTTGAAGAGAACTGCATCAAGGATATAGAGACGGCTTGCTCGTCCTACATGTCCGCAAGAGAAGTAGCCGCAGTGATCATAGAGCCTCTGCAGGGCGACGGCGGCATCCTGCCGGCCCACCCGCTGTTCATCAAGAAACTGCACCAGTGGTGCAAAGACAATGGCGTCCTCTTCATCAGTGAAGAGGTACAGCAGGGCTTCTACAGAACAGGCAAATTCTTCGGCATCGAGCATTTTGATGTTATCCCTGACGGCATCATCATGGGCAAATCCATCGGCGCGGGAACTCCGCTCGGCGGCTTCATGGCAAGAGAAGAGATCGTAGATGTGCTTCCGGCTCCGGCCCACCTGTTCACGCTCGGCGGCAACCCGCTCTCATGCGCAGCAGGTATAGCGGCGTTCGACTACTATCAGACAGACGAGTTCCAGGAACTGCTCGCAAGCAACATCGAACTGATCGTGAAACTTGCTAAGGAACTGAAACAGAAGCATCCTGACATAGTCGACTTCCACAGAAACCTCGGAATGTCGATGGGCATCGGCATCAAGCCGGCCTTCGGCGCTACAGCTGAGGACGTCACATACAAAGTCCTGTACAGAGCATATCAGAGAGGCCTCATCGTCATCTCGCTCGCAGGCAAAGTCCTCAGGATCCAGCCGCCTCTCAACATCAAGCCTGAAGA
>CAMKAM010000029.1 GCA_946410475.1 uncultured Bacillota bacterium
ATCAATCCGCTGATCACGATCCTTCTCGGACTCATCGTATTCAGAGAAAGGCTCTCTGTCATGCAGTGGATCGCCGTCGGTCTTTGCACCGCCGGCGTGGTATCATTCACGGTCAACTACGGCCATTTCCCGTGGATATCGATCTTTCTCGCGACGACCTTCGGGATATACGGAGCAATAAAAAAGAAGGCAGGTTACCCTGCCATTCCCGCTATCGCATTTGAAAATACCCTTATGGTCGGGCCTGCAGCGGTCTTCGCTGTCTGGCTTGCTTGCCATACAGGTACGCACGCCTTCGCGAGCGATCTGGGTTCGCCCCACGGCATCTATCTGACTGTGATGCTGATCATTGCAGGCCTCCTGACCGCGCTGCCGCTTTCGCTGTTCTCATCGGCGGCTAATCTGATCCCGCTGTCGTTCCTTGGCTTCATACAGTTCTTCAGTCCGACGCTGTCGCTCCTCACGGGCGTCTTCCTCTACGGCGAACCGTTCACGACAGCTCACAAGATCTGCCTCGGATTCATCTGGGCAGGGCTGCTCCTCGTCAGCATCGATACTGTCAGATCCGAGCGTCGGCAGCAGTCGTGACCGCCTCAGATCAAAGACTTGATCCGATCATTTCCCTGAAGTTTCTCAGCCAGTATCTCTTCGAACAGCGCCAGCGCTCCGCTCTGCTGGTCGATGTTCTTGATCAGATGGATCGTCCTGCGCGGCATCTCATTCCTTACATTGCGCGTCTCGAACAGCGGATCCTCAAGTATGACATTCGCGGAAGACGCCGGCACGATCGTCCAGACATCCTTGCCGAGATCTTTCATCAATCTCATCGTCTGCTCGACCAGGTCGCACTCGACCAGCGGATCGCCCTGCATGCGGAACCAGCTGTCGAACCATACGATGAACTCCGACGAATACGGCGAATAGATACAGTTGCTCACCGAAAGATCACGCAGATCGAGGCTGTCCGGGTAATCCGAATCAGTTCGGCAGATCAGCACCATGTCCTCACGATAGGCCGGCTGGGCGATGACGCTCTTGTAATAATAGTTGATGCCGACAAGAGCGGCGTCGAGTTTCCTGTCCGCGACGCGCCGGTAGCACTCCCTGTAGCTATGTGTCTGGATCCGGAGAAAGACGTCCGGTCTCCTGCTTTTGAACTCCGTGTAAGCATCGTTGAGCACATGCAGGTTCGGTCCGTCCGAGGAAGCTATCCTGAGAGTCTCCCCATCAGGCCTTTCCTTCATGCTCTTCATATTGTCTATCGTATCTATGAATTTTTCAGCGAACGGCACAAAGGCATGACCGCTTTCAGTAAGCTTCGCCTGACGAACGCCGCGCTTCCTGTCGACAAGCTTTCTCCCGAGCTCGTCTTCCAGTGATATCAGGCGCTTCCCAAGCGCCGGCTGTGAAATGTTTATCTGTCTTGCGGCCTCTGAAAGAGACCCGAATCTCGCTATGGCGAGGAATGCTTCTATTTCTTCTCTGGTCATATTTTTTCTCTGTCCTTTCCTATGCTGTCATATGAAACCCCTTTTTTTATTATACAAATATTATATTCACTATTCAATTATTTATTGTTAAGCTATAATCAAGTCGAACAAAACGGTTATCCACGGCGTGATACGCGATCACGCCGCGTAAAAAACATTATGAAAGGACAAAAAAATGAAGTACGATTTTGATCAGATCATCGACCGCAACAACACTAACGCTCTGAAGAGAGACGGATGGCGCGAGTACATCTTCCACGCAGGCCCGGACAAGAAATTCGCTTTCGCAGACGACGAATTCATCCACATGTGGGTAGCTGACATGGAGTTCAGATGCGCTGACGAGATCATCGAAGCTCTCCACCAGCGTGTAGAGCACGGCATCTTCGGATACACGACAGTATACAACGACGATTATCCGAACGCTTTCGCCGCATGGTGCAAGAGAAGATATGACTGGGAGTTCGACAAGGAAGAGCTCTGCTACTCGCCGGGCATCATCCCCGCTCTTTACGAGCTGGTCGGCGACATCTGCGTGAACGACGACGACAAGGTCCTGTTCCAGACTCCGTCCTACGGCTTCTTCAAGCATGCCAGCACATACAACGGCAAAGAGATGGTATTCAACAAGATGAAGTGGAACGACGGTCTTTGGGAAATGGACTTCGACGATCTCGCTGAGAAGGCTGCTGATCCGAAGGTCAAGGTCCTCGTATTCTGCAACCCGCAGAACCCGACAGGCCGCGTATGGACTGAAGAAGAGCTGAAGAAGGTCGCTGAGATCGTTGAGAAGAACGACCTCTACATCATCTCCGACGAGATCCACTGCGACATGAGAAGATCCGGCGTAGGCCACATCCCGATGGGCAAGGTCATGAAGGACTATCCGAAACTCGTAACGAGCATGTCGGCCAGCAAGTGCTTCAACATGGCAGGACTGCAGCTCTCCAACATCATCATCAGAGATCCTGAGCTCCGTCAGAAGTTCAAGGACGGCGACAAACTCGTCGGCTTCCTCAACCCGCTTTCGATCACAGCTATGCAGACAGCTTACGAAAAGGGCGAAGACTGGCTGAACCAGATGAACGACTACGTTGAAGAAAACTTCAAATACATCAAGAAGTTCTTCGACGAGAACCTTCCGGAGATGAAGTTCGAGATCCCCGAGTCCACATACCTCGCATGGGTCAACTTCGGAAAAGTACTGCCCGAAGGAACTGACGTCAACGACTTCTTCGCAAACAAAGCCGGCGTACTCATCGAAGGCGACGACGTACTCTTCGTAGACAACGCTCAGGGCTTCGTAAGACTGAACCTGGCTATGCCGAAGTCGCAGATCGAGATAGCTATGGATCGTATGCTCAAGGCTATCAACGAAGCAGGCGGCAGAAAATAGTGCAGTAAGCAAACAGGTTCCGGCAAGTCCGGCGCCGGTATCAACGATCGATACGTAACTGACATGTATATCCGGCAGACAAGGTCATCTTCGATGCCGGATATATTTTTAAAAGTTTCCATGAGTCACAGAAAGGAACCATTATGTTCGGAAGAGAAAAAGTAAAGATCCTCGATGGCCCTACGCCCATCGAATATCTGCCGCGCATATCCGAAGAGCTCGGAGTGAACTTTTACATCAAGCGCGATGACCTCACTCCTCTGGCGGCAGGCGGAAACAAACTGCGCAAGCTTGAGTACGCTGTCAAAGAAGCTCTGGATGAAGGTGCGACTATGCTCCTCACAGTCGGCGGAGTCCAGACGAACCACGGCAGACTGACAGCGGCGGCGGCGGCGAAGTTCGGTCTCAGATGCGCCATAGTGACAGCGGGGACATATCCCGGAGAAATATCGGCGAACCTGCTTCTCGACCGTATCCTCGGAGCTGATGTGATCATCGAGAATGGCGGTATCGGTATGGACTTCGATGAGATCGCCAAAAAGTATATCGAAAAGTACGAGGCAGAAGGTGAAAAAGTCTACTACATAACTGTCGGCGGCTCGGACGTCACGGGCGCGCTCGGCTACATAGAATGCGCAGAAGAACTGACGGCCCAGGCAAAAGAACTCGGGATCGAGGACGGCCGCGTCATCACGACCTCAGGCAGTCTCGGGACATACACAGGTCTTTACTGCGGTCTTAGGGCAATGGATTCACCGCTGTCCCTGACAGGTATCGCTATAATGCCTTACGACGATTCGACCAAGAGGCGTGCGGAAGAGCTGATCAGCGGAGCCTGCGAACGTTTCGGCTTCGACGTTCCGTCTTCATGGGACGACCTGAACATCGAGCTCGACTACACACAGGGCAGCTACAATAACCCGGTGAAAGAGGTCAGAGACGCCATCCTTCTGATGGCGCGCAAAGAAGCCATCCTCCTCGACCCCTGCTATACAGGCAAAGCTTTCGCAGGCATCATCAAAATGATAGAAGAAGGCAAGATCGAAAAAGGCGAGGATATCATATTCATCCACACAGGCGGTATGCCCGGTCTCTACACGAAACACCATCGGGAAGCCTTCGAAGAAGAGCTGAAGGATGGGATTTACATCGTTGAACAGTAAACGGATAATACATGATACTGAATCATCAAAAGAGCAGATCCTTTATGGATCTGCTCTTGCTTTTACTTGCCCAGCTTCGCGTCGATCTTCTCAAGTTCTTTTCTGATCTCTATGTGCTGCGGACACACCTCTTCACACTTGCCGCACTTGATGCAGTCCTTCGCGAATTTAAGACCGTGCATATCGACGAGCCAGTCCTCCTGATTCAGCGCCATCGCCATGTTGTTATACAGCGTCAGATAGTTCATCGCCGTGAACTCGCCCGAGATGCCGATGCCCTCCGGGCATACCTTGGCGCAGTAGTTGCACGTCGTGCACGGGATGATCGGAATCTTCGCCATCTCTTCTCTGGCCCTTTTGATGACCTCTCTCTCCTCGTCGGTCAAGCCTTTGAAGCCTTTCATGAATCGGATGTTTTCTTCCATCTGCTCAATGTTCTTCATTCCCGAAAGGACAGTTATGACTCCGTCGAGGTCCGCCGCGAATTTGATCGCCCATTCAGCGCACGACCTATCGGGGTCAGCTTCCTTGAAGATCTTTTCGACCGACGGAGGCGGCGTTGCGAGCATACCGCCCTTGACCGGCTCCATGACTATTATCGGCTTATTATACTTTCTTGCGACCTCATACACACCGCGGGACTGAACGGTCGGGTTCTCCCAGTCGCCGTAGTTGATCTGCAGCTGCACGAACTCTGCCTCGGGGTGCTTTTCGAAGATCTCTTCGAGCTCTTCCGGCGTCGAATGGAACGAGAATCCAAGGTGCTTTATCTTCCCTTTCGCCTTCTGCTCGAGCGCCCAGTTCCAAAGATCATATTCTTCGAAGAACTGCGTCCTCTGCTCGCCGAGATTGTGCAGGAGATAAAAGTCGAAATACCCTGCCCCCGTCTCCTCGAGCGACTTGTCGAACTGCGCGAGAGCATCCTCTCTGGTCTTGCAGCCTATCCATGCCGCCATCTTCGTCGCGAGCTTGAAACTCTCGCGCGGGTAGCGCTCGATCAGAGCCTCGCGGATGGCCGCTTCGCTTCCCGTATATGCCCACGCCGTATCGAAATAGTTGAAGCCCGCTTCCATAAAAGCGTCTACCATCTGCACCGTGTGCTCCACATCGATGTTCCCTGTGGCTTCCTTCCTCGGAAGACGCATCAGTCCGAATCCGAATTTCTTTATGTCTTCTCCCAGATTTGCCATTTCATCCCTCCGTTCATCTATATTGATTATATGATAATTCGTAAGAATAATCGATTACAATTATCATCCAAACCGCTTCTTCACGAATGATGCGAACCTTTCTGCCGCCGGCGATCTGCGCATGCCCTTCGGCAGAGCTATCCCTATCTCCACCATCCCCGGCGGGTCGAGCGGCAGATAGACCACGCCGTCCGGGAACGCTTCGGCAAGCAGGGCGTTGAAGCACGTCACACCGAGTCCCGCTCTCACCATCGAGTAAGCAGCAAAATTGTCTGATGTAGAGTAAGCCACCTTCGGTCTGATCCCGCGCTCCTTCAGCATCCTGGAGTTGTCAGTCTCCTTGTCCGGATATATCTCAATAAAGCCGTCCTCAGCGAAGCGCTTCACCGGGAACCTCTTCCTCTCTGCTGCGGGATGGCCCTCAGGCACACACGCCAGCAGCTCGTCGCTGAACAGCGGCACCCACTCGTGCCCGCCCGGTCTTTTACTGATGATGCAAAAGTCGACGGAGCCGTCTTCGAGCGCGCTCACCATTTCAGAGCTGGTCCCGTCCTTTATCTCTATATCGATCCCCGGATACTCGCTCTCAAAGTCAGCGATCAGTTTCGCGAAGAGGTCGTAGTAGGCATAGTATGATGTTCCCACAGTAAGCGAACCCTGCGCCAGTCCTCTCATATCTGCTGCCGTCTGTTCATAGTTGTCCGCAAGCATCACGATATCTTTCAAAAGCGGCAGGAGCTGCATACACTCCGCCGTAGGGACCACTCCGCTCCTGCTTCTTACAAGAAGCGGGAATCCCGTTTCATCTTCAAGGGACGCCATCATTCTGCTTATTCCCGATATCGTATAGCCCAGCCTCTCCGAGACTGCGGTGAGGCTGCCTTCCTCTATAGCGCATAGCAGCGCTCTTGCTTTTTCAGTATCCATATCCGCTTCTCCCGCCTTTGCGCGGCATCGTTTTCTTTGCGTTATTATCAAGTACTCTTTGATTTATTCTCGATTTACTCAATATTAACCCAAGAATATAATGAAGGCAAGCAGTAGAAAGGAGAAGATCATGCTCAGCATCTCAAACGATAGATTCAAAATGTCGGCAGGCGCCGCTTGTCTGCTGATGGCCGCGATCACTATAGCAAGAGGGACATCCTTCCTTATGTCCAAACAGCTCCTTGGAACGATGGAACCGTTCAATCTCCTTGGTGTCCGGTTTCTGGTGGCTTTTGCTATCCTCTTCGCCCTCTTTGCGAAGAGGATAGTTGCCGTGATCAGAGATGACAAAGGCGTCGTCTTCGCGGCAGCCCTGCTCGGAGCGGCTTACTTCGTCTGCATGGCTGCAGAACTCCACGGACTCAAATATACAGCGTCATCGACATGCTCGTTCCTTGAGAACAGCGCCATCGTAATGGTCCCGGTATGTGAGGCCATCATTTTAAGACGCATGCCTGCGCGCATCATCATGACGAGCGCATTCGTGACCATGGCGGGGATCGGCTTCATCGTTCTCGGCGGAGACGGCATGGGCATAGGCAGGGGAGAGCTTCTCTGCATGCTCGCCGCGCTTATGTACACAACGGCGATAATAATCACGGACCGCGCTTCGAAAAAGCACGACCCGTTCACTCTCGGCGTATTGTATGTGGGATTCATGGGAGCCGCAGGTCTGGCGGCGTCGCTCCTTACGGAATCGTCGACCCACCTTCCACAGACAGGAGGCCAGTGGGCATATCTTCTGATGCTCGCAGTGATCTGCTCGGCATTCGGATTCACGATGCAGCCGGTCGCGCAGAAATACATCTCGACCGAAACAGCCGGCATCCTCATCGCCCTCAATCCCCTTACATCGGCCGTCCTTGGAAACATCGTCCTCGGAGAGGCGTTCGGCGTCAAAGGACTGGTCGGCTCTGTTCTGATAATCTGTGGTATAATGCTTCCGAACATAATAGCGCGAAGAAAGGCTGCGCCTGCAGCGCCGGCTGCCGCAGCACGGGTCGTTCAGACAGCGCTGCGATGACTTGGCAAAGAATCGATGGAGTGATCTTATGGATATAGAAAAAGTACTTGAAAACCTTAGAAAAAGAAACTATGTCGCTTCTTACTTCGAAACGAAGGAGGAAGCGGCCTGCCATATCGCCTCTCAGGTGCACGGCAAGAGCGTCGGCTTCGGCGACTCGCTCACGCTCATCTCTATGGATATGTATGAGAAACTGAAAGCGGATCCGACGAACGACGTGCACAGCCCGAATCATCCGCCTGAAGGCCGGGGCTTCAACGACGAAGCCAAGGTCTGCCTGACGACGGACATCTTCCTGACGTCGGTGAACGCGATGACCGATGGCGGCATGCTCGTCAACATCGACAGCACAGGTAACAGGGCCGCAGGCTCGCTCTTCGGACACGAAAAGGTCTACTTCGTTGCGGGCGTCAACAAGATCTGCCCTGACCTTGAGAGCGCGATAGACAGGGCGAAGAACTACGCCGCACCGAAAAATTCCGCGCGGCACGGCTATCCCACGCCTTGCGTTCTGGGAGAAGAGCGCTGCTATGACTGCTCCTCGCCGGACAGGATATGCAACGCCCTGATCGTCCATTACAAAAGGATGAAATACACAGAGGCCGAAGTCGTCCTCATCGGAGAAAACCTCGGCCTTTGATAAACTATTTGACTACGACCTTCTTTGCCTTTGACCAGCTGCTGTATGCCTTCACTCCTCTTACACTCCTGTAAGAGCACATCTTTACATAGTATCTGCCCTTTTTCAGGTTCTTGATCGTTTTCGATTTTTTGGTTCCTTTGACTTTGATCTCTTTATAGTTCTTTCCATATCCTTTATTCTTTGAGATCTGGATCAGATAACCCTTTGCGTTCGCTGCCTTTTTCCATTTAACAGTCATTGCTCTCTTCTTGCCCTTAGCCGATCTGACGACAGGCTTTTTCGGGTCAGCGAATCTTTTTCCGATTATCTTGAATTTGAAATATCCTTCATGGTCGCCTGAAACGGCAAGTCCTATCTTTCTCCCTGCTTTGACCTTTCCGATCGTTGCAGTTTGCTTGTACCAGCCATCTGTATCTTCTGTCCATGTGTCGACAAACTGACTGGTAGTGCCTTCGATGTGATACTCCGGCATCTGCCACCCCTTATTCACACTGTTGAATTTGTATTTTCCGTATTCAACCATCATATACGTATCAATGTCACCATATTCATCGATGTACGGATCCTTGACATATATCTCTACCTTGTATGTGCCGCCGCCCGAGAAGAACGAGTAGCACTTCTGATCACTGAAACCGCTGAGCTTGCCTGATACCATCTTTCCTGCGCTGATCACTTTGGGATAGTGGTTTTCAAAAAGGTCAGCAGCAAAGGCGACCTGGACCGACGCCGCTGTGAAAACCAGGCTCAATAGTACTATCAAAAACCGACTTCTTTTCTTCATGATCCACCTCCGTATCAAAAGTCATCTTCCAGATCGCCCTCTTTCACCACATCGATCCATATCGTTATCTTGTGGTAGGGGGATCTTTTCATTTTTGCTGTTATCTTGACATATCCGTCTGCCTTGGCTGTCACCACACCTTTCTTGCTGACCACAGCCACCGACTTATTGCTCGAACTCCATTTGAAATCCGATGCCGCAAGCAGCGAATTGTAATTGTAATTGTAGGAGCTGCTGTAATACACACGCAGGGTCTCCTTCTGTCCCGGTATCATCGTGGGGCCTTCATCTTCGTAATAGCTGTATGAAGACTTTGGCCTGAGACTGAAATAGCTTTTCTTCAGGAGTTTTTTCTTAGCGTAGACCTTCTTGTACGAATGGACTTTTTTGCTGGAACTGAGCTTTTTCTTCGCTTTGCTGTAACTCAGCTCAAGTGTCCAGAAAGTATCGGCGCCGTCAGTAGTGATACACCCTATCCCTATGCTTTTTGCTTTCTTGTCAAGAATGAGCTTGCGGTGTGTCTTTGATGTGATCCAGCCGTGGACTACTCCCTTCGGGCTTGCATACCCTTCAGCGCAGCATTCATTGTTGACTCTCTTGAAAACAGTTTTCGCGATCTTTCCGTTCGGTCTCTTATGGGGACTTGTTCTCGGTACATAGATCGAAACTTCCGCGGCTCTCTTTACCGCAGCATTAGTAAGCTGCTTATCAAGTTTCAGCTTCCCAAGACCGCGCTTTGATCTTTCTTTGTTGATCAGTTGCAGCACCTGCTTCGCCTGCGCGTTGTTCTGATATGTGCTTACTTTGATATACGGCAAAGATGCGGCGCTTGCTGAAAGCGGCATACAGCCTATCCCTAATAGCAAGACCACCAGAACAGAAAGCAGTCTGTGTCTTCTTTTCATGAGTACTCCTTCCTTCCCAAAGCGGGTGTCTGTATACAGTAGTTGATCTTCTTAATGATTTTACCATACAAGGAGCTTCCTCCGCCACACGTTTATAGACTATTCACAAAAAGAAAAAGGGCTTCTTTTCGAAGTCCCTTGTCTGATGACGATCGATACTGATCAGCACTTGTGGTGGCAGCCGCCGGCCATGCTGTGACCGCAGTCGTGTCCTTCGTGATGCTGTCCGTGGTGGTCGCAGTTCGCTTCCTCAGTGTATTCGAGCGAGCCGTCGATCAGCTTCATTACAGCTTCGTCGGCAGAGCCTGTCACGCCCGCGTACAGTTTGACTCCTGCTTCGTTAAGCGCCATCTGAGCGCCCATGCCGATGCCACCGCAGATCAGTATATCCGCTTTCACCGCAGCAAGAAGTCCCGCCAGGGCGCCGTGGCCCTGGCCGTTCGACCCCATGACCATCTCATGGACTATCTGGTCGTCCTCTATATCATAGACCTTGAACTGCTCCGTGTGTCCAAAGTGCTGGAATACGTTTCCATCCTCATATGTTACCGCTACTCTCATCGTCCTGTCTCCTTTCGATCGAATATCCTCTTTGATGTCAGGTGTCCCTTCATCAGATACTGTTATCATGCCGCCGCCGATGACCAGCTGCTTCCCTTCGACTATGACTTCAGCCAGTTTCCTTCTTGCGCTTTCATATATCGCAGTGATCGTCGTCCTCGCGACATCCATGCTGCGCGCGCATTCCTCCTGTGTCATGCCGTCATGATCGATCAGCCTGATCGTCTCATATTCATCCAGACTCATCATTACCGTGTCAGGCCCGGCTGTCAGTCTGCCGGACCCGGCAACGTATGCACCTGCTTCTTCATCTTCCGCTGCCGGAGCGAAGACCCTGTGCTCAGGAAAACAGCATATCCTCCGGCATCTCTTAGGTCTCGGCATTTTCTCTGCCCCCTTTCACCGCGACTGTTACTGACATATGTCAATAACAACGCCATATGCAAATATAACGCTGTTTCCGACATATGTCAATAACTCTTTTCCACTGCAATAAAATCTGCAGGTGATATCTTCTCTGCTTTGTGTAAGAATAGTCATATAAGAAATCGCACTAAGAGAACAGAGGAGTCCTGCGATGAAAAGAGAAGATATCAAGACAGTAAGCAAAAAACCAACAGGAAGATCGTCCGGATGGGACAGCGCGTTCAGCGTCAGCAAGGCGGACGAGGTCCTTACTTTCCACAAGAGCATCCCCGGATATGAAGAAACGCCGCTGGTGAGACTCGATGCGCTCTCAAAAGAACTGGGTGTCAGCAGCATCGCAGCCAAAGGGATGCGGGTGCTTGCGAGTCCGCCTGGCAGTGACCGCAGAGTAGTAAGCGGAGAGAGCGGCGCCCCTTCCTCACCTTCGCCTCCTGCCTCCATCGTCTATGCCGCTTCCTGTCTTTCTATATCGTAATAACATCCTGCAAACTTTCAACTCTATTTGCCTGAATGTTCCTATTACAGTATACTTTCTACCATAGGAGCAGTTTTTGGACTTGTTGCTTGTCTCAATAACGGTGTCGAATGAAATCAACGGAGTGATCACATAATGGCGATATCAAACAAAACGCTGAAGCAGATAGCGGAAAACCCGCTGTTCGAAAAAATCGAAGATGATGACCTTGTCACAATGTTCGATTGTCTGGGATTCTTTACGAAAATATATGAAAAGGGAGAGTATCTCATTTTCGAAAAAGACCATGTAGATAATATCGGTATCATCCTTAAAGGTTCCGTCGACATCATCAAAGAAGACATATGGGGACGGCGCACCATCATCTCCCGCCTTTCAAACGATGAAATGCTCGGTGAGACGTTCGCATGCAGCGGAGACAACATGTCAACGATAACATATCAGGCAGCGATGAGGACGAGCGTATTCTTCATGCCGTTTTCGAGAGTCATGCATACATGCCGGAAGACATGCCCGTTCCACCATAGGCTCATCGAGAACATGGTCAGCCTCATTGCCGAAAAGAACCGGCTGCTCATACAGAAGGTCGAGGTCATATCGGGAAAGACCCTTCGTGACAAACTTCTCACCTTCTTCTCGCTGCAAGTGCAGGAACATGGATCTTTCTCCTTTACTCTTCCGATGGGCAGGAAGGATCTTGCGGAATACATCGGCGCGAACAGAAGCGCCCTCACCCGCGAACTAAACGCCATGAGCGACGAAGGTCTGATCGAATTCGACCGGAACGATTTTGTCATACACCCCGGTCAAAGCGTCCTCGGCGATCTTTGATCCTCAAAAACGTGACCTGCGCAACATTTGTTTTCTAAATAATCATTTATCATAGAAGGAGATGTTGCTGTTTCACCTTTTGTGGGGAATGATATGGAATCACTTAGTAAACCGAAACTGACGGCTGTTGATATTGTCCAGTGCGGACTTTTCGTGTCGCTTATCGTGGCCGGGGCATATATCAAGATAATGATCCCCATCGGCCCGTTCAGCGTGACGTTTTCTTTGCAGTTTTTGTTTTCACTGATGGCAGGACTCCTTCTGGGAAAAAGGAAGGGATCGCTGACGGTCATCGTCTATTTGATGATGGGGCTCGTCGGCCTTCCGGTGTTCGCCCACGGAGGCGGACTCGGATATATCATACGCCCGACATTCGGTTTCCTTCTCGGCTTCCTCGCTGCGGCGACAGTGACAGGAGCACTGACAGAAAAGAAGGAGAATATATCTTTCAGATCTGCCCTCCCGGCCGCCTTCGCAGGTGAGGTCTGCTATTACATCTGCGGGCTCGTGTACTACTACATCGTATTCAATTATGTCATAACGAGCGGAGGAGTCGGGATCGGTCTTAAGGAGCTTCTTGCCGTCTGGTGCTTCAGCACGTTCGTCCCGGACTTCGGGCTCTGCGTTCTTGCTGTATATCTTTCCGGCAAACTGCGGCCTCACATGAACCAGGTGACACGGACGGGGAGGCCTGTGGACCGATGACATACTTCCCGTTTTTTACAGATATAGAGAACAAAAGATTCCTCATCATAGGCGGCGGAGATGTCGCGAAAGAAAAGGTCTCGCGGCTTGGCGCGTTCACAGATAACATCTGCGTGATAGCGCCCGAGACTGATATAGAAGGCGTCCGCGTCAAAAGAAAGCTCTTTGAGGAGAGCGATCTTGACGAGGCGGATATATGCGTATGCGCGGCAGGCGACAGAGAACTTGACCGCCGCGTCGCAAAGTTGTGCGGGCAAAGGAACATCCCCGTCAACGTCGCGGACGATGCTGATCTCTGCACGTTCATTTTTCCTGCTCTGGTAAAGCGGGGAGACCTTGTGATAGGAATAACGACATCGGGAGCCAGCCCTGCATTTGCTTCTCTTCTGAGAAAGCAGATAGAAGAGGCTCTTCCGGAAGATAT
>CAMKAM010000030.1 GCA_946410475.1 uncultured Bacillota bacterium
CTCGCCCTTCTCACCCAGCATCATCCTCTGACTGACTCCGAACCGGTGCTGCTCGTCCGTCACGACGAGCCCCAGATCGGCGAAACTGACGCCCTCCTGTATAAGGGCGTGGGTACCGACGATGACCTTTGTCTCTCCGCTCCTCAGCTTCTCCAGTTCTTTTTCTTTTTCTGCAGGCGTCATGCTCCCGAGCAGGCAGCCTACAGTGATCCCGTACCTGCCCAGATCTCTTCTCAGATTGCCCAGATGCTGCCTTGCGAGTATGTCAGTCGGAGCCATGAAGGCGGACTGGTATCCGGACCTTGCAGCCTTGAATATCGCCGCTTCGGCAACTATCGTCTTTCCCGACCCCACGTCTCCCTGCAGCAGTCTGTTCATCTGCTCAGGCGAAGCCATATCGCTCGTTATATCCTCGACGGCTTTCTTCTGCGCCCCTGTCAGTTCAAAACTGAGCCCTCTGAGGAACTCCTCATGAGGAGCCGTCTTTGCGGTCCCTTTGGTCTTCGTGACCTTCATCATCAAGAGCCCTGTCTGAAGCACGAATAGGTCTTCGTATATGAGCCTCTCGCGCGCAGCCGTTATATCTTCCGGGCTATCCGGAAAATGGACTTTCCTGACAGCCTCGGGTATGGACATGAGGCCTTTTCTGCTTACCATATCGTCCGGGAGACAGCCCGCAAGCATATCGGCGCACGAGACGGCGCTCCTAACGTTCTTCCTTATCTCGCCCTGGCCAAGCCCCTGAGTAAGCGGATATATCGGCAGCAGTCCCTGCGGCCCGCTCGAAAACTCGGGATGGAGGAGCTGCAGCCTGCCTCTGTTCAAGCCTACGCGACCGTAAAAATACATCTCCTTTCCTTTAGGAAACTTGTCCTTCAGGAATCTGGCGTTAAAAAACACGATATCCATAAGATCGTCATCATCGGATATCGTAACATGCATCATCTGACCGCGGCGCGAACGTATATATGCAAGAGATGAATTGACTACGATCCCCCTGACAAGGGCGGTCTCACCTTCAGTCAGTTCACTTATCTTCTTGGCGCGCCTCCTGTCCTGATGATCTCTTGGCATCAGGAACAACAGATCCTTGACTGTATATACACCGAGCCTGTGATACGCTTCGGCTTTTTTCGGTCCTACTCCGGCTATCGCCGTGATATCGTCTTCAGGTCTCATTGTCTTCCCGTACCGAATACAAGGTGACGTCTCTTCGTCTTTCTGCTCGTCTCTGTTCCGGCCACTGTGACTGTGACCGACTCAGGATCGACGAGCGTAGCCCTGTACACCCTCGACTTCACCTCATTTATCATCGTGTATGTAACGTTGCTGATGCTCGTGCCGAATTTAACAGCAACGAAAAACTTGATGGTCGCCGCTCCGTTCTCATCGAATGACACTTCGATATTCTGGGTCCCCTTCGGAAGGATCTCCTTGAGCGTAGCCAGACGAACGCCTCTCGTCTGGTCGACGACATCAGCCACTATGCGCATGATCAGGCTCTTCCCGATCGTGATGCTGCCGTATTCGTTCTCTATGATATAACTGTCAGCCACTTACTGTTTCCTCCGTATATTAAAATTCCATGCTCCGTAAGCATGGAATCCGTAATATCGATGATTAGATGGCGCGGTCTACTTTGCCGGATCTGATGCATCTTGTGCAAACGTTTGCTTTTCTGACTTTTCCATTGTCATTGATCTTGACTGTCTGGATGTTTGCATTGATCTTTTTCTTTGTATGTCTGTTCGAGTGAGATACATTATTGCCGGTCACCTGTCCCTTGCCGCAGATCTCGCATTTCTTTGACATGTTCCGCACCTCCTTTATATTTTTTGTCGCGAACAAGCGATATTATAACAACAATCGCTGACTATTTCAAGGATTTTTTCTTCTTTTCTTTCAGCAAGTTCGATTCCTGCCCTTCCCTCATATGACTTCGTACATATTTTGGGCTTCTTCTTTCTTCTGCGTGTTCGAAAGATCAAGTACTCTTACCGTGGTCTGTCTGTCTCCGAACATTATCGTGACGGTATCTCCGATGCTGACCTCAGCCCCTGCCTTTGCCGGTTTTCCGTTCAGCAGGATCCTTCCCGCATCGCAGGCGTCCTTTGCGACCGTCCTTCTCTTGATAAGCCTCGACACTTTCAGATATTTATCGATACGCATCCCTGGCCTCCTATAATAACAGCAGCTCCCCGGCAAGGGAGCTGCGTTCGGTTCTCATTTGCTTTACTTTATTTGTTAACTGAATCTTTGAGAGCCTTTCCTGCTTTGAATACAGGAGCCTTCGAAGCAGCGATCTCGATAGTCTCGCCCGGTTTTCTCGGGTTTCTGCCTGTTCTGGCTTTTCTCTGACGAACTTCGAATGTTCCGAAGCCGATGAGCTGTACCTTTTCACCTGCAACCAGTGCATCCTGGATAACATCCATTGTTGCGTTAACGGCGTCTTCTGCGTTCTTCTTTGTGAATCCTGTCTTCTCTGCTACAGCAGCGATCAATTCAGCTTTGTTCATGTGATAAATCCTCCTTGGTAATAAATATTTGTTTCAAGACCATCTCACTCTTCTGCCTTAGCTCGATCCCAAAGATCATCCATCTCGCTAAGACTCATATCCTTCAGATCTTTTCCTTCGAGGCGGGCCCTATCTTCCATTTTACCGAATCTTTCCGTGAATTTCTCCGTTGCTCTTTCCAGGGCATTTTCCGGATCAACATCAAGGAATCGCGCCACGTTCACTACGGAAAACAGCAGATCGCCCAGTTCTTCACGGATGTGTTCAAGATCAGCCTCTAATGATGCCTCTTTTAGTTCTCTGGTCTCTTCAGTTAGTTTTTCAAAAGCACCTTCGGGATCGTCCCAGTCAAAACCGATATCGGCTGCGCGCTTTTGCACTTTCCTCGCTCTGATGAGAGCGGGCAACGCCTTCGGCACCGAAGTCAGTCTGTCTGTGTGCCTCTCCTCTCCGTGCTCCTGCACCTTGATATTCTCCCATTTTTCAAGTACTTTGTCAACAGTTTTAGCTTCCTGCTCCAAAAAAACATGGGGGTGCCTTCTTATCATTTTTTCACATTCTTCATTGATGACATCGACTGCGGAAAATTCTCCGTTCTCATCAGCTATCATACTGTGGAAAACGACCTGCAGCATGACGTCCCCGAGTTCTTCTCTCAGGTTGTCTACATCGCCCGTGTCGATCGCTTCACAGACCTCATAGGCTTCTTCGATCATACCCGGCCTCAGGGACTCTCTTGTCTGTACTCTGTCCCAGGGGCAGTGCACCCTGAGGATCTCTACGACCTCGGAGAGTCTTTCATATGCTTCGGCCCTTGTCGCGGCCGGCGTCATCAGATGTTCGAATTCTTTTCGCTCCATATTATCCTCTCCTCTTCGGTGTCACCTTATCCAGCAGGCGGTTTATCTTTGATCCTCCCGGTATCGACGAGAGTTCTTCCCTGGTAATACTCTTTGTAACGAACAGCATCACGAAGTAAACTACTGCCGCAACGAGTATCGAGATAAGGCAGGCGATCTTGTTTCCTTCGCCGCCTCCGAATACCACGTAGTACATCGCCCAGGCTACGATGCCCATGACAGCCGTGGCGATCCCCGGCCTTACGTATGTCAGCATGATATCGAATCTCGCTCCTGTGTATTTCTTCGTTGCCCTTAAGTTCAGTATCGCGACGGTTATGTAAGCGACAAGAGTTCCGATAGCAGCGCCCTTGATATTCAGAGAATGCTGCGAAACGAGGAAATATGTCACGACGATCTTTATAACGATACCTATGAACATATTGATGACGGGTATATTCTGTTTTCCTACGCCCTGAAGGCTTCCCGCGATGCACTGCACTATCGAGACGAAGATGACTCCTATAGCCAGTATCGCGAACGCCGGTGCAACGTTGACAGCCTCGTCATGACGCGAGCTGTAAAGGAGCAGCAGTATAGGCTCCGCGAGCACAGCCATACCTACAGCGCACGGCATACCTATCATCGTCGCTATCCTTACGGAAAGCTCCGTATTGTATCTGAGGCCCTTCTTGTCATTCATCTTGTGGCAGGCGGATATGGCCGGAACGAGGCTCATAGCCAGAGCCATCGTCAGCACCTGCGGCATATTGATGATGGGAACGGCAAGACCGCTGATCTGTCCGTACAGATTCTTTGCGACCTCGGGATCCCAGCCCGAGTTGAGCAGCCCCTTCATAACGACCGGGACCTCGACGAGATTCATTATCGGGGTTATAGCAGCGCCCAGAGTGATCGGGACAGCTATGATCGCGATCTGCTTGAGTATCGTTTTGTTAGACTTCCGTCCGGCGTTGACAGAACGTCTCCTTCTCGCGTCATACGCTTTCTTGCCAAGCATGAAAATGAAAAAAAGGATGGCAAGTCCGCCGGCAGCTCCGAGAGTTGCGCCGAACGCGGCTCCTGCTGCGCCCTTTTCGCCCGGTGAAAAAGCCGAGAACAGCTTTCCGCCGATCATTTCATGGAACAGCAGATATCCGAGTCCCAGTCCGAAGAAGACTCTTACCACCTGCTCGATGACCTGCGATATCGCTGTCGGCATCATGTTCTGTATACCCTGATAGTATCCTCTGTAAGCCGATAGCACCGGACAGATCAGAAGAGCCGGGGCAACAGCCATCATCGGCAGTTTTGCTTCTTCGATCCCCTGCATCGCTGCGATCTTCCCTGCTCCGAAGAACATGATGATGAAAGATATCGCTCCGATAGTGAACATCAGCCAGAATGATATCCGAAATACCCTGTGACCCTCTTCAAAGTCACCTATCGTGATGCTCTCGGCTATCAGCTTCGATATCGCGACAGGTATGCCGGATGTCGCTATTACCACGAATACCGTATATGTGTAGTAAGCAGGTGAATAATAAGCCATGCCGGTCGCGCCTATCATGCTGGCCAGCGGCAGTCTGAATACAGCTCCGAGAAGCTTTACTATCAATCCGGCGATGCCCAGTATGGCCGCGCCCTTGACGAAAGCTTTTCCCGTACTGTTCTTGTTCTGTATGCTTCCTTCTTCGTTCTGCATCTTGTTATCCCGATCCCTTTTCCTTACTATTTATCGTTCTTCAGTTTTTCGAGTATCTGCGCTGTCGCCTCATCAGCTTCGGCGATCGCTTTTTCTATATCTATAGTAGTGAATTCTCCGTTCTCATAGAGCACTTCGCCGTCTACCATCGTCATCACGATGTCCTGCGGCGAGGCGCTGTAAACGAGGTTGGCGCAAATGTCATGCACAGGGTGCATATGCGGCGAAGAGAGATCTATCACGATCAGGTCCGCCTTGTTTCCTTCCTTCAAGGCGCCTGTATCACCTCTCCCCTGAGCTATAGCTCCGTTCTTCGTCGCGGCGCCGATGACCTGCTTCAGT
The DNA here is from genome assembly GCA_946410475.1 of uncultured Bacillota bacterium. Taxonomy (GTDB): domain Bacteria; phylum Bacillota; class Clostridia; order Peptostreptococcales; family Anaerovoracaceae; genus UBA3738. Next base: position 5,403 of record CAMKAM010000030.1, read on the forward strand.
GTCATCACCGAAGGGTCATTATAATACATCTTCGGCACAAGAGCAAAGACTTTCATCTCCTGAATGAAATCGAGGCTGTTGTTCGATGCTACCGAGTCCGTTCCCAAAGCGACGTTTATGCCGCTTTCGATCATCTTCGGATAGTTGGCGGCGCCGCTGGCGAGTTTCAGGTTGCTTACCGGATTCGCCGACACGCTGACGCCCTTCTCCTTCAGTATCACGAAGTCCTCATCCTCGAGCCATACGCAGTGGGCAGCGTTCGTCCTGGTGTCGAACAGACCGCGCGAAGCAAGGTAGGCAGGGGGTGTCATCCCGTCATGGCGCATCTTGCACTCTTCGACCTCTGTCTTCGTCTCCGATACGTGCACATGCATGCCGCAGCCAAGATCCCTCGTTATATCCGCAAGCTGCCTTACGGTATCATCGGAATTTGTATACTCCGCATGGAGGCTCATCTCTATCTTTATCCTGCCGTCCGCAGCTCCGTCGTATGCTCTGTAAAGATCCATCATTTCTTTTACAGGCTTCGTCTTCGATATATCAGGCTCGTCCTGTATCGTAAGTGATCTGGAGATATTCGCTTTCGCGCCGGCTTCGATCATGCTCTCCGCCATTGCATCGCAGAAATAGTACATGTCACTCGTCGATACTATGCCGTTCGCCAGAGACTCCGCCATAGCCAGAGTAGTCGCGCGTTTTACGCTTTCGTATGTGAGCTTTGCCTCGAACGGGAATATCCTCGTGAAAAGCCAGTCCTGCAGGCTCATGTTCTCTCCGTATCCTCTGAGCAGGGTCATAGGCGAGTGCGCATGGGCGTTGAAGAAGCCGCTCATAAGCAGCTTACCTCGTCCGTCATACACCCTCTCATCCGCATCCTTGGCAGGAGGCACGGTCCCTATATACGATATGACGCCGTCATTCACTCTGACGTACATCCCTTCTTTTACATCCAGATTTTCATCGAGCAGCGTTATGTTTGAAAACAGCATCGCTCCCACTTCCTTTCCTTTACAATCGTTATATCGTCAGCCTGAGATAAGGCTCATCATCTCTATCGCTTCGCCCAGATCGTTGTGCTTTTTCTGCAGCAGCAGTACCGCAGGCTTCATTGCCGCCTTCTTCGGATACTCGAGAATGAGCTTCCCCCTTTTGATGGTGACCTTTGAAAGCTCCATCTTCTCGGCAAGCGTCCTCAGCCTCGCCACCTTTATGAGATCACGTGTCGCGGCCGGTACTTCGCCGAATCTGTCCTGCAGTTCCTCTATTATTTCTTTCTCGTCGTCCGCATCCTCTACCGCAGCGATCTTCTTGTACATCGTCAGCTTCAGGACGTCGTCCGAGATGTAGCTGTCAGGGATGTAAGCGTCCCTTCCGATCTCCACAGTAGCCTCATGGCGCTCCGGATTGACGACCTCGCCCTTCAGGGCTTTCACCGCATCGTCTACGAGTTTGCAGTAGAGTTCGTATCCGACGTTGACGAGATGGCCGGACTGCTCCGTGCCGAGTATATTGCCCGCTCCTCTGATCTCGAGGTCACGCATAGCTATCTTGAACCCCGCTCCGAACTCAGTGAATTCCTTTATGGCTCTAAGGCGCTGCTCTGCGACGTCCGTCAGGACCTTGTTCTTCTTGTGCATGAGGTAGGCGTAAGCCAGTCTGTTCGATCTTCCTACCCTTCCTCTCAGCTGGTACAGCTGCGATACACCGAATTTGTCTGCATCTATTATTATCTCTGTATTCACGTTCGGTATATCGATGCCCGATTCTATGATCGTAGTCGATACGAGCACATCGATATCACCGTTTATGAAGTCCATCATTATATCTTCAAGAGCGCTCTCGCTCATCTGTCCGTGACCAACTCCTATCCTCGCCTGCGGAACGAGCCTTCCGAGACGTTCGGCGATGCGGTGGACTCCGCTTACTCTGTTGTATACGACGAAGACCTGGCCGCCCCTGTCCAGTTCACGCTCTATGGCCTCGCGGATTATGTAATCATCCTCCTCCATCACGTATGTCTGTACGGGATATCTGTCCTGCGGCGGCTCCTCTATCAGACTCATGTCCCTGATGCCGACCAGCGACATATGCAGGGTCCTCGGTATGGGCGTGGCGGACAGAGTCAGGACGTCTACGTTCTTTCTCATCCGCTTTATCGCTTCCTTGTGCCTGACGCCGAACCTCTGCTCCTCATCTATTATCAGGAGCCCGAGGTCCTTGAACTGCACGTCTTTTGACAGCAGCCTGTGTGTCCCGACGACCACGTCGACAGTTCCCTTCGCCGTTCCTTTTATAGTATTCTGCTGTTCCTGATCCGTCCTGAACCTCGACAGCATATCTACAGTGAACGGGAAATTCTCGAAGCGGTCCTTCAGTGTGTGGTAATGCTGGTTCGCCAGTATGGTCGTGGGCACGAGCACTGCGACCTGTTTGCCTTCAGCCACAGCTTTGAATATAGCTCTTGCGGCGACCTCTGTCTTTCCGTAGCCGACGTCACCGCACAGGAGCCTGTCCATGGCGACCGGCTTTTGCATATCGCTCTTGATTTCTCTTATGCACCTGAGCTGGTCGTCAGTCGGTTCGAAGGGGAAGGCTTCTTCGAATTCCTTCTGCCAGACCGTGTCGGGCCCGAACATGAATCCCTTTGTGGCCTTTCTTCTGGCTGAGACTTCGAGCAGTTCCTTTGCCATATTCGCTATGGCCTGCTTCGCCTTTGCTTTCGTGTTTCTCCATTCGGTACCGGCAAGTCTGTTCATCTTCGGCTGAGCTGTGCCCGAACCGATGTATTTCTGTATCAGATCCATCTGATCGGCGGGTACATAAAGGACGTCTTCTCCCTGATAGATCACCTTCAGATAATCCTTCGTCTCGCCCCTTACCGTCAGCTGCTCGAGACCAATGAACTTTCCGACGCCGTGCTTTTCATGGACGACATAGTCCCCCTTCGAGATATCGGCAAAGCTCTTGATCGGGCTGGTATTCTTCTTTTCCTTCTGCTCCTGCGGTCTCTTTTTTCTTTTTCTCGTTTTGTATATGCCGAAGATATCGCTGTCCGAGATATAGCAGAGCATATCGTCGCTGAGGACCATGCCCTGGGTCAGTTCGCCCTTCTTCACCCAGACCCTTCCGTCAAGACCGGACCTCGTCAGGAACTCTTCCATGTTCTCAAGACGTTCATCGGAAGAGCAGACTATGGTCACCTTGAAGCCGGTTTTCAGCAGTCTTTTTATCTCCTTCTCAAGCATATCGAGTTTGCCGTTGAAAGAGATCATCTGGTGGCTTCTGATGCTCTTTATTTCATCATAGGTATCGACGCCCGTGATGCTTCTGGGCATCGGCGTACCGAACACGACTTTATCCAGACCATATAGTTTGATATAGTCATCGATCCCACTGAAATGATCGAAGTCGGATTTTACGACCATCTCCTTCTCGAGGAATATCTCGAAGTCGTCCCGAAGCTCCCTAGACCTTGCTCTCGTGTTGTCGTAAGCCCTCTGAGGATCGTCTATCATCACCAAAGGATCGTCCATGTACTGCCACAGGTACTCCGGCTCCTCATAGAAATAGTCGATGTAGTATTCCAGATGCTGTAGATTCGAAAGCGATGATATCGATCCGAGAAGAGCGTCCCTTCTCTCAGGGAGCCTGCCGTACCTTTCCGTTACCAGATCCTTCGCTCTTTCCAGGGCCTTTTCGTCCCTGATCAGAAGAGCCGCCGGCATGATATCCACGCTCCTCAGTTTTTCGACAGACCTCTGTGTATCCGGATCGAAGCTTCTCAGCGATTCGATCTCTATATCGAACAGCTCAGCTCTCACAGGCAGGTTGTCATAAGGTGTGAATATGTCGAGTATATCGCCGCGCATCGAAAACTGTCCCTTTGCGTAGACCATCGGGACTCTTTCATACCCTATATCCGAAAGATGCTTGGCGATCCTGTCAGTCTCTATCGTCCCTCCGGTCTCAAGCCTGAATGACGCCTCTTCGAATACTGCCGAAGGAAGCATTTTCTTTATCACAGCCTGAACAGGCGCGACTATGACGCCTTCCTTCTCCGTCAGAGCATATCTCATCACGCGAAGGCGTTCGAGCAGAGTGTCCTTGTTCCTCGCCTCATATCCCATGAACGACTCGTCGTCGGACGGAAGCACATGTACCGGACAGTCGACAAAAAATGAAAGATCGCCGGCCAGTCTCTCAGCCCTGATATATGACGGTGTCACTATCAGCGTCCGGCCGCCTCTTTCCCTTATTATCTTTCCGAAGACAGCAGCTGTCCTGCTGTCCGCGATCCCCTGAAGATCAACGATGCCCATTATATTGATTCATAGCTCTCTGTATGCCGTCCGTTATAACTGATTCACATGCCGATGCGGCATCACTGACGGCTTCCTCAAGGAGCTTTCTCTCGTCTTTGGATATCCTTCCTATTACATGACCTATCGCATCGCCGTCCTCATGGCCGCCGATGCCTATCCTTATCCTTGGAAAATCTGTGAACCCGAGGCGGCTGACTACGGAGCGCATGCCGTTGTGTGTCCCTGCGCTTCCTGACGGTCTTATCCTCAGTGTCCCCTTTTCGATATCAAAATCATCGTACACCACTATCAGATGGTCATGTTCCGGCTTGTAATAGTCGAAAACTTCTCTGACCGAGTCACCTGAAAGATTCATGTACGTCTGTGGTTTTACCAGTATCACTTTATGACCGGCGATCCTGCCTTCACCTATAAAGGCCCGGAATCTTTTTTTGTCTATCCTGATCCCGAGCCTTGCAGCCAGTTCGTCCACGGTCATAAAACCCAGATTGTGCCTCGTCCGGGCATATTTCAGCCCGGGGTTTCCGAGTCCCGCGATTATATACATAAACGGTCCCTGAATGATTATACGAACAGTTTGCTTACTGAATCGTTGTTGTGGATCCTGAGCATCGCCTCAGCGAACAGCGGAGCGACGGAAAGGATCTTGAATTTATTCAGTCTTTTCTCCTCCGGGATGGGGATGGTGTTCAGGAACACTACCTCATCGAACGGACTTGCTTCGAGTCTCTCAAGAGCGGGACCCGACAGTACAGCGTGCGTCGCACATGCGGATACGCTCTTTGCGCCAAGGTCGATCAGTGCCTGGCCCGCATTGCAGATCGTTCCGGCTGTATCGATCATGTCATCAACGATGATGCAGTTCTTGCCTTCTATGTCTCCGATGATGTTCATGATCTCGCTCTTGTTCGGCTCCGGTCTTCTCTTGTCGACGATCGCGATCGGGCAGTTGAGCGGCTGCGCAAGGTTCCTTGCACGCGTTACGCTGCCGTGGTCCGGCGATACGACTACGAGATCTTCTATATTCTTATCTTTCCAGTAATCAATGAGGACAGGCATTCCCAGAAGATGATCGACCGGGATATTGAAATAACCCTGTATCTGAGCAGCGTGAAGGTCCATAGTAAGAACTCTGTCAGCGCCTGCCGCAACGAGTATATCAGCAACGAGCTTCGCTGTGATCGGGTCTCTCGCCTTTGCTTTTCTGTCCTGGCGCGCGTATCCGTAATACGGGATGACGGCGTTTATCCTTCCTGCAGACGCCCTCTTCATAGCGTCGATCATGATGAGTATCTCCATCAGATTGTCGTTTACAGGATCGTTCGTCGACTGGATGATGTAGCAGTCAACTCCTCTTACTGTCTCATACAGGTTGACGGCTATCTCACCATCGCTGAACTTCTTGACTTCGCTTTTTCCAAGAGGTTTCCCCATCACGGAAGATATCTCCTCCGCAAGCTGGGGATGCGAATTACCTGTAAAGATCTTGTACTCACTGAATTGCCCGTTCTTCATTGTTTGCCTCCGCTTCTCCTTTTTGTATCTTCACACACTTCAGTCGTTTATCCTGGATCCCCTCTTCGAGACGTGAACGTCTTTGGCATCCAGTTCGAGTATCATCTCTCCGATCTTGTATACGTCACCTGCGCCCATAGTCAGGACCAGGTCGTCCGGACCGGCATTGTTGTATACGAACGAAGCGATGTCGTCGAAATCACTGAAGAAATAAACATCTTTGTCCGGGAAATCTTTTTTGATCTCGCTCACAAGCGACTTTGAGCTGATCTTGTGGATGTTCTTTTCCCTCGCCGCATAGATCTCAGCCAGAACGACGACGTCGGCCATCTTGAATGCCTCGCCGAATTCCTTGAAGAGAGCTATAGTCCTGGTATACGTATGCGGCTGGAATATGCACCACATACGGTCATGTTTCATATTCGAGGCGGCATCTAAAGTCGCCTTTATCTCTGTCGGATGATGAGCATAGTCATCGATGATCTTCATTCCCTCTCTCGTCATACCCATCACATCGAATCGCCTCTGCGTTCCTTTGAATTCGCTGAGAGTTTCTGCGATCAGATCGGAGTCGATCCCCAAAGCATGGCAGCATGCACATGCCGCAAGAGCGTTGAGGAGGTTGTGCTCGCCCGGAACAGAAAGGGATACCCTCGTAAGCTCCTCGCCTCCGTGCATGACGGTGAACGACGGATGCCCGTCCTGATCGAAAACTATATCGTCGGCATAATAGTCGCTGTTCTCATCTATACCGAATGTGATCACATTCTTTCTGCCCTTGATGACCTGTCTTACGAACGGATTGGCGTTGTAAGCGAACAGGATGCCGTCTTCCGGAAGAAGTCCCGCGAAGACCTCGAACGAATTCACTATATGATTGATATCCTTGAAATAGTCAAGATGATCCGAATCGATATTGAGGATTATCTCCATAAAGGGCTTGAGATCGAGG
>CAMKAM010000031.1 GCA_946410475.1 uncultured Bacillota bacterium
GAGGCGCATGAACGGACGAGGCGCGTGAACGAATGAGGCGCATGAACGGACGAGGCGCGCGGCCGGATGAGGCGCGTGAACAAATAGAGCGCGTGGTCGGAAAAGGATGTATCAAGCAGCGTATACAGATGGAAAGGGCGAATGAAAATGGGAGATTTGCTCAGCAAGGTCAGATCGTATATCGAGGATAACGGGATAATCGAAAAGGGAGACAGAGTGATACTGGGGCTTTCGGGCGGACCGGATTCGCTGTGTCTTTTCGACATTTTGATGAAGGTGAAGGACGAGATCGGCTTCAGCCTCGACGTCGTCCACGTCAATCACAAGTTCAGACCGATAGAGGCGGAGCTCGATCAGGAATTCGTGGAAAAACTGTGCGAGGAAAATGGGGTCAGATGCCACTCCTTCGTGCGCGACTGCAACGAGATCGCGAAGACGACCGGAAGGACGCCGGAGGAAGCGGGCCGCATGGTGAGATACGAGAGCTTCTGCAAGGTCGCGATGCAGCTTGAGACTGAGGGCGCGCTGGGAGATATAAAGATCTGCGTCGCCCAGAACAGGAACGACCAGGCGGAGACGATACTGTTCAGACTGATAAGAGGAACGGGTACCGACGGACTTGCGGGAATGGAGCCCCTGGCAAGGGGTATGGGAGGCTATCTCATGGCCAGGCCGCTGCTGCAGTCGGACCGCAGCGAGATAGAGGCTTACTGCTATGAAGAGGGTCTCGAGCCCAGGATCGACAAGACGAACAAGGAAGCCGGCTACACGAGGAACCGGATCAGACTGGAACTGATACCTTTCATCGATGAAAAGTTCGGCGGAGATATAACGAGGGCGATGGTCAGGCTCGGGATGAACGCGTCTGAAGACAGGGATTTCATGACGCGGGAAGCCGAAAAACTGTACGGAAGAGCCCTGATAGAGCGTGGAAGGAACAAGATCAAACTCGACAGAAGGGCGATAGGGAGCGCTCATCCGTCCGTCAGCCGCAGGGCGATAGCAAGAGCTTTCAGATCGGCGGGTCTTGAGCAGGATATAGAGAGGGTGCACCTCATAAACGCCGGAAGGCTGATAGACGGGGACAGTTCGTCGGGGTCGGTGGACTTTCCGGGCAGTTACCGTCTGGCAGTAAGCTACGACGAGATATGGATCATCCGCGACGAGGGCAGCCACGCGGACGGAAAGCCGGGCGGCATGACGGAAGAAGCGGAGAACAAAAAAATACCGGAGATCACGAAGAGGGTCGTTGCGGCAGATGATCTCGAATATCCAGATGGCATGGGACAGTTTGCCGTATTCGATGCGGACGTGCTGGAGGACAACCTGATAAGAGGGGCTGCTTACTTCGACGCGCTCGAGGTCAGGACGAGGCAGGAAGGCGACTTCATCAACCTGAACGCCGGAAGAAAATCCATACAGGATCTGTTCGTTGATATGAAGGTGCCCAAGGAGCTGCGGGGCGATGTGTGGCTGATAGCGTGCGGCAGCGAGGTCCTCTGGATACCGGAGGGTGTCTGCAGAGCCAGATATGCTGAAAAATACAGTCTCAGGCAGAATTCGTCGAGGGCCCTCGTGCTTGAAATGTCATACTAACTGTGATAGAATACTTTGGCTTATATCTAGAGTACACGATAAAGGGAAGATAGAAAAGGGCCCCGGGGAGGGGATCCGGAATAGGGAGAATAAGAATTGAGAAGAGCTTCGAGAAATATAGGGATATATGTGCTGATCTTCTTATTCGTCCTGATCGCGGCATTTTTCTTTAACAGGATGCCGGGCCAGGAGGTCAAGGAAGTCACTTTCACGACTTTCACAAAGTACGTAAGGGAAGAGCAGTTCAACAAGGTCAGCATCGATGAGATGAAACTCACCGGTGAGACGAAGGACGGCAAGGTGTACGAGACATATGCCAACTCCGTCCTCGATATCAATTATCTGAACACAGAGTATCTCTACAAACAGAGCGAGAACAAGATAGTCAAGGTGACGAACGCGCCGCCGCACACGACGCCGTGGTACATATCGCTCCTGCCGACGCTGATCATGATAGCGGTACTGGTAGTGTTCTGGTACATGATCATGAACCAGCAGGGCGGAGGCGGCAAGGCGATGCAGTTCGGACGCAGCAAAGCCAAGCTGCAGAAGGACAGCGATATCAAGATCAGATTCAGTGACGTCGCCGGACTGGAAGAGGAGAAGGAAGAGCTTGAAGAGATCGTCGACTTCCTCAGACACCCGCGCAGGTTCAACGCTCTGGGCGCCCGCATACCGAAGGGCGTGCTGCTCGTCGGTCCTCCGGGAACAGGTAAAACATATGTATCGAAGGCGACAGCCGGAGAAGCCGGTGTGCCGTTCTTCACGATCAGCGGCTCCGAATTTGTCGAGATGTTCGTCGGCGTCGGCGCCAGCAGAGTAAGAGACCTTTTCGATCAGGCGAAGAAGAATTCGCCGTGCATCGTATTCATAGACGAGATCGACGCCGTAGGAAGAAAGAGAGGTGCAGGCCTCGGCGGCGGACATGATGAAAGAGAGCAGACTCTCAACCAGCTCCTCGTAGAAATGGACGGATTCGCTGAGAACTCCGGCATCATAGTCCTTGCCGCGACGAACAGACCTGACGTACTCGACCCGGCTCTCTTGAGACCGGGCAGATTCGACCGTCAGATCGTCATCGGCATCCCGGACGTCAAGGGAAGAGAAGAGATCTTCAGGATCCATTCGAGGAACAAGCCGCTTGCTCCTGAGGTCGATCCGAAGGTACTGGCCAGAAGGACACCGGGCTTCACGCCTGCTGACATAGAGAACATGCTGAACGAAGCAGCCCTCCTCACGGCGAGGAGGAACGGACGCGCTATCCGCATGGACGAGATCGAAGAAGCGATCACGAAGGTCATCGCAGGTCCGGAGAAGAAGAGCAGGGTCATCAGCGAGAAGGAAAAGAAGCTTACTGCTTACCATGAGGCCGGCCATGCCGTCGTAGCAAGGTCACTTCCGGGAACAGACCCTGTGCATCAGATCACGATCGTTCCGCGAGGCAGAGCCGGCGGATTCACGATGATACTCCCCGAGGAAGACAGGATGTACGCGACGAAGTCATCGATGCGCGAGCAGATCATCCATCTTCTGGGCGGACGTGTGGCAGAGCAGATCACACTCGACGACATCAGTACGGGCGCGAGCAACGATATACAGAGAGCTACGGACATCGCAAGAGACATGGTCACGAAGTACGGCTTCAGCAAAAAACTCGGACCAGTCAACTACAGTTCGGGCGATGAAGTCTTCCTTGGAAAGGACTTTTCGACGAGGCAGAACTACTCCGAAGAGGTCGCAAGCGAGATCGACGAGGAGATCAAGGCGATCATCGAGGACGCTTACGTCGAATGCGAGAAGATCCTTACTGAGAACAGAGCGATGCTCGAGACAGTCGCCGATGCCCTCATCAGGGTCGAGACTCTTGACGGAGAGCAGTTCGAGGCTCTGTGCAGCGGCGAGCTGACGGCTGAAGAACTTGCTGACAGGGTCGAGGCTGAGTCCCGTGAGATACAGGAGAAGAACAAGCGCGAGGCCGAAGAGAGCGAAAGGATCGCCCGCGAGGAGGAAGCCAGAAGGCGCGCGTACTATGAGAGCGAACTCGAAGAAGATCAGGAAGAGTATCAGGATGATCATCAGGAAGGAAATCATCACGTAGTCCGCGAGTACGACAGGGAGCCGGACGACGCGGAGATCTCTGAGAGACCTGAAGCAGACAGGCCGCCTGAAAGACTAGCTCCGAGCAAGAGAGCGGAAGAGCATAAGGATACGGATGACCGCGAAGAGTAGGCACGGTCTTTCGAAGAAACACATCGATAGTGATAGGAGGAAAGCAAGATGCTGCTGGCTTTTGACGTAGGTAACACGAACGCCGTTCTGGGCGTGTTCAAAGACGGAGAACTGATCCATAACTGGCGTATGGAGACTGACAACAACAAGAGCGCCGACGAATACGGGATGCTGATATCCCAGTTGTTCGATTACAGCGGGCTCGACATGAATGACGTCGAGGATGTCATCATCTCCACTGTAGTGCCGTCTATACTGTTCACTCTCCAGCACCTCTCGATGAAGTATTTCGGCCGCAAGGCTATAGTCATCGAGCCGGGCATCAAGACCGGACTCCTGATAAAATATGACAATCCGAAGCAGGTCGGAGCTGACCGTATAGTCAACGCGGTAGCGGCCCACGCCAAGTACGGCGGCCCGCTGATCATAATCGACCTCGGAACGGCGACGACGTTCTGCGCGATAACGAAGAAAGCTGAGTATCTGGGCGGAACTATCGCCCCGGGACTGAAGATATCGAGCGAGGCGCTGTTCAAGATGACGGCGCAGCTGCCTAAGGTAGAACTCGAGGAGCCCGGCAAGGTCATCTGCAGGAACACTATACAGAGCATGCAGTCAGGCCTGGTCTACGGACACATGGGCATGGTGGAGTTCATCGTTGACCGCATGAAGAAGGAACTCAAAGAGATCAGCGGATGCGACGACGAGCCGAAGGTGATAGCGACCGGCGGTCTTGCAAGCATGATCTCCGAGGGCACGGACTGCATCGATGTAGTCGACAAGCTGCTTACTCTTGAGGGCCTGAGAATAATATACGAAAAGAACAGGCAGCAGAACAGCAAACAAAGGAAAGTGGATCCGTGCGAATTGGAAACGTTAGACTGAAGAATCCATTCATAGCGGCCCCTTTGGCCGGGATCACTGACGCATCCACGAGAACGCTCAACGCTTCCATGGGTGCGGCTTTGTGTTTTTCCGAGATGGTAAGCGGAAAGGGACTGATGTACGAGAACGTCAAGACCGAATCGCTGCTGCATATACGTGAGGATGAAGGACCGGTAGCCTTCCAGATATTCGGAAGGGACCCCGTAGTCATGAAGCAGACTGCAAGGAGGCTTGCCGGATGCGGCAACGTCATCCTCGACATCAACATGGGCTGCCCCGTTCCGAAGATCGTAAAGAACGGAGAGGGCTCGGCTCTGATGAGGGAGCCGGAGCTTGCCGGCGAAGTGATCAGGGCGGTAGTCGAAGGTACCGACGGCGCCAAGCCCGTGACTGTCAAGATGAGAGCGGGATGGGATGAAGACAGCATCAACGCGCCGCAGCTGGCGAAGATCGCCGAGCAGGCGGGCGCGTCCGCGGTGACGGTCCACGGCAGAACGAGAACGCAGTTCTACGAGGGCAGGGCCGACAGGGATATAATCAAAAGAGTCAAAGACAGCGTATCCATACCGGTCATCGGCAACGGCGACATCATGTGCGCCGAAGATGCCATGAGCATGATGGAGGAGACCGGCTGTGACGCTGTGATGATAGGGCGCGGCATGCAGGGCAACCCCTGGATATTCCGTGACCTCGTGCTGGCATGGGAGGGAAGGCCCCCCGCCGGCAGACCGGACGAACGGGAAGTGTTCAGCATGATAATGAAGCACTTCGCGCTGCTTTCGGAAGAAAAAGGAGAGAGGATCGCATTTCCGGAGATGAAAAAGCACGTGTACTGGTATGTGAAGGGCAGGCACGGAGCCAACGAGATCAAGAGGCGGGTAAATGCCGTAACATCCGCCGCGGAGATGCGTGAGATATTATCGTCATATTTTGACGTTTCCGCTGAGGCGGAAGAAAAGTAAGGCTTTATTATTATTATTCTAGTTTGGAAGGGGATGTATACCAATGGAAAATCGTGAGAAATTCGGTTCCCGGATCGGATTTATTCTAGTTTCTGCGGGATGTGCCATAGGTATAGGTAACGTATGGAAATTCCCGTACCTTGCAGGCGCGAACGGCGGCGCGGCATTTATTCTTATCTATTTAGTATTCCTTCTGCTGCTCGGTATTCCTATCATGACTGCCGAGTTCGCTGTAGGCCGCGGCTCCCAGAAGAGCGCGGGAAAAGCTTTCGGAGCACTGCAGCCGAAGGGAACGAACTGGTCGAAGTACGGCCCGATCGCACTGGCCGGAAACTACATCCTGATGTTCTTCTATACGATGGTAGCGGGCTGGATGCTCTACTACATCTATCAGATGGCATCGGGAAAAATGTCGGGTCTCGACCCTGATGGCGTCGCGGGCGAATTCGGCGGGATGCTCGGATCGGCGCCGACGATGCTTTTCTGGACGGTGCTCGCGATCGTGATCTCGTTCGGGATCTGCGCTCTGGGCCTCCAGGGCGGAGTCGAGAGGGTCACGAAAGTGCTCATGAGCCTTCTTCTTATCCTCATGGTCATCATGGCGATAAGATCGATGACTCTGCAGGGCGCGGGCGAAGGCCTGAAGTACTACCTCGTACCTGACTTCGGAGTTCTTAAGGAGAACGGCATCGGAAACGTATGCTTCGCGGCTATGGGCCAGGCGTTCTTCACGCTCAGCGTAGGTATAGGTTCGATGGAGATCTTCGGAAGTTATCTGGACAAAGACCGTTCGCTGTTCGGAGAAGCAGTCAGCATCACGGCCCTCGACACGTTCGTAGCTCTTACTGCAGGCTTGATCGTAATACCGTCGTGCTTTGCTTACGACGTAGAGCCAGGCGCAGGCCCGGGACTCGTGTTCATCACGCTGCCGAACATATTCAACTCGATGTCAGGCGGAAGGATCTGGGGAACTATGTTCTTCGTATTCCTGTCGTTCGCCGCTCTCTCGACGGTCATCGCCGTATTCGAGAACATCATCGGATTCTGCATGGACATCTGGGACATGGAGAGAAAGAAGGCAGTTGCGATCAACCTCGTAGTCGTCATCATCGGCTCCATCCCGTGCGTGCTCGGATTCAACCTGTGGAGCGGTATCCACCCGTTCGGACCTGAGTCGAACATAATGGACCTCGAGGACTTCATCGTATCGAACAACCTCCTGCCGCTCGGCTCGCTCCTGTTCGTACTGTTCTGCTGCAGCAGATACGGATGGGGATGGGAGAACTTCCTCGATGAGGTCAACGCCGGAAAGGGCATGAGGTTCCCGCTCGGAAAGGCTTACATGATGTTCATCCTGCCCCTGATCATACTCATCGTATACGTCAAGGGATGCTTCGACTTCTTTGCTGCTCAGCAGATGTCGACGGCATTCTCCGCCATCTATGTAATAGTAGTTCTGGCGATATTCGCTTACTTCATGTTCGCGAAGAAGAAGGACACAGTGCCCAACGGCAGGCTCAAGGCTCAGTAAGCAGACTTCACAATAATTGCAACAGACACGAAAGCGCGCTTTTCAGGATAGAAGAGCGCGTTTTAATATGGTATAATATCGGGAATGATATGCGGGGGGGAGTATGCCCATGTGTATCTGGTGTATTTGAGGAAAAAGACGATCAGGAAAATCACGATAGGATCAAAGGAGAAATATCATGGTATCTGAGAGAATGAAACAATCGATCGAGCGCGGAAAGCCCATGGCGGCGCTCTTCACTGCCAAGGACAGGCTGGTTTCGAGATTCGGCCCGGACGATGTATATGACTTCAGCATAGGGAACCCGAACGTGCCGGCACCGGCTACGGTCAAAGAGTCGATCATAAAACAGGCTAAAGAACTGACGGAGCTCGAGCTTCACAGCTATACTCCGGTCGAAGGATACCCCTTCGTAAGAAAGGCGATAGCCGAGCACGACCGCGAGAAATTCGGAGTGGACCTCACTGAGAAGAACATACTGATGACGGCAGGCGCCGCGGGCGGCCTGAATGCTGTCATGATGACACTGCTCGATGAGGGCGACGAAGTAATAGTTCTGAAGCCGTTCTTCGGAGAGTATGCGGTATATGTAGAGCATGCCGGCGGGGAACTGGTAGTGGTCCCGACAGAAGAGGGAACGTTCAGGATAGACGTCAAAGAGGTAGAAAGAGCGATAACGAGACGCACGAAGGCGGTCCTGATCAATACGCCGAACAATCCGACAGGCGTGATCTACTCGGAGGACGAGCTGCGCGCCCTGGCGGACATGCTGTACAAGAAGAGCAACGACCTGGGAATAGATATAGCCCTCGTTTCGGACGAGCCGTACAGAGATCTTGCATACGGCGGTCAGGACGTACCGTATCTGCCCAAGCTCTATGATAATACGATAATAGTCTACTCGTTCAGTAAGAGCCTGTCTCTTCCGGGCGAGAGGATAGGATATATCACAGTATCGGATTCGATGACTGAAAGAGATGTAGTAAAGGCGGGACTGGCGACAGCGATCCGTTCGCTCTTCGTCAACGCTCCGTCTCTCATCCAGAGAGTAGTGTGCGACTGCATCGATGACGAGTGCGACGTCGCTTACTACAAGAGGAACGGCGAGACCCTCTATGAGGAACTGACGAAGATAGGCTACGAATGCGTGAAGCCCGAAGGCGCGTTCTATCTGTGGGTCAAGGCCCTCGTAGACGACGACTTCGAGTTCGCAAAGATGGCCGAGGACCATCATATAGCTATCCTTCCGGGTTCGGCGTTCTCGGGGCCGGGATACTTCAGGCTCTCGTTCTGCGTGGCTTATGAGACGATTACAGGATCGATTCCGCATTTCAAAGAGCTGTATGATGATGTGTGCGGCAAGTAAGCGGAAATGACGCGGGGGAGATGCTCCCTGCGCGGGAACAGGATAGAAAATGGATAAGAATATAGTGATAATAGGCGGAGGTCCGGCAGGCGTTTCGGCCGCTCTGTATGCGGTCAGAGCCGGCATCGATACTACTATGATAGTGCACGGCGAGAGCGCTCTGGCGAAGGCTGAGAGCATCGAGAACTATTACGGTTTTCCGGGAGGCATCGCGGGGAGCGAGCTTTTGGAGCGCGGCCTTGAGCAGGCGCGCGCGATAGGAGCCGACGTAAGGGAGGAAGAAGTCGTAGGACTTGGCTTCGGTGAGAAACTCGAAGTCAGGACGACGGAGCAGACATATCCGGCGGACGCTGTGATCCTCGCTATGGGGACGCAGAGAAAGGCGCCGGCCATCCCGGGCATCAAGGAGTTCGAAGGCAGCGGCGTCAGTTACTGCGCGGTCTGCGACGGATTCTTCTATCGCGGCAAGACAGTTGCGGTGCTCGGAGCGGGGGACTACGCCGCAAGTGAAAGAGCGGAGCTCGAGCCTCTGGCAGCGGAGGTGATAGCGTTAGAAGACATCGACGCCATAGAGAGATTCTCGGGCGACACTCAGATACGAAAGGTCGAGTTCAAAGACGGCACGAGCATAGACATCGACGGACTGTTCATAGCTTTCGGCACGGCGGGCGCAGGCGATCTGGCGAAAAAGCTCGGCATCATGACGGAGGGAAGCCGCATCATAGCCGACGACAAGATGGCGACCAATGTTCCGGGGGTATATGCCGCGGGCGACTGCACGGGCGGACTGCTCCAGGTGTCGAAAGCCGTAGCGGACGGAGCCATAGCGGCGACGTCGGCGATAAAGTACCTGCGCGGCTAGAGTGCCTGCAGGTGTAAGCTGAAAAATAGTGAGGTAAAAGAGAGATATCATAAAGGAAATGAGCGAATACGAATTTGTAGAAGAAGTAAAAGAAGACGAAGCATATGAACTGATGATGACCCCGGGAGTGAAATCGCACTTCCTTGGATCGGAGGCATGGGCAAGGGTCTCGAGCAAGAGGAACTGGACACCTTACAGGGTAGGCGTGAGGAAAGACGGCAAGCTCGCAGCGACGGCTCTTCTGCTCAAGAAGAATCTGGTCAGAGGATATACATATTTCTATATCCCGCGCGGCTTCGTAATGGACTACTCCGACAGGGAGCTCCTCAGGGAGACGACGAAGATGGTGGACGCGTTCTGCCGCCGTCACAAATCTCTGTACTTCAAGATCGATCCGGACATAAAGCTGTTCGATATCGATGCGGAAGGAAGACCGGTCGAAGGAGGTGAAGACAACACGGATCTCGTTACGGATCTCGTGAAGATGGGTTTCAAACACAAGCCCCTCAATTATCTGTTTGACGGGCAGCAGCCCAGGTTCACCTTCAGGATAGCGACAGACAGGGACATCGAAGAGGTCAAAGCCGGATATGAGAAGATCGTAAAGCGCCGCCTCAAGCAGGCTGCGGCAGACGGCGTGGAGATAGTCGAAGGAACGAGGGACGAGATCTCCGAATTCGTCAGACTGATGACCATGACCGAGAAGCGTCAGGGATTCTATGCTCACGATACGTCGTACTACCAGTTCTTCTACGATATCCTGAAAGAATACGATATGGTCGATCTGTACTTCGCGAAGATAGACATCCCGAAGCTCGTATCGCAGCTCGAAGAGGAGCTCGTCTCCCTCGCCGAAGAAAAGGCGAAATTCGAAGAGCAGACGAGCAAGAAGGCCGCCGGAAAAGTGAAGACGATAGAGGAGAAGATAAAGGCTGACGAGAGGCAGCTCGCTTCCCTTAAGGAAGGGCCTCAGGAGGTGCTTACCACATCAGCCCAGCTCCTGGTCACCTACGCCGGCAAGGTCTGGACACTGTACGCCGGAAACGACATGGACTACGGCAAGTTCTACTCGAACTACGCGATGTTCGGATTCTGTGTCGAGGAAGCCGTACGCCGCGGTGCGAAGTTCTTAGACGCTTTCGGTACTGTCGGCAAAACGGGACTCGATCCGGCGCTCGACGGACTCCACGAATTCAAGAAGCGCTGGGGAGGAGAGTACACTGAATTCGTAGGGGAATTCGACTTCGTCCAGAACAAGCCGATGTATTTCCTCTACAGCAAATTGATACCGATATATCACAAGAGAGTAAACAAGAAACTTAGAAAGAAGGTACAGGAAGATGCGTGATCTGCCATTCGTCGCCGTTGCGCTCGGCGGAGATATGAACTGCTATGGCGTGGCAAGGGCGTTTTACGAAGCATATGATATAAAGACTATAATGATCGGCAAGATGCCGATATTCCCGACAGCGCACAGCAAGCTGCTCGAGAAACACTACGATGCGAACCTGATGGACGATGACGTCCTGATAAAGAAGCTGACGGAAGTCCAGGAGCAGCACCCGGGAAAGAAAAAGTTCCTGTTCGGCTGCAATGACGAATATGTCCGTCACATCACTCACAACAGGGAGAGGATAGCAAAGATCAGCGACGATTTCATTATCCCGATCATCGGGGAGGACCTCTTCAACCGTCTCGATGACAAGGACACATTCTACGCGATGTGCGAGGAGTACGGACTACCGTATCCGAAGAGCGTTTACTTCGACTTCGCTTCGCAGGAGTACGAGGACCTCGAGATGCCGTTTGAATATCCGGTATTCATGAAGCCGACCAGCAACGTCATCTACGATCCGTTCATGTTCGAAGGAAAGCAGAAGGGATACAAGATCGAGTCGGAAGAGCAGCTGAAGAAGACTATAGAGCTGATCAAGAAGGCGGGATACCCCGGACAGTTCGCGATACAGGAATACATAGAAGGCGACGATGAGAGCATGTACATCTTTGCGGCTTACACGAACACTAAGGGCAAGGTGGTCGCGATGACAGGCTCGCAGACCCTGATGCACGACCGCTCGCCGGAGCTGATCGGAAACTACGATGCCATGACGGATGCGAGGGACGAAGAGTTCTGTGAGAAGCTCAAGAACTTCCTCGAGGCGATCGGCATGGTGGGCATCTGCCACTTTGACGTGCAGTGGGACAAAAAACGTAATGACTACGTGATCTACGAGATCAACATCCGCCAGGGAAGGAGCAACTACTTCATGACGGCCAGCGGAGTCAACTACGCGAAGCTTCTGGTCGAAGACTTCATCGAAGGAAAGGACACTCCGTTCTTCATCGCGTCGAAGCCGTTCATAGTCAGCCTCGTCCCGAGGAATATGCTGATGGAGGCGATCGGCAGGGAGAAGGTCGAAAGGGTGCCGGAGGAAAACTATTACAGATTCACGCTGGCTCCTTATGACAAGAACTTCAGGAACTCGAGGTTCCAGAAAAAGAACGACAAGAAGACGATGGAGAAGTTCAGGAAATACAATCTGCACGAGTGATCAGAAAGTATCTGGTCATCAAAAGCTTTTGGGCTGGCTTTAAGACGAAATGAAACCGAGGAAACAGAGAAATCTGTTTCCTCTTTTGTTATAAGGGTATGGTGTGGGGGTGCGGAAGTGGCCGGGTAAGCAAAGGTGGCCGGGGAAGCAGAAACGCTGAGATGATAACCATAATGAC
>CAMKAM010000032.1 GCA_946410475.1 uncultured Bacillota bacterium
TTGACCTTTGCGTTATTGATGATGGAGCCGCCGACTTCCGCGTCAGCCTTTACTTTGACTTTGACCGTGACCTTGCCTTCGTGACCTGCCGGTACATCGGTAAGCGTCCACTTGACTTTCCCATCAGAAGAATCCAGAGTTCCGCCGTCGGATGCTTTTACGAAGTCCACCTTGCTGTCGAGCGTATCGGATATCTTCACTGTCGCCGGGTTCTTCTTATAGTTCTTGAAGGTGATCTCGTATGTGATCTCATCTCCCGGCTTCACAGCGCCGAGCTTTCCGGCTTCGTTCTTGATCTCCTTCGACGGATCGTCCGGATCCGGGATCATCTCGTTGTTGCCCTTATCAGGAGCAGTTTCCTTCTTGTGTACATCCGGTATCGGGTTGGTGACAGACTCTGTATCGACGGCATCGTAATTGCCGACCTTGACCTGCGCCTTGTTGGATACTCTTCCCGCGGATACGGCGCTGTCCTTCACCTTTACCTTCAGCGTGGCTTCGCCCTTATTGGCATCCGGGTTCTCCGGATCATATCCCGGGACATCGTTGAAGGTCCATGTGACCGTCTTCTTCGACTCATCGAACTGTGCCTTGTCGGCAGGCGCAGCCGAAACGAACTCGACGTTATCATCGAGTTTATCTGTGATAACTACGTTCTGTTTGGCTTTTTTCGGGTTGTCGAAATTGATCTTGTATGTTATCTCATCACCCGGCTTCACAGGACCGAGCATGCCGTCAGTATTCTCGACATCGCCTGACTCGCCCGGGATCACTTCGTCGTTGCCTTTGTACGGCGCTGTCTCGTTCTTGTGCGGAACACCTTTTTTGATAGCTGTATTACTGAACGTAGTCTTCTCGACCGTTGCAGGTGTCTGTGCTCCTGAGATGACGCTGTACGATCCGCCGTCTTCACTTTCGGTCTTTTCGACATCTTCGTTATTGATCTGCGTATCATAGAAGTTCCCTGACGGAACGTCCACCTCTTCGATCTTATAATTTCTGTCAGATGGTATACCCTTTACTTTCACCATCTGATTCTTCTTGAGTTCGATGACATAGTCGCCGACCTCATCATCCATGTGGAACTTCGGTTTTGCTTCCTCGCTCAGCTTCTCGCCGTCCTCGAAAACATCGTAACCGCCGAACGAATACACATGCTTCGTTTTATCATCAGCACCTGTATATGTGAAATACTCAGTCGCCGGATCCTCTTTCTGGATCTTGACCTTGAATTTGTACTTGTCATCTTCGCCGGCGTAATATTTGCTGAGATCTGTGATCTCATTGCCTTCTTCGTCGACGATCTTCTTTTCTGCTTCTATATCTTTTGTAATGAGAAGATTCATAGAGAAATCAAGGTTGGAGTACATTCCTCCGCGCTCGAGGTAGAACACCTGGATCCTGTGTCCTTTATACGGTGTATCGTCCCATGTCCTGCCTGCACGCTGGAATATGCTGCTGAGAGTCAGATCGTCCCCGCTGAGAAGACCAAGGCTTCCATTCGTGTCATAGTAGTACGAATTTCTTCCGTCTGAAGCCTGCTGCCTTGTGTCCGTTCCGACCTTCTTTACAGCACTCATTATCTCGGCCCCGGCGTTATCTCCATCATATATCGGCGCCTTGTTCATGTGCACCGTACCGTTTTTGAAGTCGATCGTCCCTGATACGGGCTGGTGTATACCGCCAATATCGAGTACCAGGACTCCGTCGATGAATACCCACATGTCGTCATCGCCCGAGAATTCGAATTCCATCGGCTTCCCATCGAGCATGCCTGACTCTGTGATAGCGAAATTCGCATCCATCGTCATTCCGAAATGATGGTTATAGTACTTGCCTTCCTGTCCTGATACTGTTGTCTTTGACGTATCGGGGTCGTTGAACGGGAAGAAGCCGATAGGACCGCTTGCTTCCTTACCGTCACAGTTATATGTATCGTTGTACAGAGTGAACGTCTTGTCACCGGTATTCATCCTTGCATAATTGTCTTTGCATCTGTACTCGAGCATATGCTGCGAGGACTTTTTCATGAGGTAGTTGGCACCGAGATAGTCGGTCCTGCTCCCATGCGGAGTATCAGGATCGAACAAATACTTCAGGCTGTCATGACCTCCGACAGCAAGTGTCGGATATCCGGATGCATCAAGGGTGGGGTTGAGTATGCCCTGATTAGCAGCCGCGCCCTTGCCGGAGGTGAGATCCGGTTTACCGGTCCATCCATTGTAAGTATTGTTATCCATACCATTCTGGTAGAACTTCAGTGTCTTATTTGCATTGATACCGATGTTCTTTTCCTTGTTCCAGTCTCTGTCGATACTCTCCGGACCGTAATCAAAGAAATTGATATTGATGCCGAGCTTTGAAAGATCCGGCGTCTGGCCTACTCCTTCACCTCTTGCAACAGTACCGCCGCCCAAAGCGGCTTTCAGCGAAGGAGCCTTCTTCTTCGGCGGAGTTTTATCTTCGACGATCTCATCGTCTTCTCCGGAGCCTTCTCCTTCGTCGACGACCTCTTCATCGTCCTGCCCTTTCTCAGTCGATCCTTCGCCCTGAGTTTCCTCCTGAGCATCTCCCTGCTCCTGCGCTCCCTGATCCTGCCGGTCGGTCGCGCTCTCATTTTCTTCACCTGTTTGTTCCTGCTGGATCTCCTGCTGCACCTGGCCCGGGTCAGGCTTCTGACCGGTGTCCTTCGTTTCAGCAAAAGTGACCCCTGCCTGAGTGAACACCATAGCAAAGGTCAGCAGAAGAACGAGCAGATTCTTTCTAGCTTTCCCTGATTGTCTCATGATCTCTTCTCCTATGATCTCATCTTCTCAACTGTGCAGCCTTGCTACTGCATAGTTATACAGATTAACTATAACGCATCCATTCATATACAGTCTGTTAATTTTGTTTAAAAAATGTCCATATCGTCAGTCAAACTGCACTGATCTCGGAAAAAGAACCGGAAATGCTCTACGAAACAGAAAAAAGCATTGACTGTCAGAGAGGAAGGGTGTAACATCAAATCAACGATTAAATAATTGTTTAATCGTTGAATCGATCCAACTAATACTTATTGTAAGAACGCGTCATGCGAAAGGAGACTGACATGGTATCCCTTCCCCACGATCACAACGAGAACACGCTGAAGCTGCTCGCCGAAAGACCCGAAGAAGAGGTTTTCACGAACGTATCGGCCACCTTCGGTCTGATCAGCGACTCGACAAGACTTGAGATCCTTTGGCTCCTCTGCCACACGGAGGAATGTGTTATGAACATCGCGGCAGCCGTAGAGATGAGCTCGCCTGCGGTATCGCACCACCTGCGTCTGCTCAAGAATGCCGGGATCATCAAGAGCAAGAAGGTCGGCAAAGAGGCTTACTATACCCTCGCCGACAGCGAAGAGGCCCAGCTCGTTCACAGGATCGTAGACGCGGTATTTGACATGAACTGCAGGAAGTGACCTGCACAAGGAGGAAGCAAAATGAAAAAGTCATTCAAACTGGAGAATCTGGACTGCGCTAACTGCGCTGCAAAGATGGAAGCAGCCATCAACAAGCTCGACGAAGTCGAAGAATGCAGCATCAGCTTCATGACACAGCGCATGAACATCGTTGCTGACGATATCGACGCCGTCATCCCCAAGGCGCAGGAATGCATCAGCAAAGTCGACGAAGAATGCAGGATCATCGTCCGCTGATCCTCTCGCGGGATACAGATAACTGACTTAAGGTACTGACATCATGCTGAAGAAACTCACAACACAGCAAAAGGATATACTCAAGATCGCGGTCGCTGCCGTGATATTCGTCATCGCGATGGTCATCCACCATGTGGATCATCACGCTGAAGGAGCGAGCGGCACGGCTCAGATCATTTCGATAGTTCTGTTCCTTGCTGCTTACGTGATCGTCGGCTACGGCCCGGTCAGCAAAGCGGTCAGGAACATCTCGCACGGCGAGGTCTTCGACGAGAACTTTCTGATGACCGTAGCGACTATAGGCGCCCTGCTGCTCCGGCAGTGGGACGAGGCGGTAGCGGTAATGCTCTTCTACGCCATCGGCGAGGCCTTCGAGCACTATGCGGTCAACAAATCCCGCGGCTCGATATCCGACCTCATGGACATCTGCCCTGACTATGCGAACAGGCTGACGGAGGACGGCGAAGAGACCGTCGATCCATACGACGTAATGCCCGGCGACATCATAATAGTCAGGCCGGGAGAGCGCATACCACTCGACGGCATCATCGTCGACGGCGCAAGCTCCCTTGATTCATCCGCCCTCACCGGCGAGTCGATCCCGATCGACGTTGAAAAAGGCATGGCGGTATCTAGCGGCTGCATCGACCTCACGGGAGTACTTAAGATCGAGGTCACGAGCGAGTTCGACGATTCGACCGTCGCCCGCATACTCGATCTTGTCGAGAACTCGGGAAGCAAAAAGGCGCGCGTCGAAAAATTCATAACGAAATTCGCGAGGTATTACACTCCGGCCGTCGTCTTTTCGGCGCTGGCGCTGGCCATCATCCCGCCGCTCATCCTCCACGGAGGATGGTCCGTCTGGGTATACAGGGCTCTTCTGTTCCTGATAATCTCGTGTCCGTGCGCCCTCGTCATCTCCGTTCCCCTCGCCTTCTTCGGAGGAGTCGGAGCTGCCAGCCGCATAGGTGTACTAGTCAAAGGAAGCGACTATCTCGAGGCCATGGCCGATGTCGACACCATCGTCTTCGACAAGACGGGAACGCTCACAACAGGAATATTCAAGGTCTCCAATGTCCGGCCGGCCTGTGATGCGAACGGTGAAGATGTGATCGGAAGCGAACAGCTCCTCGGCATAGCGGCGCACATAGAGATGTTCTCGAACCATCCGATAGCAAGGTCGATCAAGGAGGCTTACGGAAAAGAACTCACGGAATCCGGCGTTACTGACGTCACAGAGATCTCCGGAAAAGGAATGCGCGCGGTCATCGAAGGCAGCGCCTATTACGCAGGCAATGCAGGTCTCATGCACGATCTGGGCATAGACGACTATCCGCAGCAGGAAGCCGCCACACTCGTGCATATCGCCTATGCGGGAGACGGAGCTGCTCCTGAAGCGGGCGGCGCTGTGTATCTCGGATATATCGCTATCGCGGATACGGTGAAGCCCGGCGTTGAAAAAGCCATCTCAAAGATGAAGGAGAGCGGCATCACGAAGACGGTGATGCTCACAGGAGACAGAGAGGTCATCGCGGACAGGGTCGCCCAAGAGCTCGGTATAGACGAGCACGTGGCAGGCCTCCTGCCCGAAGGCAAAGTCGAAGCGTTCGAGTCCCTGATCACAGGCTCTTCCGGAAAAGTCGCCTTCGTCGGAGACGGCATCAACGACGCACCCACTCTCGCCCGCGCAGACGTCGGTCTGGCGATGGGCGGCATGGGACAGCAGGCAGCTATCGAAGCCGCGGACATCGTCATCATGGACGACGACCCGGCGAAGATCCCCTTGATCAAGAGGATAGCGAAAAGGACGCTTTCCATAGCGAAGCAGAACGTGGTATTCGCACTCGTCATCAAATTCGCCGTGCTCATCCTCGGCGCCGTCGGACTGGCCAATATGTGGCTTGCGGTATTCGCCGACGTCGGAGTCTCCGTGATCTGCATACTGAACTCTATGAGGATGATCGTATCCTCCAGGAAAGAAGCGGAGAACATCTGAGGAGTGCTACAAAACTATTGATATTTTCAGAAAATAGTTATACCATCGATAATATCTGAAGCGGCGGACGCTTTGGTCCCGCCGCTTTTCTATATGTTTGATAGAAGGGAGAAAATGAAATGATCTTTCTGAAAAACGACTACAGCGTGTGCGCCCACCCTGCAGTCCTCGACGAGCTCGTGAAGAACAACCTCGTCTACAGCGACAGTTACTGCAACGACGACAGATGTGAAAAAACAGCTGACCTGGTCAGAGAACAGATCGGCGACCCCGACGCTGCGATCCACTACATCATCGGCGGGACTCTCGTCAATCTGACGTGCCTTGCCGCTTTCCTGAAGCCTTACGAAGCAGTCATCACGACGGTCGAAGGACACATAGCCGTACATGAGACCGGAGCTGTCGAGGCCACAGGCCACAGACTCCTCGAGGTCCCCACTGACGATGGGAAACTCGATCCCGCGGACGTCGACCGCATCTGCGCTATCCACAACATGGACCAGATGGTCGTCCCCCGCATCATTTATATAACTAATACCACGGAGCCCGGATCGGTATATACGCTCGCAGAGCTCGAAGCCCTGCGTGAGTGCTGCGACCGCAACGGCCTCCTGATGTACATGGACGGAGCCCGCCTCGCTATGGCTCTCGGTGCTGAGAAATGCGACTACGAGCTTGCGGACATCGCCCGTCTCTGCGACGCGTTCTATATCGGCGGCGGCAAATGCGGAGCTCTCGCCGGAGAGCTGGTCGTAATAACGAACGACGAACTGAAGCCCTTCTTCCGCCAGAACATGCGTCAGCACGGCGCCCTGTTCGCAAAAGGAATGATTGTCGGCATGCAGTTCGACGTCCTCCTCAGAGACGGTCTTTATCAGGAGCTCGGCCGCCACTGTGACGAGCTCGGAAAGAAGCTCGCTGACGGCATCAAGGCGAAGGGCTACGAGCTCGCTTACGAGCAGGAATCCAATATGGTGTTCCCGATATTCACTTACGAAAAGGTAAAAGAGCTGGCTGAGAAAGTCATGTTCGAGGAATGGGAAGACAGATTTGACGGAACGATGGTCATAAGGCTGGTCACCAGCTGGGTATCGTCCGAGGACGAAGTCAACGCCTTCCTGGAATTGATCTGATCCCGCTGCAGAAACCGACACTGAGAAACGAAAAGACATGGCAAGAATATACAGCAAAAAAGAATATGTTTATTTCGTCCGCGAGATGAGGCGCGTCCAGCGGGAAGAAGAGAAATATCTTGCTTACCGCCCGAAAAAGGACGCCCCTGACAAGAAGACGATCAGGGACCGCATACCCGAGAAGACTTACCGCGCGCTCGAGGCTGCATTCGAAAAGGGCTTCCGCCTTCTCTTCGACAAGGGCGGCGGCATCATCGAAAAGACCGGCAGCATCGACAAAGCCCGCATGCGCTTCGAGGAATTCGACGACTCGCTCGAGAGGACCGTCCATCCGGACACGCTTCGCGCTATCGACAAGAGCGCATCTTCCAAGGTCCGCTCCGGCAAGTTCGTCGGGACGGCTGACGGGACGGTGCTCGGCATCTTCGGTATGGGCATGCCGGATATACCGATCTTCCTCGGCCTGCTGCTCAAGCAGTGCTACGAGATCGCGGCGAGCTACGGTTACGACTACCGCGATCCCCGTGAGAAGAAATACACTATCAGCGTCCTCAAGCTCGCCTTCTCGCCCGACGAGGACAAGGAGGCAGCCAGCGGCGAATGCGACGACCTCGCAGGCATCATGGAGCGCGGCGAAGAGTTCGATACAGAGCTTTCCGACAAGGACATCGCGGATATCGCGGGAGTCCTCGCTACCGAGATGCTGGTCGCGAAGTTCATACAGGGCCTGACATTCTTTGGAGTCGTCGGCGGCGCTTTCAATTACCGCCTTATGGGCAAGGTCAGCAAGGCCGCCCGCCTCAAATACAAAAAGCGCTTCCTCTACGGAAGGATGCTCCGCTCGGAAGGCTATCACGGCCGTGTCACGAACGGCGAGTAACTCTTATATAGCCAACAGAGTATAAGCAAAACGGGCGCGACCCTATTCAGATCGCCGCCCGTTTTTTCGTTATGTCTATTCTTTGCCTTTGTGTCTGCTGATCTTTGCTCTGAGGGTCATCGCCATGTCCGTGGCCCGGATCCGGCTCCGACATGACCGGCGGAAGCAGCCTGCTGACATCTCCCGTCCTGTAGTCTATCATCGGCTCCGCTGCCGGAAACAGGCTCGTGATCACTATCTCGCCCCAGTCACCCGCGGCTTCCTGCCCTCCGGATCTCATTATAAGGCTTCTCAGTCCCGCCTTTCTCAGCGGCAGTTCGTTGCCCGTCTCAGGATCTATCATATCTATCCGCAGCTCGTCGCAGACTGTAAGACCTCGTCCGCAGATAGCCTCAGGGTCTTCACCGTCGTCTCCGGACCTCATCATCAGTCCGAAAGCGCCGAGACCCGCAAGCTCTGGCCTGGTATAGTGCATGTATACGTCGCAGCCCCAGGCTTTCACTATTGAGCCTGCAAGCGATGCCGGCACATATCTGTCCGATATCATGACCGCTCTCAGGCTCAGCTCCGCGCTGTGTTTGAGGATGCCTCTGATGCCGTCCGAGTCGCTGATGAGCAGGGAGGCCTCTTCATTGATGATAGTGTCCAGCATGTAGTTATAAGAATCGGACTGCTCTGCTGCGAAGACCTTCGCGCCTGCCTTTTCCAGGCAGTGGACCATCGCCCTTCTCATCCCGCTCTTTTCGAGGACTATGAGGACAGATCCGCTTACTGCGCCTTCCTCGTCTGCGATACCCGACTCCGCAAACAGTTCTTCGAACATCCAATCAAAGAAACCCGTCGGATCAGCCTGCCCGCGCAGATCAGCCTCCGTCATGAATTCGTCTTTGTGCTTTACTTCCTCACGATCATACAAATCTTTCATTTCTATTTCAGGAATTTGATACTGTACTGTCCGTTCGCCTTCGCGCTCTTCGTGATCACGGCATAGTAGGTGCCCCTCTTTGCCTTGCCCTTTGTCGTGCTGTGTGTCACAGTGAAAGTGTTGATCATTCCCTTCGCGACCTTCGCCGTAGCTACCTTCTTCTTTCCGCAGTAGACCGTTATCTTCAGGCTTCCGGATTTCACGTTCGCAGCATTGACCCTGATCTGAGTCTTGCGTTTTTTAGTTACCTTGAACTTGTACCAGCCTTTGCCGCTCTTTCCGTTCGCCGGGATCACAGTCTTGACTGCTTTCCCTTTTCTCTTCAGCTTTATCGACTTGCTCCTCCTCGTGTTGCTCCTGATCTTGCCGGCGGTCACTTTGTATTCCACACCGTAAACATACTGCTCGGCAGCCGTTCCGCTGCAGCCCGAGACCTTCACGTAATATGTCGCGCCCTTCTTGACACCGAACACGGCATATCCCATCTGCGAAGCTTTGTTGAACGAAAGAGTTGACGATACTGCCCTGCGGCTCTTGCTCAGCAGGGTGACCTTTCCGGTCGTATTGGCTGATCTCCCGGCAGCGTCGAGATATACATCCATATATCCTGTCTTCGGCGCGACGACCTTGTATGTCACAGTCGAGACAGCATTGCTGCTCCCCTTTGCGCCTGATGAGATCATCCATTTCCCGCTCCTGAGCGTCCTTTCAGCATATGGGAATATGTAAGCAAATACTCCCGCGTGACCCGGCTGCTCAGAGTAGATCACAAAACAATATGTTGAGTTAGCTTTGACATCCACACAACCCATCTTTTCGAAGCTGCTTCCCGGCTCGATCTTTTTTACACCACTCAATGCCGTTACAGAATCGTTGCTGCTGTCGTATGATCCGAAAACTATTTGTGCAGCGCTCCCGCTGTCCGCGTACACTCCCGCATTGAACCACAGTTTCCCGCTCGTAGCAGGTTTTAAGAACCATACTTCATACCTGGATCCTCCGCTCAGGATCAATGTGTCATAGCTGTCCGGATCATCCTCGTAGACAGAACTAAGTGCATTGACGTCGTTTACAGATAAGGATCTGACCCATCCATCGGTTTTTATGGTCTTTGCTCCTGAAGGCAGCTTTCCAAATGCCTTTTTGCTTACTGCCTTGCCTGCAAGGGCTGCATCAGATACCGCTTCGTCCGCCGGTCCGGCCGACCTGCTGACTTCAAGTCCATCAGCGGCAAATGCAGTCGCGGTGCTCAGCAGCATCATTGCCGCGACACCGAGAGCAAATGCTTTTCTTATTACCTTATTCATGGCTCCCCCCTTGATTCTTCCGTTTTGTCCTGCTCCATGATTATACCATAAAAAAAGAGAGAGCCTAACCCCCGTAAGCCTCTCTCTCAGAGCCCGGTCGATTTGACCTTGTCATTGCACTCATCCGCAATACACAACCAAACGGACCGTTCTCTTGTATTAAAGTTAACACATAATTGTCGCCCCGTCAAAGGAAAACGTTGAAATTTCAATTGTTTTTCCTTGTACAAAGTGGATACGCATATCCGAATTATTGAAAAATCAACATTCATACAAAGTATCTAAAATGTTAAAATTTCATTAAATCCACTCCTTCGCCGGCCGCCTGACAGATTCCGGCTGCCTGACAGATCCCATACGCCCGGCCGGTCCCATCTTAAGAAATCAAATAGAAAAGCATCTTCGAAACAACGAAGATGCATATCTTTTCCGGATATCCGTATCCGATTCGGATACCGACCGCCTGTCCTGATGCTTTTGTCATCCGCATGCCCTTTCCGACCTGCGAGCAGGTCTATGCAGATGGCTAACGTGTAGTTATAGTATGAAACAACATTGCA
Source organism: uncultured Bacillota bacterium (assembly GCA_946410475.1). Lineage (GTDB taxonomy): Bacteria > Bacillota > Clostridia > Peptostreptococcales > Anaerovoracaceae > UBA3738. The sequence goes on from CAMKAM010000032.1 coordinate 10,484, forward strand.
AAAATGTCAATAATTTACATCATACAAAAGTGACAAAGAAGCGATTTATTTCTGTTTATGCTTCGTTTATCTTTTTTCCCGTCATGTTCTCTATCGTGATCGCATAGCAGAGCGTTCCCTTCAGAGCCTTTTTCACCTCATCATCGATGTAGGCCTCATCGTCTGTGAACTTATGGCTGAGCTTGCGGCAGATATCTTCTATCTTCTCTACATCCTCTATGAACTCGACGCGGCCGAATACATGGACGCAATGGAAATTCAGAGCCCAGAAATCAGGATCTTTATATGCTTCCCTGTACACGCAGTATGACACCTTGTCGCATGCCCTCATCGCATCTATCCTATGACCGATCTTGCCGCTGTGAAAATATATCTTGCCATCTTCCTCATCGTAGTAATGGTCTATCGGCGTGCCGTACGGATATCCGTCATCACCTATCACGGAGAGGACTCCGCGCTTTTCTTCCTTCAGGACAGCTATGCACTCTTCCTGTGTCAGCGCCTGATTCCGGCGTCTCATTTCCCTGAACATATCCTTCCTCCTTTGTTGCAATTATTACCTTGGTCAATAGCAGAATGAAAAGCATACCCGACTTTCTAACTGCCGGGTATGCCTTATTATCTCATCACCTTGATTACAGTTTCTTGTATGTAATCGAATAGATATGTGATTCATCGGATTTGTAGAAGCTTACTGTATAAGTGATCCCAACGATACCAATTGTATTCTCAACGGCTTTAATAGCATCTGACATTTCTCTCTTATACTTAGCTGTTCCAATTTCAGAAGCTAGTGCAGTCGCGCTGATTCCATCATATTCGCTCATCATGTACAATTTGTATGTAAAATGGTTTCCTGATACAGTTGTCCTGCACCTACTGCATATAGTCATGCTGGAATTCATTGTATCTAACATTTCTTCGGCAAGCTTGTTCATCTTTGCTGTAGTCAGATAATTGGCTAATGTTTTCTTCGATCCGATCTTTGCCCAGCATACTCTCGAGAATTTACCTTTTCTCTTCCCGTTAACGGCACGAACTTTGAAAGAATATTTCTTGTTCCATTTCAAACCGTTGATTTTGATCTTACGCTTACTGGCTTTCAGAGTCTTCTTCAGCTTCCACTTGCCCTTGCCAATTTTCATGTAGATCTGATACTTTTTAGCACCTCTGGCTTTACTCCATTTTAAATCTACCATCTGGTTCGTTTTTGTACCGGTGAATCCCTTGACTTTTGCAGGTTTAGAAGCAGCGTTAGCGAAACCGATCCCGCCCGCAAACGGCATGAATGCTACCAGGATCGCTGCTGCGAGAAACAGCGCAAATGATTTTTTTGCAGTTGCCATTTTCTTCTCCTTGATCCTATTAATAATGCAATATTCTTAATATATTGATTATATCATATTTCTTGTTTCCATCCCATTATATTCTATACTATACTCTGTTTTCCGATTTCCGATTTCGGCATGCCTGTCATTTCGGCATCCATACTTCTCGCATCTGCTACACCATTGCTGCATTGTTAAGCCTATTCTCCAATATTTCGATTAGGCTTAACGTTCCAACGGTCTGCTTCTGATTCCCCTATCCACTA
>CAMKAM010000033.1 GCA_946410475.1 uncultured Bacillota bacterium
GATGGAGATCATCAAGCAGGGCCAGTACAAGCCAATGCCGGTAGAGTATCAGGTCGTCAGCATCTTCGCCGCTGTCAACGGCTTCATGCAGGATATCCAGATCGAAAGGATCGGAGAGTTCGAAAAGAACCTGATCGAGTACATGGAACTCAATGAGAGACCGTTCCTCGACCAGATCCTTGAAGAGGGAAAACTTTCGGATGCTATGGAGCAGGAGCTCAGAGATGACATCGTCAAATTCAGAAAGACTCAGAAGAGCGACATGCTCATCGACAGCCAGAAAGCTCTCAGGCACGAAGAACTCGCTGAAGAAGATGCCGCAATAGAGGCGGCAAGAGCTGAGGCAGAAAAGGCTCTGTAAGACTTGGTTTTGATAATATATAGGAAAAGGAGGTGAAGCTATGGCCGTCAGTATGCAGGACGTAAAGCGCCGCATCAAGAGCGTTACCAGCATGGAGCATATAACGAACGCCATGAAACTGGTATCCGCGGCAAAGCTGAGAAGGGCCAAAGCCACCTTTGAACAAACGAATAAGCAGCTGCATTTCATAACGGATACGATAGGCGAGATATTCACGAGCACGACGAACATCCCTGAGGAATACCTCGAGGGAAACCGTGAGATCAAGAATACATGCTATATCATCCTTACGAGCAGCAAAGGTCTGTGCGGAGGGTTCAACTCCAACGTCATCCGCAAGGCGGAAGAAGCGATGGCCGTTCGCAATAGCGTAGCGAAAGTCGTAGCAGTGGGGAGCAAAGGACGCGACTACTTCGCCAAGGAAGGGATCGAGATCATCGGGGACTATGAAGATCCTCCGGAAACCATTTCGTTCCTGGCGACGCAGCAGCTCTCCAGACCGATCATCAAGATGTACGAGGACGGAGAGATAGACGAAGTCGTTTTGGTATACACGGCTTATCTGAGCACTCTCGACCAGCAGGCGACAGCCATCAGGATGCTGCCGTTCAAGCCCGAGACGAACAACAACGTCATGATGCATGACAAGGATATCGAATACGGTCCTTCGATGGAGGCGGTATTTAACTATCTCGTACCGAAGTACGTCGAGACGATGGTATACAACGCGATAGTGGAATCGGCGACATGCGAGCACGCCGCGAGGAGGATGGCTATGGAGAACGCCACCGACAACGCGAGAGATATGCTCCAGGAGCTGTCGCTCAACTATAACAGGGCCAGACAGGCAGCGATCACGAACCAGCTCATCGAGATCGTTTCGGGCTCTGAAGCACAGAAATAGGAGGAGAGCAGAATAATGAACAAGGGACTTATACATCAGATCATAGGACCTGTCATAGACGTAAAGTTCGACCCGGAGCAGATGCCGGAGCTGAACAACGCCATTGAGATCATGCTCGGTGATAAAAAAGTCGTAGCGGAAGTCGCTCAGCACATTGGTGACGATGTCGTAAGGTGCGTCGCGCTTTCATCGACGGACGGACTTTCAAGAGGAATGGAAGCCATTGATACAGGAGGCCCGATCAAGGTACCTGTAGGCAAGGAAGTCCTCGGAAGACTGTTCAACGTTATCGGCGAGACTATAGATGAGAAGGGACCTGTTGAAACAGACAAGCGCGCTTCCATCCACAGAGAAGCTCCGAGCTTTGAAGATCAGGACACATCAACGCAGGTATTCGAGACAGGTATCAAGGTAATCGACCTTATCGCTCCTTACACGAAGGGCGGAAAAGTAGGCCTGTTCGGCGGCGCCGGCGTAGGAAAGACGGTACTGATCCAGGAGCTTATCAGAAACATCGCGACAGAGCACGGCGGACTTTCGGTATTCGCGGGCGTAGGCGAGAGAACTCGTGAAGGAAACGACCTTTACTACGAGATGATCGACTCCGGAGTAATCGACAAGACTGCCATGGTATTCGGTCAGATGAACGAACCGCCGGGGGCTCGTATGAGGATCGCTCTTACAGGCCTGACGATGGCGGAGTACTTCCGTGATGAAGAGGGACAGGACGTTCTTCTGTTCATAGACAACATATTCAGATTCACCCAGGCAGGCTCCGAGGTATCGGCTCTGCTCGGCCGTATGCCGTCAGCCGTAGGATACCAGCCGACGCTTGCTACAGAGATGGGCGCTATGCAGGAGAGGATCACTTCGACGAAGAAGGGCTCGATCACATCGGTCCAGGCCGTATATGTACCGGCCGACGACCTTACCGACCCGGCTCCGGCGACTACATTCTCCCACCTCGATGCTACAACGGTACTCGACCGTGCGATCACAGAGCTCGGTATTTACCCGGCTGTTGACCCGCTCGCGTCGACATCGAGGATCATGGACCCGCTCATCCTTGGTGAAGAGCACTACAACACGGCCAGAGAGGTACAGGAGATACTGCAGGCTTACAAAGACCTCCAGGACATCATCGCCATACTCGGTATGGACGAACTCTCCGATCAGGACAAGCTGATCGTTAACCGTGCAAGAAAGATCCAGAGATTCATGTCTCAGCCGTTCGGTGTAGCTGAACAGTTCACAGGTATCGAAGGAAAATACCTGCCGCTGTCCGAGACAGTAAGAAGCTTCCGCGAGATCCTCGACGGAAAACACGACGACATACCTGAGAGCTTCTTCCTCATGGCAGGCGGCATAGACGAAGTCGTAGCGAACTGGGAGGCATCGAAGGCTAAGAAGGAAGAGAACGATGGCTAAATCATTCAGACTTAGTATAATAACACCTTCAAAGGTGTTCTATGAAGGGGACGTCGAGCTGCTCGTCGTTCCCACGCTCGAGGGCGAAGAGGGCTTTATGGCTAACCACTCGTGGGCCACGAAGCTCCTCAACGTCGGGGAGATGGCAGTCCAGGAGGCCGGAAAGTCAGATTTCCGGATAGCTTCTATTGCGGGCGGATTCATAGACGTCAAGGACAGTGTCATCCTGTATGCCGATCATGCTGAATGGTCGGAGGAGATCGACAAACAAAGAGCGCAGAAAGACAAAGAATTTGCTGAAGAATGGCTCAGCAAGAACAAAGATGAAAAGGATGAGTATTCTGTGAGACGCGCTGAGGTCGCTCTCAAGAAAGCTATTTCACGTTTGAATGTCGCTAACGGCGGCAGAAGAGGCATCTAGTCAATGAAGAAAAAAAGCCTCATCATCAGCATGGTGATCCTCGCCCTTTGTTTTGCCTTGTGCGTAGGATGCGGAGAAGACGAAGCGGAGGAGCAGGCGGCCGGTCCTGAGGGCCTTTCGGATACGGTGAACGTCCTTGTAATGAACAGGAGCGCCGGTTCAAGGGTGTGCGAAGGATTGCCTGAGGACTATAAAATCGAAAAAGTGTCGGACCCGGCGGATTTCAAATCGAAACTGAAGTCCGGCTCTTTTGATATTGCGATATCACCGTCTGTCGTAGCAGCGCAGGCATACGGCGAAGGCGGAAAGAATATCACTTGCATCAGTCCCACAACGCTGGGAGGCGTTTACGTATACGGAAACGGAATCAGCGGCTGGGGATTCACTCCGAAGACCCTGGCGAAAAAGACGATCGTCTGTCTCGGCAGGGATTCAGAGGAAAAGGCGATAATAAAGAAAGTCATGATGGATAAGGGCGCCGCTTTTTCGACGGTGCGCTTCGATTATGTCGATTCACAGAAGGACCTCATCACTGTCGCGAAGGATTACGGGACTATCGTTGCGGCAAGGCGGCCTTACGCATCGAGGATCGCCAAGATCGAGGGAGTCAACGAACTCCTTGATCTGAACGAGTACTACTATGATGAGGAGAGTGAAGATATCGTCACGGAGGTCATGGTCGCGAACAACAAGATGATCGAAACCAGGGAAGACGATATAAAGATCATAATAGCTGATTACAAAGCTGCGCTGGATAAGGTCGGCAAGACAAAGACGCAACTGGTATTCTATGCGGACAGCGACCGGGGAACAAAACTGATGAAGCGGTTCAACAAGGCGATGTACAGCATAGATAAGACACTCATGGGGGGAAAGGCATTCAGCAGCGATTATTATTACACAATGAGATAGCATAGTGAATGAACTGAACTTTTTTGAACGGAACGCAAGATATATCGTTCTGATAGCAGTCGTGATAGGTGCCTTCTCAGGCAACTTCGCCAGACTCACCGAGGCCCCGCCTATGGTGATCGGCTTTTACAGACTGCTTTTTTCATTGCCGTTTTTCATGGCTGTGGATGCGTTCTCAAGAAGAAAGGAGAGAAGACCTTTCAAAGTATCGAAAAAGGAAGCGCTGTTTTCATTTCTCGCTGCGGCAGGGCTGTACGGTCACTATATGTGCTGGTTCTCCGCAGTGAAGATGACGAATATGGCTGCGGCCGCAACGCTCGAGTCTCTGCATCCGCTGACCGTCCTCGTCGTATCTCTGCTGTTCTTCCACAGGAAAGTCGGCTGGAAGGCGGTAGCGGGCATAATCGTCGCTCTGGCGGGCGGAGTAGTCGCTTCCGGGAGCGGCCTTTCGTTCAACAGTGCCGACCTTGCGGGCGATCTGCTCGCATTCGCGAGCGGAGTGAGCCTCGCATTCTATTTCATATTCAGTAAGCATATCAGGAGCCGCGGCATGGGAGCGAACACGTTCGTGCTGACTTGCTTTTCGATATGCTGCGCCCTGTTTTTCTTTACGATGATAGCGACCGGCACGCCGTTCGGCGGGTACAGGCCTGTCGATTTTGCTTACATCCTGGGCATGGCCCTGCTGTGCCAGATCGGCGCGCATGCCCTGATCAGCTGGGCTCTGGGCTACGTCTCTGACCTTTATGTTTCCACATGGCAGACGTTCGAAGGCGTCGTCACGATAATAATAGCCTTCTTCATATTCAGAGAAGCTCCGACCCCCGTGCAGATAGCGGGCTGCATCGTCGCATTCGGCGGATTGCTGCTGTATAACCTCAATGCGGAGGTCGACTGGGATGATGGATCCGGCCGCGGTTGAAAAGATGCCCTCGAATGTATATAATGGTTGAAGTGTTTTCGGGGGAAGGAAAATGAAAAATGGAAACGGCCGAGTGCTCGGCGTCATAGGAGGCATGGGTCCGCTCGCGACCCAGCTGTTCTACAAAATGGTGATAGAGAATACGGATGCTTCATGCGATCAGGAACACATCGACATGATCATTCTTTCGCATGCCTCGATGCCGGACAGAACGCTTGCGATCGAAGAGGGAAAGACAGACGAGCTCGTCGAAAAGCTCGGGGAAGATGCCCGCTTCCTCGAGGAGAGCGGCGCTTCATGCATAGCCGTTCCATGTAACACGACTCATGTCGTGCTGCCCGCCCTTCAGGAGAAGGTCGGCATCCCCATCATCAACATGATAGAGGAGACCGCGAAGGAGGCTGCTTCCCACGGAGTAAGGCGCGTCGGCATCCTCGCGACGGACGGGACGATAGAGACAGGGCTTTACCACGCGGCTTGCGAGGCCCACGGGATAGAGGCAGTTTCCCCGCCGGCTGACGTTCAGGCGAAGGTCATGGACATCATCTACGGCAGCGTCAAGAGCGGCGAGCCTCTGGATATGGAAGACATACGGGCGATAGAGAACTGGAAGGCCGAGGTCGGCTGCGAGAGATGCATCTTCGGGTGCACGGAGCTGCCGCTGGTAAGACAGTATTTCTCGGAGCCCGAAAAGTATATAGACGCGATGCTGATACTGGCCAGAAGGTCGGTCGAGGCGTGTGGAGCTCCACTGGTGAGCGGAGACTGAACAAATGGCATATAAAGTCAGACTCGATGTGTTCGAGGGCCCGTTCGATCTGCTGGTGTATCTGATAGAGAGCGCCAGGATGAGCATCTACGACATACAGGTCTCGGAGATCACATCGCAGTACATAGCATATATAGAAGAAGCGCAGAAGATGGACGTTGAAGTGTCATCTGAATTTATGGTGCTCGCAGCTGAGCTGATCGACATCAAATCGAAGATGCTTCTTCCCAGGACGAAGGTCGATCCAGGCGATCCCGATATAGAGGACCCGAGGACCGATCTTGCTATGAGGCTTTTGGAATACAAGCGGTTCAAAGCGGCTTCCCGCATGCTCAGGGAAGGCGAGGAACACAGCCGTCTCATATACGAAAAACCGCAGGAGGATATCTCGGAATACACGGAGTCGCCTGACGAGTATCTCAAACTCGATATAGACCAGTTCGTGAAGGCGTTCGATAACTTCCTCATGAGAAAGAAAAAGATCGAGGATATCAAGCGCAGGTACGAGAAGATCGAGCGGCAGAAGATCAGCGCCGCGAAGCGCAGGTCATTCATCAGGGACCTTTTCAGGGCGGACCCGAACAAGAAGATACCCTTCAGCGAAACTGTGCAGGACAGGACGGACAGATATGATATTGCCCTGTCGTTCTCATCGGTACTTGAGATGGTCAAGCAGAACCGTCTCACCGCCGAGCAGAAGAGGCTGTTCGGTGAGATCATGGTGGCGGCGACCGAAAGGATAAATGAAGAGCCGGACTCGGATGAGACGGCGGATACAGATGTGATAGAAGGAGAAGCGATATGACGGCATCAAGGTCTGTAAAAAGCGCATTCGAGGCGATGATGTTCACTTGGGGAGAGCCCCTTGAAGCGAAAACTGCAGCGGATGTCCTGAATATAACAGAAAAAGAAGCGCTCGAGGCCTTTGAGGAATTGAAGGAAGAGTACGAACAGGAAGACAGGGGAATAAGGATCCGCAGGATCAATAAGAGCTTCCAGTTCGTCACCGACGAGCAATGTGCAGGATACATAGAAAGACTGTGCACACCGGTCAAGAAGAGAAAGCTCAGCCAGTCGGCACTTGAAGTGCTGGCTATAGTGGCTTACAGACAGCCGGTGACGCGCGGTGAGATCGAAGCGGTGAGAGGTGTCAAGTGTGAAAGGGTGCTGGAGGGCCTGATGAGGAAAGAACTCGTCGAAGAGAAGGGCCGCTCGTCCGGCATCGGAAGACCGATACTGTACGGAACGACGGATCAGTTCCTGAAGTATTTCGGTTTTTCCACACTGAAGGAGCTTCCTGACATCGAGGACATCGAAAGCGTGATCGAGGTGCCCGAGGGGTATGAAGAGGCGATCCTCGAGAACCAGATATCGATCGATGATCTCGGCCGTCAGGAGGAATAGCAAGACAGCTGAGGTGGTACCGCAAATGAAACAGTATAATGTAACGGGGATGAGCTGCGCGGCGTGCAGCGCCAGGGTCGAGAAGGCCGTTGCCGGCGTAGCGGGAGTAAGCGAAGTCTCCGTGAGTCTTCTGACGAATTCGATGGGGGTCGAAGGCACGGCACCGGCGAAGGATATCATCGCCGCAGTCGAAGCGGCCGGTTACGGAGCCTCCGTTAAACGAAAAGAAGACATGAATGACGCATCCACCCTCGATACGGGTGAGGATGCTCTGAAAATGAGGCTGATCTCTTCGATCGGCTTTGTTCTGGTGCTCATGTATTTTTCGATGGGCCACATGATGTGGGGCTGGCCGGTGGGTCCGCTCGAGGGAAAGCACTTCGCCATGGGCCTGGTGCAGATGGTCCTCGCCCTCATCGTTATGGTGATCAACAAGAAGTTCTTCATAAGCGGCTTCAGAAGCCTGGCGCACAGGGCGCCGAACATGGACACCCTGGTCGCTCTGGGCTCGGGAGCCTCGTTCATATGGAGCCTGTACGTCCTGTTCGGGCGGATACTCCCAACGGGAGAGATGGAGCCGATGTACTTTGAATCGGCCGCGATGATACTGGCTCTGATCACAGTAGGAAAACTCCTTGAGGCAAGGTCGAAGGGCAGGACGACGGACGCCCTCAAGAGCCTGATGGAGCTGGCGCCGAAGACGGCCATTCTCCTTGAAGACGGCGTCGAAAGAGAAGTCCCGATAGAGGAGATAAAGGCCGGAGATCTGTTCGCGGTCCGTCCCGGAGGTTCTGTTCCGGTAGATGGTTCAGTCGAGGAAGGCGCGACTTCGGTAGACGAGTCGATGCTGACGGGCGAGAGCATACCGGTCGACAAAGAAGCGGGAAGCGAAGTCTTCGCAGGAACGATCAATCTGCAGGGCTACATCGTATGCCGCGCGACGAGGGTCGGAGAGGATACGAGCCTTGCGGAGATCATCGGTCTGGTAAGCGACGCTCAGGCGACGAAAGCTCCGATAGCAAAGACAGCGGACAAAGTATCCGGCATATTCGTGCCGGTCGTAATAGGAATAGCACTGGTCACTCTGATCATCTGGCTGCTTGCGGGAGCGGCTACCGAGCAGGCGCTCGAAAGGGCGATCAGCGTGCTCGTCATCAGCTGCCCCTGCGCGCTCGGACTTGCAACGCCTGTAGCCATAATGGTCGCGAGCGGACTCGGCGCAAAGAACGGTATACTCTTCAAGACGGCGACGTCGCTTGAAGAAGCGGGCAAGACAGGCATCGTCGTTATGGACAAAACAGGAACGATCACGGAAGGAAAGCCCGGCATCACGGATATACTGGCGGCCGAAGGCGTGAGCGAAGAAGAGCTCATGGACACGGCAGGTCTACTGGAGATAAGGAGCGAGCATCCGCTGGCCCGTGCGATCACAGGAAGGCTCTCTGAGAAGCAGGCGAAGGAGATGCTGGAAGCGGATATTGCGGACTTTGAAGTCGTCTCCGGACACGGCCTCAGGGCTGTGCTTGGTGCGGGAAGCAGAGAGCAGGCAAGCGGCGGAGCAGGCACTGAACTGAGAGGCGGTAATGCCGGCTACGTCGGTGAGGCTGCAGCCATACCGGAGGCAACGCTGAAGAGGGCCGATGAGCTTGCGGGAGAAGGAAAGACGTGTCTCTTCTTCGAGAAGGCAGGAAGTTTCCTCGGCATGATAGCAGTTGCGGATATCGTCAAGGAAGATGCGGCGCAGGCGATCGCTTCTCTTAAGGACCTCGGTCTCAGGACCGTTATGCTTACGGGAGACAACGCTGTTACGGCCGGGGCGGTCGGAAGGCTCGCGGGAGTCGACGAAGTCATCGCAGAGGTGCTCCCTGACGGAAAGGAGAAGGCTGTCAGCTTACTGAAGGACATCGGAAAGGTCATGATGGTCGGCGACGGGATCAACGACGCGCCGGCTCTTGTAGGAGCTGACATCGGAGTCGCCATCGGCGCTGGCACCGACGTTGCCATCGACGCGGCAGAGATAGTGCTCGCGAGAAGCAGCCTGAAAGACATCCCCGCGATGATCAGACTAAGCAGAAAAGCTCTGAAGAATATACACGAAAACCTTTTCTGGGCGTTCTTTTATAATATAATAGGTATACCGCTTGCGGCGGGTCTTTGGATACCGGTGTTCGGATGGACCCTCGGACCGATGTTCGCCGCGGCAGCGATGAGCCTGTCGAGCTTCTGCGTGGTATCGAATGCGCTGAGACTGAACTTCTACGACATATATGACTCGTCGCACGACAGACCGTCAAAGAATAGCCTGCCAGACTCGTCACTGGAAAAGATCAGAGCGGCAGACGAAGAGATAAGAAGGATGACTGAAGAACAGAAAGCGGCCCGCGCGGCCGGGAAGGAGACCGGAATGGAAAAGACGATGAAGATCGAAGGAATGATGTGCGCTCACTGTGAGGCAACGGTAAAGAAGGCTCTCGAAGCTGTAGAAGGCGTAAGCGCAGCAGACGTAAGCCACGAGGAGGACAGGGCTATCGTTACTCTGACAGCAGAAGTTGCCGATGAGGTCCTGAAGGAAGCAGTTGAAGCGAAGGACTACGAAGTCATTTCGATCGCTTAAGATGACAGAGAGGATGAAAGATGCGGCTCAATAAGTATATAGCCCAGGCGGGAGTGGCATCGCGCAGGAAGGCCGATGAGATGACGCTGGCAGGCAATGTCAAGGTCAACGGCATAGTCATGAAGGAACTCGGCTATGACGTCAAACCGGACGACAGGGTCGAAGTCAACGGAACACTGATCGGCACTTCGGAAAAACCGGTGTACATCTTCCTCAACAAGCCGAAGGGGATAATAACGTCCATGTCAGACGAGCAGGGCAGGCCCACGGTCGCCGACCTCGTATCAGACATACCGCAGAGGATATTCCCGGTCGGAAGGCTCGACAGAGACACGACGGGCCTCCTTTTGATGACCAATGACGGAGAACTGGCCAACAGGCTGGCGCACCCGAAGTTCCATATCGAAAAGACATACCGCGCTATCGTTGCGGGCGTGCTGTCGGAAAAGAAGCAGCGCATCCTGAGAAACGGCGTGGATATCGGTGGTTTCGTCACATCGCCGGCTAAGGTCGAGGTCGTGAAGCAGACGGAGAAGTCTGCTGTCGTCGACATCACTATCCACGAAGGCAAGAACCGTCAGGTCAGAAAGATGTTCAAAGCCGTCGGATGCCCCGTCAAAGAGCTCTGCAGGACGAAGATCGGAGATCTTTACCTTGCGCGCCTGAAAGAGGGCACATACAGAAAACTGACCCGCCAGGAAGTGGAATACCTGAAGGGTCAGAAGTAAGCATCTGTTGTTCGAATGTTTTACAGGTCTTCGCAGTAAGCGAGGATCTGTTTTTTCATTTCCTCCGTCGCCGGCGCGAGGAAGCGGCTGTGGCCGACTGCAAGATAGATATGCCTTTCGCGCGAGGGCGTGATCGGCAGCGCCTTGATGTCGAAGCGTTCTTCGTCGACACATATCTCAGGCATGATGCAGATGCCAAGTCCCTTTTCGACCAAAGCGAGTTTTGCGTCGTCGTTATCAAGGACGTATTCGTATTCGGTATCGACATCGAATTCTTCTATGAATTCCTGGATCTCGTCGACTACTCCGGACGAGTGATGAAGGAACGGAGCGCCTCTCATCTCGTCAGCTGATATGGAATCGGCTCTTTTCGTAACGAAGTCTTTCGGCATAGCGCACACGAGCGGCTCGCGGTGGAGTTCGAAAAGCTCGACGCCGTCGGCCGGCTTGTAGGAATCCGTTACGAAAGCAAGATCGACTGCACCTGAATCTATCCGTGAAGCTACTTCTCCGTAGGTGCCCTGCAGGACGCGGACCTTGATCTGCGGGAAGTCAGCTTTGAAAGACGCGAGGATATCCGGGAGCCATTTCAAGGTGACGCTGCTGAAAGCGGCTATCCTGACGGTACCTGACATGATGCCGTTGAGATCGGATATCTCCTGGTTCAGCTGTTCTTCGCAGAGAAGGAGCTCTTCGACCGCCGAAAGGATCGTTTCGCCGTCTGATGTGAGATGGATCCCGTTCCTGTTCCTTGAAAGCAAAGGAAACCCGAAGTCGGATTCGAGCTTTGCTATTATGTGGCTGATTGCCGAGGGCGTCACATGGAGGACCCTGCTGGCCTTGCTGAAACTGCCCTGGCGAACCACTGTATCGAATACATGATAATCGTAAAGAGACATTAGTTTGTAATGTTGCCTTCTGCGTCGAAGAGAGGCAGCTTGTGGAGGGCGATGATATCGCCTCTGTCCATAGCGTCTCCTTCAGCGAGAACGGCCATCTTGCCGACGATGTTGCCGCCGGCTTTTTCGATGAGGTTTGTCATGGAAATGAGCGAGCCTCCTGTCGAAATGACATCGTCCACAATGAGGACATCTTTGCCGCGGATCATATCCGTTTCGCGCTTTCCGATGCAGAGAGTCTGGATACCCTGAGTCGTGATCGAATCGACGTCTGTCGTGATCAGGTCTTCCATGTAGAGCTTCGGAGCCTTACGGGCTACGACGTATTCGTTCATCCCTGCCTGCCTTGCCATCTCATATACGAGCGGGATGCTCTTGGCCTCAGCGGTGAAGATGACGTCGAACTTCGGCGCGCGGGCCAGGAGTTCTTTGGCTGCTGCCTTTGTGACCTCCACGTCACCGAAGAGGATGAATGCAGCGATGCATACATCGTCTGAGACGGGGAAAAGCTGTAGATCGCGGCTTACGCCTGCTA